>JBKQPS010000284.1:0-27138 GCA_052144915.1 Spirochaetia bacterium | reverse complement strand
GCGGAGAGCGCGCTGGCCCGGGACGAGGTTCCGCTGAAGCTGAGAGGCTACGTGAAGAGGTACTTCGACGCCATCGGCATTTCGAAGTAGGGAGCGGTCATGGACGCACGGGAACAGGCAGCGTGGGCGAGCGGCGCGGTGCGCGCGCTCAGGGCCGAGATCGGGCGCGCGATCGTCGGGCACGAAGGGGTGGTCCACGACATCCTGGTCTGCCTCTTCTGCGGCGGCCACGCGCTGTTGGAGGGCGTGCCGGGGCTGGGAAAGACGACGCTCGTGAAGTGCCTCGGGCAGGTCCTCGATCTCGAGACGTCGCGGATCCAGTTCACCCCTGACCTGATGCCCGCGGACATCGTGGGCACAAACGTGCTCATCCCGGAGGAGACGCAGGCTCCCGGGGCGGGAACGGAAACGCGCCGCCAGGTGCGGTTCCAGAAGGGGCCGGTGTTCGCGCACATCGTGCTCGCGGACGAGATCAACCGGGCGACCCCCAAGACGCAGTCCGCTCTCCTGGAGGCCATGCAGGAACAGACGGTGACCGTCGGCGGCACGACCTATCCGCTCGACCCGCCGTTCATCGTGCTGGCGACGCAGAACCCCATAGAGATGGAAGGAACCTATCCCCTGCCGGAAGCCCAGCTGGACCGGTTTTTTTTCAAGCTCGACCTCGGCTACCCGTCCGCGGAGGAAATTTCCGCGATCATCGAACGCACGACGGGCGGCCCGACGGCGCCCCTTTCCCGCATCCTGGACGGGGAGGGCGTCCGCCGGATCAAGGCGCTCGTGCGAGAAGTGCCCCTTGCGGCGCACGTCCGCGAGTACGCGATTCATCTCGCCCTGGCGACGCGGCCCGGCGCGGCCGATGCGCCAGACCTGGTTTCCCGGTTCGTCCGGTACGGGGCGAGCCCCCGGGGGCCCCAGAGCCTCGTCCTGGCCGCAAAAGCCAACGCGCTTTTCGACGGGAGACTGAACGCGGGGTTCGACGACGTGAGAGCCGCGGCCCGCCCGGCGCTGCGGCACCGCGTCCTGCTCAATTTCGAGGGCGAAGCCGAGGGGGTCACCCCGGAGCTGATCATCGACGAAGTGCTCGCGCGTGCCGACACCGGGTCCGCCGGGCGCGGCGGCGGTGCGCGGAGCGGGACGGCAGGCGGGGACTGATGGACACTGCCCTCTTCGACAGGGAGTTTCTCCGCAAGATCGAATCGCTTGCCTTCACGTCCCGCCGCATCTACCGGGGGGAGCAGCGAGGAGCGCATACATCGGTCCGCCGCGGAACGAGCCTCGACTTCGCCGACTACCGCGCCTACCAGCCCGGGGACGATTTCCGCGCGATCGACTGGGGAATCTTCGGCCGGCTGGACCGGCTCTTCGTGCGCCTGTACGCCGAGGAAGAAGATCTGACCGTGCACCTGCTCCTGGACACCAGCGCCTCCATGTCGTACGGCTCCCCTCCGAAGCTGGACTACGCCCGCCGGCTGGCGGCGGCCCTCGCGTACATCGGCATCGGGTCGCTGGACCGCGTCGGCGTCACGACGTTCGCGGCAGGGCTTGGCGGCGCCAAATCCATCTCGGCCGCCGCACACGGTGGCCTCGCTGGCGCCCTTGCTCCGCGGCGCGGCCGGGCGCAGCTTTTCCACCTGATGGACTACATGAGCGGGCTGCAGCCCGGCGGGCGGACAGATATCGCGAAGTCGCTGGAGGAGTACGCCCGGCGTTCGCGCAATCCCGGGCTGGCCATCGTGATTTCGGACCTTCTCGACGACTCGCGAGAGGGGTACCGGCGCGGGCTGAGGGCCTTGCGGTTCCACGACTTCGACGTCGTGCTCGTGCAGGTTCTCGACAGTGAAGAAATCAGCCCCGGGACCGAGGGCGCGCTCAGGCTGTCGGATATGGAGACCGGACAGACCCTCTCTCTCGTCGTGGACCGCAGCCTGCGCACCGCCTACCGTGCGAGTGTCGCGGCGTTCTTCCGGGAGGTGGAGGACTTCTGCCTGAAGAATCGCATCGAGTACCTGCGCACCGCGACCGTCGTCCCTTTCGAGGACGTCGTGCTGCGCTACCTCCGGCAGGGCGCGCACCTTCACCGGCGATGAGCTTTTCCTCCCCGGCCTGGCTCTTTCTCCTCCTCCTCGGGCCGCTGGTGGTCCTGCTCCACGCCCTGAGCCTCCGATGGAGGTCGTCGCCCGTCTCCTCACTCCTGTTCTGGAGCGAGATCCCGAAGGAGCGCCGCACCGGGACGCGGTTCCGCCGTTTCCTCGCGAGCCTTGTGCTGCTGCTCGAACTGCTCGCCGTCGCGGCGCTTGCCGTGACGCTCGCGGGGCCCCGCATCCTGCTTTCCGGCGAGGCCAGTTGGGGAGACGTGATTCTCGTGCTGGACGCACGGGCGACCATGCAGGTGCGCGAGGGCGCCCGGACGCGGTTCGACATAGCGCGGGAGCGCGGGCTTGCAATCGCCGCGAGCCTCCGGGGAGGGGCGCGCATGGCGGTCGTGCTCGCGGCCCGGGGCCCCCGGCTCGTTTCGGCGTTTACGCAGGACCGGGCGCTCCTCCGCCGCGCGATACAGGACTCCCGTCCCACCGACGAGCCGGGCGACGTGGCGTCGAGTGTCATCTTCGCGATGTCCCTGCGCGATCCGCGCCGCGGCGGGCAGGTGATCGTGGAAACGGATGGAACCTTCGACGAGCTGCCGGGGGTCGACACGTCGCTCCCGTGGATCCGGGTGGACATCGTCGGCACGGCCCAGGACAACGTCGGCATCACCCGGATGGCCTTCCGCCGCACCGCCGTCGGCGGCGCGCCCTACGAGTTTTTTCTCGCAGTGCGCAACGCAGGGCGCGCGCCGGTCGCCGTGCCTCTCACCGTTCGCGCAGGCGGCCGGGTCGTGATTTCCCGGACACTTCCCCTCGGGCCGGGTCAGCGCGGCACGGTGAGCCTCCCGTGGAACGGACCCATTGCGGGACGGGTGGAAGCAGAGCTGCAGATGGGCGACGCATTTCCGCTCGACGATCGGGCCTACGCAGTGTTCGCTCCCGCCCGGCGCGTCCAGGTCCGCCTTGTCGGTCCGCAGCCCTGGTTCGTCGAAAAAGCGTTGACTGCCCTCCCTGGTGTCGCGGTGCGGACCGTGCAGGAGCCGGTGCCATGGAGAGCGAGCACCGCGGATGAGCCCGCGGACGACGTGACCGTGTTCGTCGGGGCACAGCCGCCCGAAATCGGCAGGGGCAACTTCATCTTCTTTGCGGCCGTCCACCCGAACCTCCCGCTTCGGGTTCGCGGGGGCCTGCGGGTGCCTCCCGTGACGGGATGGAGCCGGACCGACCCGCTCCTGGACGCCGTCTCCCTGGCGGGGGTGACGATCGGGCAGGCTCTCGACCTGGATCCCGGACCGGGCTTCTCCGTGCTGGCCGCCTCGGGGACGTCGCCCCTTGTGCTCACATGGGATCACGCCGGCGTGAAGGCCCTCATCGTGGCCTTCGACCCCGGGGGATCGGATTTGCCGCTTCGGCCCGGGTTCCCCATTCTCCTGGCCAATGCGCTTTCCTGGTTCTTCCCCGGCTGGCTGGAGGCCCAGGCGGACCAGATCCCGGCAGGAGGTGCACGCCTGGTCTCGACCGGCAGCTCGGCGGATACCATCATCGTGAAGCCCGATGGCCGCCCGGTGCGCCTGGGTTCCGCCGGCTCGTCGACGATGTTCTTCGACACGGACGAGACGGGCTTCTACCGCGTGGAATCAGGGGCGTCATCGGGCGAGTTCGCCGTCTCATTGGCCGACGACGCCACGACCGACATCTCCCCTCGATTTCACGCGCCACGCCGGGCTGCCCCGGCGAACGGCGCGCCGGCCGGTGTCTCGTTGCCGGTCGGGGCAGGCCTGGCTGCCGCGGCCCTCGCGCTCATGCTGCTGGAATGGATCGCGTGGCTGAGGAGGCCCGGGAGGCTCCGGGAATGAGCATCCACTCCCCTGTGTGGCTGCTTGCCCTGCTGGCCCTTCCTCCCCTGGTGCTGCTCACCGTACGCTCCTCCCGGCGTCCGGCGGAGATGCTGAGCGCGCGCCGCGCCGGCGTCTTTCTCGTGCTCCGATCGGCCGCGCTCCTGCTGCTCGTCATGGGACTGGCAGGTTTCGGGCTCGCGCGCTTCTCGGACAGGCTATCGATCGTGTTCCTGCTCGACCAGTCCCGGAGCGTGCCCGCCGACGAGCGGGAGCGCGCGATCCGGTTCGTCGAGACGGTTCGCGGCAGGCTCGGGAGCCGCGATTCGGCGGTCCTCCTTCGCTTCGGCGCGCGGGCGGAAACGGAGACTCTGGAGCAGGGCCTGCCGGTGCCGAAGGATTACGGGGATGTCGATCCGGAGGTCACCAATATCGGTGCCGCACTCCAGGACGGGCTGGCGCAGGCGGGCGCCCCGTCCGGCGCAGGGGCCGCAGCGCGGATTGTTCTCCTCACTGACGGAAACGAGAACCGGGGCAGCGCGGATGAGGCCGCCGCAGTAGCGAAGTCCATGGGCGCCCGCATCTTCCCGTTCCCCATTGGCGCGCCCGCCGGCGGGACCGAAGTCTCGGTAGAGGAGGTTCGCGCGCCGCAACGGGTCAGGCAAGGCGAGGCCCACGAGGTCACCGTCATGCTGCGGAGCCGGAGCCCGGTCGGCGCCGTGGTCACGCTGCTGCGGGACGAGGTCCCGGTAGGGAGCCGCGCGGTGCAGCTTTCGCCCGGGGAGAACGCCGTGCCGTTCACCGGTTCATTCTCCGAGCGCGGCCTGCACGCGTGGGACGCCGTGGTGGAGGCGCCGGGCGACGCCGTGCCGCAGAACAACCACAACCGCCGGTTCGTCGAGGTGAGCGGAATGCCGCAGGTGCTCTACGTGTCGAAACCCGGCAGGAGCTCACCCTCGCTGCTGTCCGCGCTCGCGGCCCAGGGCATCGTGGCGGCCAGGCGCCCGGCTGCCGCGCTTCCGGGCACCCTCGCGGGCTACCTGCCCTACGACGCGCTGATACTCGACAACGTGCCCGGGTACGCCATTTCCACGGAGAAGATGGACACGATCGCCCGGTACGTGCGCGACGCCGGCGGCGGGCTCCTCATGGCCGGCGGGGACTCCAGCTTCGGCGCGGGCGGGTACTACAAGACGCCGATCGAGCGGATCCTGCCGGTGGACATGGATGCGAAATCGGAGCTGGACGTGCCCGGCCTGTCCCTCGTTCTCGTCGTGGACAAGTCCGGGAGCATGGGGGCCACCGTTCCCACCGGGGAAACAAAGCTGGACGTCGTGAAGTCCGCCGCTCTGGCCGCGATCGAATCCCTCAATCCCTTCGACAAAGCTGGCGTCATCGCCTTCGACGCGGACTGGCAGTGGGCCGTGCCGCTCACCCGTGCGGGCGATGCGCAGAAGATCGCCGCCGATCTCGCGACCCTGACCGCGGGAGGCGGAACGCTCATCTATCCCGCGCTGGAAGAAGCGGATCGCGCCCTCTCCGGGTCGCTGTCTCCCCTGCGCCACGTCATCCTTCTCACGGATGGTCTCACGGATCCCGCGGACTTCAAGAGCCTCGTGGACAGGATGGTCCGTCACCGCATCACCGTCTCCACCGTGGCCGTCGGAGAGGACGCCGACGCGGATCTCCTGGCACACA
This sequence comes from Spirochaetia bacterium, assembly GCA_052144915.1. Classification (GTDB taxonomy): domain Bacteria; phylum Spirochaetota; class Spirochaetia; order SZUA-6; family Fen-1364; genus Fen-1364. Next base: position 21,518 of record JBKQPS010000284.1, on the reverse strand, counting down.
TCGCCCGATGGGGCGGGGGCCGCACCTACGCCACGAGCGACCCGCGCGATGTGCCCGGCATTTTCCTCACCGACACGACCCTGGCGAGTCGAGGGCTCTTCGTGGAGAAAGGTTTCCTTCCCCGCGTGGTCTCCGCGGCGGAAATGATGCGGGGCCTTTCGCTCGGCGACATGCCCGGCCTGCAGGGCTTCGTGCTCACCTACCTGAAGCCGGGAGCCGAGCAGGTGCTCTCCGCGCTCTACGATGCGCCGCTCCTGGCCGCGTGGCGGTCCGGGCTGGGCCGCACCGCGGCGTTTACGTCGGACTTCAGCGGCCGGTGGAGCGCGGGATTTCTCGCCTGGGACCAGTTTCCCCGGTTTGCCGCGCAACTGGTGCGCTGGATCGAGAGGCCTGCAGGTCCCGACATCCTGCACCCCCGGATGGAGGCGGGCGGGGGCTCGGCGACAATCACGGTGGACGCGCACGACCCCCTCGGGGCTTTCGTGAACGGCTTGGACATCGGCGGTATACTCATTCGCCCCGGCGGTGCACGGGTGGAGATCCCCGTGCACCAGACCGGTCCGGGACTGTATGAGGCGAATCTCGCTGCCGAAGAGCTGGGGGACTACATCCTCACGCTCTCGGCGGCATCCGGCGGCACCACACTCGCGCCCGTGACAATCGGTATGAACATCCCGTACTCGGAGGAATACCGGATGCGCGGGATCAACACGACGCTGCTGGACCGCCTGGCAGCGGAAACAGGAGGCAGGGTCATTTCGTCCGGCGATGACGGGGCGGGCATTGCCGCCCTGCTGAAGCGGGAACCCGAATCGGCGGGCGCGGGCAACGGCGCCGGGAGATACCTTTTCCTGGCCGCGCTGCTGCTTTTCGTGATGGACGTTGCCGCGCGGCGGCTCGTCGCACCCCGCGCTCTGCTGGCCCGGCTTGCCGCGCGGCTGCGCGCGGTTCGCGGGAAAGGCGGTCTCTCCGCCGAGGACCTGACCGGCGCCGTTGCCCGCGCCCGCGCGGAGGAGAAGGCGGGGATGAAGAGACGCTTCACGGGAATCGCGGGCGAAGGGAAGCTGGACCCGGAGCTCGCCGCGTATCTCTACATCGCCCGCCTTCGCAGCAGCAGGGCGGCGAAGGAGCCGAAGCAATGAAGGGTGCGGGGGGATGAGCACGAAAGTCATGCTGGACACCGACATCGGGAGCGACATCGACGATGCCGTGGCGCTGGCGTATCTGCTGGCGCACGAGGAATGCGAGCTGCAGGGTATCACGACCGTGACGGGTGAATCGGAGAAGCGCGCACAGCTCGCGGACGCGCTGTGCCGCGCTGCCGGTCGAAGGATCCCGATTTTCCCGGGATCCGAACATCCCCTCCTGGTGGCCCAGAAGCAGACGCTGGCGCCGCAGAGCGCGGCGCTGGACAGGTGGCCGCATGAGACGGCGTTCCCCCCGGGCCGGGCGGTGCAATTCCTCCGGGAGACGATCCGGGCGAATCCCGGCGAGATCGTTCTGCTTACGATCGGCCCCCTCACGAACGTCGCCCTTCTCTTCAGCATGGACCCCGGCATTCCGCTCCTGTTGAAGGGCCTGGTGTCGATGTGCGGACTCTTTTCCAATCGCGTTTCGGGACGGGGTCCCGCGGAGTGGAACGCGATGCTGGACCCGCATGCGGCGGCCATCGTGTACGCGCATCGGGCTGCCGCTCATCGAACGGTCGGGCTCGATGTCACAACCCAGCTCTCACTCGGGATGGACGAGGTGCGCGAAAGGTTCCGGGGCCCGCTTCTGAAGCCCGTGCTCGATTTCGCGGAGGTCTGGGCCCGGCATCGAGACGCGATCGTGTTCCACGACCCGCTGGCGGCGGCAGTCGTCTTCGACGAGGCGCTGTGCAGGTTCGTGCGAGGCACGGTCGACGTGGAGCTGGAGAGCAGGCGTCTCGCCGGCGTCACGCACTGGGACGTGGATCCGGCCTCGGGCAGGCACGAAGTCGCGGTATCGGTGGACAGGGGCCGGTTCTTCGAGCGCTTCTTCTCGGTCTTCGGCTGAAAGACCCGTAGAGCCGCGCGCAGCCGGGCTACTCCCTGCCGATGAGGCCCCTCATGCGGAGAAGGTTGTCGCGGATGCTTCCCGTCCCGTCGAACAGCGAGGAGCTTCCGGCCACGAGCACCTGCGCGCCGGCCTGGACCATGCGCGGGATATTCTCCCAGCTCACGTTCCCGTCCACCTCGATCTCCACCTCCAGGCTGCGCGCCTTCACCAGATCGGCGAGCTCCCGCACCTTCGCGAGGGTGGTGGGCACGAGCTTCTGACCCGCGTAGCCGGGGTTCACCGTCATAACGCAGGCGAGGCTCACCGACGGAAGCAATTCCACGATCGACGCGATCGGGAGAGCGGGATCGATGGCGATGCCCGCGCGTGCACCGAGGCTCCGGATCAGGTCGAGAGTGCGCAGGGGGTGACGCGTGGTCTCGGGGTGGATCGAGATGATGCTCCCCGGGACGGCGGCGAAAGACGAGACGTGGCGCTCGGGGTTTTCCACCATGAGGTGGATGTCCAGCGGAAGTTTCGATCCCCGCGCAAGTGATCTGCAGAAATCGGGACCCAGGGTGAAGTTGGGCACGTAGCTGCCGTCCATGACGTCCACGTGCAGGTAGTCCGCGCCCCCCGCCTGGAGGGCTTCCAGGTCATCGGCGAGATGGAGGAAGTCCGCGCACATCATCGAGGGGGCGATGCGGACCGCGCTCACGCCCATGCCGCCTTTTCCCCGTGCGGCGCCACGACGACCTTCAGTCCGGCCCGGGATTCGTGGAAGGCGAAGGCCTCCGCCGTCTTCTCCAGGGGGAACATCGCGGAGACGTATTTCTTCGCATGCACCGCGCCCTTCGCGATGAGCTCCACGGCAAGGCGATGATGACGCGGCAGGGAGCCGTGGCTGCCCATCACGAAGCACTCCTTGTAATGGATGAGATTGGAATCGATCGTGAGCTTCGGCTGGTTCTTCAGCCCGCCGAACAGGTTCACGTACCCACGGTGGGCGACCATGCGGATCGCGTCCTCGTGGGCCTGCACGCTTCCTGCCGTCGTGATCACGAGGTCCACTCCCTGCCCGTCGGTCTCAGTCATGACGGTGTCCACGAGGTTTTCCTCCTCGGTGGCGATGAAACGGGCCTCGGGAAGGAACTGCCGCGCCATGTCCAGCCGGGCTCGCGACCTCTGCGCCGCGAACACGCGGGAAGCGCCGAAGACGCGGGAAAGCTCCAGCATCATGCACCCGATGGGACCCAACCCGATGATGCAGATGCTTTTCCCGATGCCGAACCGCGCGAGCTCCAGTCCGTTCACGGCGCAGCCGAGGGGTTCTGCGATCGCAGCTTCCGCGAAGCTGAGGCTGTCCGGGATATGAGTCACCGGACCATAGCTCAGCGTCGTGGAGTTGAGGACCATGCGCTCCTGGAACCCGCCGGGGAACTGGTAGCCGATGGCGTAGTTGATGGCGCAGTTGGTGCCCATGTCGCTCGTGCACCAGCGGCAGACTCCGCAGGGCACGTCTGCCCCGAGGGCGATGCGGTCACCGGTTTTCACCCGGGTGACGGCGCGGCCTGTCTTCACGATCCGCCCGGCGATTTCGTGGCCGATGACGGCCGGTGTTTTCACCCGGTCATTGCCAAAATGGAAAATGCGGATGTCGGAACCGCACACTGCGCAGGCGTTCACTTCGAGGACAGCCTCGTCGTCGCCGCAGGCGGGCTCAGGGACGTCCTTCGTGGAGATCGAGTTCAGTGCTTCCATCACGGCTGCTTTCATCAGTCACTCCCTGGGAGGGCTCAGTATAGCCGCGGCGCGTATTTCAACAAGAGGCGCGAAGACACGGCAGGCATCCTGGGGCGGCGCCTTCGTGACGGATTTATTCGGCGGAGAGTGATATGCTGAAAATAGTGCCATCCTGAACAAGGGGGAGCTTATGAAACGCCTTCTTATTGCCTTGATGATTCTTTTCATTGCCACCGGAGCGTTCGCAGCACCCACCTATACGTTCGACGAGTTCCAGTCGGCCTTCCAGGACTTTGCCCATGGCGTTGCGAGCGCTCTCCCCCTGGACTCGTCCGTCGGGCTGAACTGGTCGGATGCGTACATCGGGCAGCTGCCGCATTTCGGGCTCGGCGCGACCATAGGGGCGGCCACCATCCCATATTCGGTCGTCAACAAGACAATCAATGATCTTAATGGAACAGTCCCTTCCAACCTGGGATTCCTTTCCAGCGTGGGCGTGCCGCTGCCGGCATACTCGATCGACCTCCGCATCGGGGGCTTTATCCTTCCTTTCGACATCGGTCTGAAGTTCGGCTATCTCCCGTCGAACGTGTTCTCCGGCAGCTTCTCGGCGGACTACCTCCTTTGGGGGGGCGACGTCCGGTACATGCTCCTGAAAGACCACGGTTTCACTCCCGGCCTTTCTGTGGGCGTAGGATTCACCCACATGAATGGTGAAGTAGCACTGCCGGGGATATTGAGCGGACCCATTACCATAGGGAGCGTAGACATTGGTGGAACGCCGCATACGGTAGGGTTTACAAATCCTTCCATGCAGTTCGCGTGGAGCACGAACGTGATCGACGCAAAGATCCAGCTGAGCAAGAACCTTTTCATCATCACCCCCTATGTCGGAGCAGGTCTTTCCTACGGGATCTCCAACGCCGGAGGCGGCTTGCAGTCCGCAATGACCGTGGACGGGTCTGCCGTGACCCAGCAGCAGATCAACCAGATAAACAGTGAATACGGTACGAACTTCACCTATCAGAACCCTGGATTTGGTGTGAACGCGAGTGCGAACGGTGTCGCGACACGCGTGTTTGGCGGACTCTCGGTCAACTTGTTCTGGTTGAAGATAGGCGTCGGGGCTGAATATGAGTTGCTCAGCGGATCCTGGGCAGGCATGGCCAACATCCGCCTCCAGTTCTAAGCGCCCCCTCTGAAGGCGGGAGACAGCTCCGGGTCTTGATCCTCGCCTGAGAAGCCGCTACGGTGGGGCGCATGAAAGCCCTCGTCCTGACACGGGACGCCGTCGTGGAATACCGCGACGTGCCGGAACCTGTGCGCCCCGGGCCCGGCTGGGCTCTCGTGAAGGTGGCCTACTCGGGGATCTGCAACTCCGACCTCCACCGCGGCTTCGAAGGAGCCGCGTACCATTACCCGCTGATCATGGGACACGAGTTTTCCGGCATCGTGGAGGAGCCGGCAGAAAACGGCAGGTTCGCCCGGGGCGCACGGGTCATTGTCTTTCCCCTCATCCCCTGCCGCCACTGCATTCCCTGCCAGACCGGAGACTACGCGCAGTGCACCGACTACGACTACCTCGGGTCCCGCCGCGACGGCGCGTTTGCCGACCGGGTCTGGGCACCGGATGCGAACTTGTTCGCTGTCCCGGAAGCCGTCAGCATGCAGGATGCGTCTCTCACCGAACCGTGCGCCGTGGCTCTGCACGGCACTGCGAAGCTCACCATCCAGGCCGGGAATACCGGGGCCGTCTTCGGGGGAGGCCCGATCGGCAACATGGCCGCACAATGGATGCGGCTCAGGGGTTGTGAGCGCGTCTTCGTCGTGGATATCGATGATCGAAAGCTCGCGATCGCATCCGACATGGGCTTTGTCCCGATCGATTCACGCGTCGGTGACCCTGTCGAGCAGATCCGGGAGAAAACCTCCGGCGCGGGGGCGGATCGAGTCGTGGAGGCGATCGGGCTGCCCCTGACATTTCTCCAGGCCGTCCAGGCCGGCGCCCGGTTTGCGGAGGTAGTGTTCCTCGGCAACATCCGGGGCACTTTCCAGATCGGGGAGAAGGACTTTTCTTCCATATTGAGGCGCGAGTTGACGATCCGCGGCACGTGGAACTCCCGCGTGGTTCCCGAATCCCGCAACGAATGGACGACCGTGCTCTCCCACCTGGGGAGCCGGCTAGACATTGCGCGCCTGGTGAGCCACACGCCGCGCCTTTCCGAGGGCGCGGACATTTTCCGCCGGATCCTCGGGCGAAGGGAGTTCTTCAACAAGGTGGTGTTCGTCCCATGACCCTGCACCTTGGAGTGAAGAGTGACCCCATCGAATCCCGGTACAGCTTCGACTGGCTTTTCGACCTCATGCGGGGCTGCGGTGTGCGCAGGCTGCAAATGGGCAGCTCGTTTCCGGTCTTCTTTGCCGAAGACGAGCACTTCAGGAAGTTGCGGCGCGCGGCAGAGGCGAAGGAAATCAGGATCACGAGCATGTTCAGCTCTCACCGGGAGCTGGGTTTCGCGAACGCGGACCCGCTTCTCGATGCCGCTGCCCTGCGCGGCTGGGAGCGCCTGATCCACGTCGCCGCCCTGGTCGGCGCCGAATCGGTCGGGTCCAACGCCTGCATCGTGCTGCGCGATCAGCCCGAGACCCGGGAACCAGGTCTGCGGACGTTTGGGGAAAAAATGAAGGCTCTCATGGCGAAGGCCAGATCGTCCGGGCTGAAGGCGCTCACCCTGGAGCCGATGTCGAGCCTCTTCGAGCTGCCGTCCACGCCCGAAGAAGTGCGCGGCATCCTGGAGGAGCTCGGCGCCTGGCACGACGCCCACGCTGACGCGACAGTGCCGCTGCGGCTCTGCGGGGACATCTCCCACGGAATCGCGGACGCGGAGGGCCGGGTCGTTCACGACAACTGGAGCCTGTTCGAGATGCAGATCCCGTGGATGCGGGAGTTCCACTTCAAGAACACAGACCGCATCTTCAACACGACGTTCGGGTTCGGGCCGGAAGAGCGGAAGAAAGGCATCGTCGAGCTCCCGCGGCTGAAGGGATTGATCGATGCGAACGCCCGTCGCTTCCCCTGCGGGGAGGTCACGGGTTACCTCGAGATCAGCGGGCCGAAGCTCGGCCGGGAGTACTCGGACAGGCACCTCGAACGCATGCTCGTGGAATCAATGCAGGCCCTCACGGCCGTCTTCAAGAAGGAAGGGAGCACGTCATGATCGACCTGAAGCAGCGCGAGGCGTGGTTCATCACGGGGAGCCAGAGCCTGTACGGGAAGGAAACCCTCGACAAGGTCGCGGAGCACGCGCGGGAGATCGCGCGGGAGCTCTCCGCCTCTTCCGCGATACTGGTCACCGTCGTCTTCAAGCCGGTCGTGACCACCCCGGACGCGATCCTGGAGGTCTGTCGTGAGGCGAACTCCGCGAAGAACTGCATCGGCCTGGTCGCCTGGATGCACACCTTTTCCCCGGCGAAGATGTGGATCGCCGGGCTCTCGGCGCTGACGAAGCCTTTCGCGCACCTGCACACGCAGTACAACCGCGACATCCCGTGGTCGGCGATCGACATGGACTTCATGAACCTCAACCAGTCCGCGCACGGAGACCGGGAGTTCGGTTTCATCGGCACGAGGATGCGCCGGGAGCGCACGGTCATCGTCGGTCACTGGCGGGAACGGGAGGTGCAGGAGGAGCTGGCCGAGTGGATGCGCGCCGCCTGCGCCTGGCACGACTGGCAGACCCTTCGCGTGGCACGGTTCGGCGACAACATGCGCGAGGTCGCCGTGACGGAAGGCGACAAGGTGGAAGCGCAGATACGGTTCGGCTACGCCGTGAACGGCTTCGGCATCGGGGACCTCGTCGCTCGCGTGAAGGAGGCGTCAGACGCCGAGGTCGACCGCACGCTCTCCGACTACGACGCGCAGTACGAGATGGCAAAGGACCTCCGCGCGGGCGGCGCAAAGCGCTCCGCGCTGAGAGAGGCCGCCCGGATCGAAGTGGGGATGCGCTATTTCCTGGAGTCCGGCGGCTTCCAGGCCTTCACGACGTCCTTCGAAGACCTGCACGGACTGGCGCAGCTGCCCGGTCTCGCGGTGCAGCGCCTGATGGCGGAGGGCTGCGGATTCGGCGCCGAGGGGGACTGGAAGACCGCGGCGCTCGTGCGCGCGATGAAGGTCATGTCGTCCGGCATAAAGGGCGGCACCTCGTTCATGGAAGACTACACATACCACCTGGACCCGAAGGGCCAGAAGGTGCTCGGCGCCCACATGCTCGAGGTCTGCCCGTCGCTGGCGGACGGAAAGCCCAGCCTGGAGATGCACCCCCTGGGCATCGGCGGCAAGGACGATCCCGCGCGGCTGGTGTTCAACGCCGCGAAGGGGGCCGCGCTCAACGCGACGATCATCGACATGGGCACCAGGTTCCGCATGATCGTGAACGAGGTGGACGTCGTAGCCCCGGATGCGCCGCTGCCGAAGCTGCCGGTGGCCCGCGCGCTTTGGGTTCCGCGTCCCGGCCTGAAGATCGCCGCCGCCGCATGGATCCACGCGGGCGGGGCCCACCACTCGGGGTTCAGCTACGCGGTGACCGCGCGCCACCTCGAAGAGTTCGCCGGCATTGCCGGGATCGAGTGCCTCCTCATCGACGGGAAGACCGACCTCGCCCAGTTCCGCAAGGAGCTGCGTTGGAACGCCGCCTACTGGCACCTGGCGTCCGGGGTGTGAGGGAGTCAATCGGAATCGCCGGGGTGTTCGGAGCGGAGCAGGGAATCGATGCGGGCCGCGACGATGAAGTCATTCTCGTGAAGGCCGTCGATGGCGTGCGTGTACAAGGTGACGCGGAGCTTTCCCCAGCTCACGAGCAGGTCGGGGTGGTGCCCCTGGCTCTCCGCGATCTCACCAAACCGGTTCGCCAGGGCAAGCGCCTCGCGGAAATTCTTGACCCTGAACTCGCGTTCGAGGTGATGACCGCCGACCAGTGCCCAGTCCGCGGAAATCTGGCGCCGGAGGTTTTCGACCCGACCAGGGTCCAGGGGCGGAACGCCTCCCCTGCAGGGAACGCACTGCCGTCGGGCGAGGTCCTCACCGCGGATCGATTCGTCGTGCATGCCGGTGTACCCTGACCAATGTAATCCACCGGCTCGAGGCGGGGAAACCGGGCCGTCCCCGGGGCGGGAAGCCTTTCGCTATTCCTGCGGCTGAGAGCCCGTCTCAGCCCGACCGCTTCTCACCCGCGGCCCGAATACACCGCGGACCGCGTCCTTCACGAGCATGACACCCGTGTACGACGCGCCGTCTGTTGGAAGCCCCTCCGCACCGCCCGGCCCGATGAGGGACTCGAATCCAAGCTCCCGGCAGGCGCGCGATCTCTTTTCCAGCCCCGGGACGGGACGAACCTCGCCCGTCAGGCTCACTTCGCCGATGACGGCCATGCGCGCCGGAAGGGGAACGGTGACCCGGGCCGAGTACAGCGCAAGCGCGAGGGGAAGCTCCACCCCGACTTCCGCGACGCGGATTCCGCCGGCAACGTTCACGTAGATGTCGTGCTCGGCGAGGTGCAGCCCGAGGTGCTTCTCCAGCACCGCTGCCATCCGGGCGACCCGTCCCGAGTCTATCCTGTCCGAGTAGATCCTGCTGATGCCGCTCTTGGCCGGCACGGTCAGCGCCTGGATCTCGATGAGCAGGGCCCGGGATCCCTCGAAGAGAGGCGCCACCGCGACGCCCGCGGGGATCTCCCCGTCGCGCCGGGTGAGGAAGAGGCTCGAGGCGTCTGCCACTTCCGCCAGGCCGTTCTCCGTCATGCGGAAGAAGCCGATCTCATCGACAGACCCGAACCGGTTCTTCACCGCCTGCAGTGTGCGCACCTCCGCGCTTGCCTGCTCGAAATCCAGCACCGTATCCACGAGGTGCTCGACCAGCTTCGGCCCGGCGATTGCTCCCTCTTTTGTCACGTGGGCGACGAGGAGAAGCCCCGACCCGCGCGTCCGTGCCCATTCCACCAGCTCCTGGGTGCAGACCTTGATCTGGTTCACCGAGCCGGGCAGGGCGTTCACTTCCCGCGTGTACAGGGTCTGGAGCGAATCCACGATGATGAGGACGGGCTTCACCTGTTCCAGCACCTGCATGATTGCAGTAAGCTCCGTTTCCGCGAGCACCTCGATGCGCGGTGAGGTGACGGCGAGCCTCTCCGCCCGCATGCGCAGCTGGCCCGGCGATTCCTCTCCCGAGACGTAGAGGCTCCTTCCCGGGGTGACGATGCGCGCGGCGAGCTGGAGCATGAGAGTGGACTTGCCGATGCCCGGTTCTCCGCCCACGAGGACGGACGAGCCCCGCATGAGACCGCCCCCGAGCACGCGGTTCATCTCCGCGATGCCGGTGTCCAGCCGCATGCCGTCGCGCGTCTCGATGGACGAAAGCGGAATCGGCAGCGCGGCCTTTTTCTCCCGCGAGCCACCCGGGGCTGCGCGCGCGGGCGTCTCTGTCGCCGGGACTTCAGTAAAACCGTTCCACGTGCCGCACTCGGGGCATCGGCCGAGCCACCGCGGCTCCTGGTGACCGCAGCCGGAGCATTCGAAGATCGTTTTGGGCTTCGACACTGTGCCCACAGCCTACGGGGGGTCCGGTCCGCTGTCAATCGAAAGGGCGGCGATTCCGGGTTGCCAGTCCATACGCCCCGTACTATGATCCCCCGGCAGGAATCGTCGAACATGAAAGTGACTCAGGCCGACTCACGCCGCATCAGCATCGTCTCGGACACCGGCGTGATCTTCTCCGTCCCCTACCACTTCTATTGGAACGGGCACGACCGCCCGGCGGAAAGCATCGTCCTCACGTCTCCCGACGAAGAAGAGGAGAAAGGCCGGAAGGGAAAGGCGGTCCACCGTGCGCCGTCCGGCGTGCACGAGGTGCGCGCCTATTTCCTGTTCGGCGAGATCCGAGACCGGATCAGCGACGACGAGGCGGGGATCACGCTGTCCCGGACGTGGTCCGTGAAAGCCCCGGGGGCCGTGCGCTTGAGCATCGACGCGGAGTTCGAGCCCCCCGTGGATCTCGCGAGCCTCTTTCCCGGGCTTCGCGCGGCCCGGGGTTTCCCGTCGGAGGCACTTTCCTTTTTCGGGGAGAAAACGACCTACCCCTCCAGTCTTTTCCTTTCCCTCGGGAAGCGGGGAGTCCTCGTCTTTTCCCCCTCCGCGTCCTGCGGAGATGAGCCCGGGAGCATCGGCATCTCCCGGACGGAGGTGGAGGACGAGCCGGCGCGGCTGCGCGTGGAGATGCGTTTTCCGGGGATCGAGGAGCCTGCCGGGCGGATCGGACCGAAGCCGGGTGACCTGCTGCCCGCGGAGGAAGCGCTCATCGAATCCCCCGGGAGCCTCGAAAGATCGCACGACCTGTGCTTTTCCTTTGCCTCCCGGGAAGAAATCGCCGTGCGGGGCGGGGCCGCGGTTGTCCAACGGGTCGACCCTCACCCGCCTGCGCCGATCGTCCTGGACGGCATCGACCGCGGCGCCCTGGCGGATGCGATCCAGGGTGTCCTGAAGCTTCACGCGTACCAAAATGGCGGGGTTGCAGGGCTGAAAGAACTGCCAGAGAGCCCGTGGATCTCCGTGGCGGCCGGGCTGGGGTGCGCCCGCGCGCTTCGCAGGCTTTTCCCCGAGGATGCGCACCTCGGCGAGCTCGCGCTTCGGCTGGCGGATTTCGCGCTCAAGGGACAGCTCCCGTGGGGTTTCTTTCACGAAAGCTTCCACATTCCCTCCGGCACGTGGCGGGGCGTGCGCGGAGAGCCGGGCAAAGCCCTGCTCTCCGTCGGCCAATCGGCGCGTGTCGCCGAGCTCCTGCTTGCGCTGTCGGACGAGCTTGCGAAAGAGGGACGGCCGCACGAGAAGTATTTTCTGGCCGGACTGCGGTTCGTCGATTTTTTCCTGGATGAAAAAGGGAAGATGACCGCGCCCGGCGGGCTGCACGCGCCCTTCTCCAGTGCCGTCCTCCCCGATTCCCCGCCCGGCCTTGCCGGGCTGGAGGTCTTCTTTCCCCTGTCGCGCGTGTTCGTCCGGACGGGCCACGATCGCTACCGGAAAGCCCTCGACGTGCTGGTCCGACGCTTTTCGGGCCTGGGCTGGGACCTGTTCCAGCCGCCCGCCACGCGCCCGGACAGGGGTTCCGATGCCGCGGGCGCCCTGCTGGCAGCGAGGCTGTACGTGGAGATGCGCGGCCGGGGGTACAAGCCTGTCGAGCCGCCCGTCAGCAGCGCCGCCGCTGCGCGCGCCCGCGCGGCGGACAGCGCACGGCTTTTCGCGTCCCTGGTGGTGCCATGGGTTCGCGTGCACGACGAACCTTCGGAACGGAAGTCTGCGCTTCCCCGCTCGGGCTATCTCCTGGATTCATTTGCGCGCCAGAGGCTGCTGTGCGCAGGGCACGAGACGGCGCTGCTGCTCCTCCAGCTGGAAGGGCTGTCGCCCGGTGAAACGGAGAAATTCCTGCTTCGGACTCTCGCGCGGAGCTGCCTGTCTTCGGCGCGGTGTGTCCCGATCGGAACCGCCTTCATCCAGCACACGCGCTGGAACGCGGGAGGAGTCACGCCTGCAGGGCCGGGAGGGAAAGGCCGTGCGGGCCGCCCGGGGCCGTCGGGCACGAAGCTGGGCCCCGTCGATTCCCGGAGAGTCGCAACGGAAGTCCTCGCGGGCCTTCGGATCGCGGAGGAGTTTTCGGGCTGGAGCCGTGGAGCACCTTAGCCCTCGGATTGCCGATCGCACAACACGCCGTCACTCCCCCTCGCGCCGCCGCACCATCGGCACCGTCATCGCGGCCACCGCACTCATCGCCAGTCCGACCACGACGTAGAGCCAGAACCCGTTTCTCAGGCCCGCCGCTTCCGACACCGAAGCCATGGCGAAAGGGAACACCAGCGCGCCGACAGCGCCGCCCGTCGCCGCGAAGCCGACAGCCTTTCCCTGACCCTTTCGGAAATAGTGTCCGACGATGGTCATGACGAGGGGAAAGATCGCGGAACATCCGAGCCCGGCAACGAAAAAACCGATTCCCGAAACGAGGGGGGAACGAACGAGAATCGAAAACGCGACCGACGCGGTTGCCGCGAGCGAAAGCGACAACAGGAGTACGCCGTGATCGACCTTTCGAAACAGGACAGGAATTCCGAGACGACCAAGCAGGAGGCCCATCCAGAACACGCTCACCATGAATGCGCCGACTGACGCCGGGCTTCCCAGGACATTCACGAAATACGCCCCGATCCACCTGGATGATCCGAACTCCAGCCCGACATACAGGAACAGGATCGCTGCGGCGAGGTAGAACATCGGCCGGCGCGCGGGGCCCCCGGGCTCGACTTCCGGGGTCGCGTCCCCTCGCGCCATGGCGATCCGCCGGAAGGGCAACGCGATCATCACGACGCCCATCAGCGCCGTGATTCCTGCCACTCCGCGGTAGACGGCCTGCCAGTGGAGACCCGACCGAATGATGAGCCCGATGACGACGGGGCCGGCAACCGAACCGATGGCGTACGCAGAATGCATGATGCTCATCGGGTGGCTCTCACCGCGCTTCTGTATCCGGGCGACCGAGTAACTGACGGCGACGTCAATGGCGCCCTGCCCGAGACCAATCAACAGGCTCAGGATGAAATTCAGCACGACCGAGGGTGTCGCCGCAAAGAATGCCAGGGCGAGCGTTTGCAGGACGAGTCCGCCTGCCATGACGGCTTTCGGACCGATGCGCTCAAGAAGCACTCCGCAGGTGAAACTGGACGCGAGATCGCCGAGCGAACCCGCGGCGATGACGGCGCCCGCCGCGGTATACGACCAGGAGAACTCGGCGAGCATCCTCGGCAGCGTCGCGCCGACGATCGTCATCCCGACGCCGATGACCGCGCAGTTTGCGAACAGTCCGACGTAGAGCGATCGATGCTGCTTCTCGACGAGACCTTTCAGGAGATGCACGATTCTCCTGCCGGCTGACTAGAACAGTTTCCGTGCGATGGGAATCCGCCGGCCCGTTCCGAACGCCTTGGGTGACACCTTCAGCACCGGCGGCGCCTGCCGCCGCTTGTATTCCGCTTTCTCCACCATGGCGATGACTGAACGGACAAGGCTCGTGTCGAAGCCGCACGCGGCGATCTCTTCCACGGACAGGTTCTTCACCAGGTGCTTCTCCAGTATCGCGTCCAGAGTCTCATAGGGCGGCAGGGAGTCCTGGTCCGTCTGGTCAGGGCGCAGCTCGGCCGACGGAGCCTTTGTGAGGATGGCGTTCGGGATGAGGGGCGAGCGCGCATTGATCAACCGCGCAACGGCATACACCTGCATCTTCAGCAGGTCCCCGATCACCGCAAGCCCCCCGTCCATGTCGCCGTACAGCGTGCAGTAGCCGGTCGCCAGCTCCGACTTGTTTCCTGTCGTGAGCAGCAGGGAATTGAACTTGTTCGAGTATGCCATGAGGAGCGTCCCGCGGATCCGCGCCTGGATGTTCTCCTCCGTGATATCCGGCTTTCTTCCTTCGAACACCGGCTCGACGGTCTTCAGGAAGGCCCCGAATATCTCCTCGATGGACAGCAGCTTCAAGGGAATCCCCAGCGCGTCAGCCAGGGCGCGCGCGTCCGAGACGCTTCCCTCGGAGGAGTAGCGGGAAGGCAGGCCGAAGGCGGCCACACGATCCGCACCCAGCGCTTCCACGGCGAGCACGGCCACGAGCGCGGAATCGATGCCGCCGGAGAGACCGAGGTGCACCCTGCCGAATCCGCATTTGTGGACGTAGTCCCTGATGCCCAGCACGAGCGCACCCTCGATCTGCGCCACGGGATCCTTCGGGAGCGGCACCTCCGGCCCGAGGGATCGAGTCTCCACGACCGCGAGCTCCTCCTCGAACGGCTTCCCGAGGAATATGAGCTTTCCCTCCGACGAGGTGACCATGCTCTGTCCGTCGAACACGATGTTGTCGTTTGCACCGACCGTGTTCACGTAGACCACCGGCACACCGGCGGTCTTCCCGATGCGCGAAAGCAGCTCGTGCCGGACCGCGGGCTGCTCCGGGGAGAAGGGCGATGCGGAGAGGGACACGATGAGGGTCGCCCCCGCGGCGAGAAGCTCCGCAACCGGGTCCACGGGATAGCGCAACCCGGGAGCCGTCTCGACCTCCCACCAGATGTCCTCGCAGATGGCGATGCCCACGCTTTCTCCGGCGAACGGCACTACCGTGCGGGATTCGGCGCTCTGAAACCAGCGGGCTTCGTCGAAGACGTCATACGTCGGCAGGAGTGTCTTCGCCTGGGAATGGATGATCTTTCCGTCGGAGATGAGAGAGGCGACATTGAGAAGGCCCTTCCCCGAGCGGGAGCGGTTCCTGTCCACGTACCCGACGACGATGCCGATTCCCCGCGGAGCGTCGGCCTGCAGTCGGCGCAGCGCTCTCAGGTTCTCTTCCACGAACCGGTCGTATTCCAGCAGATCCATGGGGGGATAGCCGCAAAGACACAGCTCGGGAAACACCGCCAACGCGCACCCGGCCGCGCGGGCCTTTTCCGCGAAGGAGATGACTTTCGCGCGATTGCCCGCGAAGTCACCGATCGTGGGGTTGATCTGGCCGCAAGCGACCTTCATCCGTCGCACCTCACGGAATCGAATCTAACAGGGAACCCGCGCGGCTGACAATGCCCGGCGACGCGCAGGGGCGCATTTGTCGGCGACGCGCAGGGGCGCATTTGTCGGCGACGCGCAGGGGCGTATTTGTCGGCGACGCGCAGGGGCGTATTTGTCGGACGTCCGCGTTGACCGCGCCTGTACGCGCCGTTAGTATGGGCGGATGCCGCGAACAATTCTCGTCTCGGAAGGAGACTCGGCTCTCGGCGCCGCCCTCGTGCGGCTGCTCGTTACCCGCGGCTACGCGGTGGCGGCCGCGGTGACCCAGAAGGAAGAATCTGCCGTTTCCGATCGCGCCGCGGCCCCGGGTGGCCCGGTCCGCAACCCGTTTGCCGTGTCCTGGAACCGGCGCTCGCCTGTTTCAGCGCGGGTGGTGGTGCTCTCCACGCTCAACGCGCTGCAGACCCTCGACGAGGCGCTGATCGTCGAGCCCCTCTTTCCCGCCGCCGGGGCGCTGAGCGAGGCTTCGAGCGCGAATATCGAGCGGGCGTTCGACGACGCGAAAGGGCCGGTTTTTCTCGCACGGGAGCTGCTGAGCTCGTTCCAGGCGCGGGGGAGCGGGGTGGTGAGCTTCGTCTGCGGAGGTCCTGCGACAGGACCGGTAGACAGCGCGACCCGCGAAGCCTTCCGGGGCCTGGCCTCGGCGCTCCTTGCCGCGCCCGGGAACGCCTCGATTGTTGCGAACGGGTTTCAGTGCGGCGCGGCTGACCCCGAGGAGTATGCAGCATTCATCGATCGAACCCTGGAGGAAAAGGCGCGGAAGATCAGCGGTCGATGGTTCTCGTGCCCGGCGCGGGGCGGGTTCCTGCAGGGAGTCCGCAGGTAGGCCGCAGAAAGACGCGTTCCCGGGGGCCGGGACACGCGCGTTCGGGCCGCGCATTCAGAACATCATCGAATCCATGAACCGTGCCTGGAACTCCGGCTTGGCCCCCAGCTCGACGAACCTGGTGTTTCGTGCCGTGCTCTGCGCCATTCGCCAGCGGTCGCGCGACAGGAGGACGAGGATGGCGCCCCGCAGCGCCGCATTTCCGACTACCTGCACCCGCTCGAGGTCCATCGGGGGAATGAGGCCGATGCGCATCGCGGCCCCGGCATCGAGACCCGCGCCGAAGTTGCCGGCGAGCCGAAGGGAATCCAGCTCCTCCGCGCTCAAGCCGCTCACCTCGAGAAGCGTCTCGATTCCCGTGCGGATGGCGCCCTTGGCGAGCTGGAGTTTCCTGATGTCGTTCTGGGAGATGTAGACCCCGCGGTCCTCTGAAAGGGCGAATGCCGGCTCGCGGCCGAGGGAAAAGACCCTTTCCCTGAGCGCGCGTGGCTCCACTTCCGCCGGGTCCGCGATTCTCCCCGTCGAATCCACGACCCCGTAACTCAAAAGGGCGGCGACTCCGGAGATCAGGCCAGTACCGCAGATGCCGCGGGGCAGTCCGTTCCCGACGACCTGGAGCCCCGGCACGCCATCGCCCGAAATCGACACGTCGTAGATCGCCCCGTCCAGGGCCCGCATGCCGCAGGAAATCTCCGCCCCCTCGAATGCCGGACCGGCAGCCGTCGACGTGGCGAGCAGTTTTCCCGACTGCGCCAGCACCATCTCTCCGTTTGTGCCGATGTCGATGGACAGCGAGGTCGCGCGTTCCCCCGCGAGGTCGAGCGCGACGATCATCCCGATCGTGTCCGCACCCACGTACGCCGAGACGAGCGGAAGCGTTTCCACGTAGCCGCTTTCCTGGAAGGTCCAGCCGAAGTCCTGCGGCTGCCGGCGGACCGAGCCGGCGATCAGCGGGACGTACGGCACCTGCGTGAGCTGCCAGGGGTCGATGTCGTTGAGAATGTGAATCATGATCGGGTTGCCCACCACCACTGTCTTCACGACGCGGGAGGTCGGGATCCCAGCTTCCGCGAGCATCCGGCGCGCTTCTTCGTCGATGGTGCGCAGGGCCGCTTCGCGCACCGGCGTGCGGTCCGCGTGGAAGCTCTGGGCGCGGGATATCACGTCTGCGCCGAACGAGACCTGGCCATTGAGTGAGGTGCTGCGCGCGATGCGTTTCCCCGATTCCAGGTCCATGAGAGCGAGGTCCACGGTCGTGGTTCCCAGGTCCACGGCGAACCCCAGGGAGCTGCCTGCGGAGGCGCGGCCGATCGCGACCAGGTCGTTCTCCTCGCAGAGCGCGTCGAACTGCCAGCCGCTCTCGCGAATGGTGCGCGAGAGCCGCTCGAGGGCCGGGGCATCGGGTGCGGCCGCGGTGATGCCTCGCTCGGCGAGACCCGCCGCGAGCCGCTCCCAGTCCGCGCGCTGATCCCCGAGATGGGGCTCCGGCAGGATGATTTCCACGCGCCGGACCGACGGGCTTTCCGCTGGCACCTCGATGTCCATGTCCCGGAGGCCCTGCTGCCACTGCTGTCGCGACGAGCGCGCATCGGCGATCGTGATGGTGCAATCCGCGGAAACCAGCAGCTGGCAGGCAAGGCGAAGCCCGGCGGCAACATCGATCTCCCTCAGGCGCCCCTTTCCGGAGTCGGGCGGTGGATCCACGGTCACCCGGCACTGGCGGCAGCTTCCTTTTCCGCCGCACGGGTAGTCGAGCATGATCCGCGCAGCCTGGAGGGCGTCGCGGAGGAGCGTTCCCCGTTCCACGGTGAGGATTCTTTCCTGCGGGAGCACGGTGATCGTCGGCATCGGGAGATACTACGTGTTTGCCGGAAGCCGGGCAAGAGGTTCGTGTGTTCTCGCCGTGCGCTCCCTGGTCGCTGGCGCAAACTTGACCGTCCGGGAGCCGCGCGCTACGCTGTGCCGCATGCCCGGGAAACTTCGAGCCGCCGCCGCGGCATGCCTGCTGGGGTTGCTCACACTCTCCGCGTGCTCCGTGGACCAGACCCTCGTCATCGCCGAAAACGAGTCCGGGACATTCGTGATGCGCGCGGAGCTCTCTCCACTCCTGCGCGATTACCTCGTCAGCCTCGCGGATTTGTCCGGAAATGCGAGTCCGCTGAAGGAAGGCAGGATCTTCGATGCCGCGGCGATCAGGAAGGAATTGCAGTCGCGGCCGGGAATCATCGTACGGAAGGCAGCCACGCCGGCGTCGAATGTCCTGGAACTGGAGCTCGGGTTCGACTCCCTGCAGGACCTGCTCAGCGGCCCTGCGGCGCTGACGGACACCGGCGCGCTCGTCTTTGTCGACGCGGGAGACAGGAGCACGCTGCGGATCCATCTGGACCGGGCCACGTGGAGTCAGCTTGCCCGGCTCTTTCCGCCGCTGCGGGATCCCGTGCTCCTCCAGCTCGGCCCCCAGGGGAGCGGGCAGGTCACCGACGACGATTACCTTGCCATGATCCGGTTCTCGATCGGCGACGCCGCGCCGGGGCTCCTCAAGAAATCCTTCGTCACCTTGACCGTCCAGCCCCCGGGAGAAATCATCTCGCAATCCGGCGGGGTGGTAAGCGGAGACGCAGTGGTCTTCCGTATACCCGTTCTGCGGATCCTCGTGCTGGACCGGGCGCTGGACTATTCCGTCACATTCCGCCGCGCGAGCCAGAACGGGGAGCCGCCCCAGGGCGAGGCGACGAAATGAATCACCTCATGCCAGAATAGTTCGCGAATTTCCTTGACGGCGCATCCACGACGTGATTTACTTAATTCACTTAATCAATCAATGGCTGCTACGAAATCGAAGGCTTCATTCGAAGTTGTCGAGAAGCGCCCGACGAGTGTCGGAGCGGTCGCGCGGAGCATGCCCGACCGGAACGTCTCCATCGGACTGGACGGAAAGAGAGGGCAGAACCACAAGCTGGTGAAGATACACAATCGGGCCCTGGTCCTGAGAATGATCCAGCAGAACGAGATGATTTCTCGAAAGGAAATTTCCCGGCTGACGGGGCTTACCCCGGCCACCATCACCACGATCACCAGCGCCTTGCTGGGGCTCGGTTTGATCCTCGAAACGGGCAAGGATACCCGCTCAGAAGCTTCCGGCAGAAAGCAGATTTTCCTGTCGATCAACCGCGAGAAGCACAAGATCATCGCTCTGAACCTGGGCAGGTGCCTGGTCCAGGGAGCGGTCTGCGACCTGGCGGGCAATATCCTCCATAAGTCGGAGAAATACCTCAGGCTCATCCAGGACAACGAGCTCGTTGTGGACAGGCTGGAGGAGAAGGTCATCGAGCTGATCCGGGAGCTGATCCGGGAACACGACATCCCGGAGGGAAGCCTCCTTGGCATTTCGATTTCAGCGCCCGGCCCCCTCAACGCGGAGAAGGGGATCATGCGCACCGCGCATCACCGATTGGAGGGAAACAAGTCGCCGGCGCCGTTCGACTGGAGGGACATCCACCTCAAGGAAGCGGTGCGGCGCGAGTTCGGTGTGGGCGTCTTCGTCGACAATGACGCCAACATCTCGGCTCTCGGGGAGAGCTGGTTTGGCGCCGGGGTCGGGGTATCGAACCTCGTTGTCTACATGATCGGGATCGGAACGGGCGCGGGTGTGATTATCGATGGGATGCTCTATCGCGGAGAAGACGACGTGGTCTCCGAGATCGGCCATGTCACCATCGACTACAAGGGCCCCCGGTGCCGGTGCGGGAACATCGGCTGCCTGGAGCTGTATTCCAACTTCCACAATATTGTCGACGCATACGCGCGGCTGACGGGCTCCGCTTTCACGGCCGCACACGAGATGGGAAACGAGGAGGCCTCGGCGCGGATACACGAGGTCTTCCGCAGGGCGTCGGGAGGCGAGGAAGCCGCGCGGGAGGTCCTCCGGGCGCACGCGCAGGTGCTCGGCGTGGGTGCGGTCACGCTCGCCAACACGTTCAGTCCGGAAATGATCGCGGTGTCGGCCAACGACCTGGGGGATATCGATCTCTCGATTCTTCTCGCGGAGATCCAGGATGCCGTCAGGAGCAGGGCCTTCTCCGTGATCGCCGACAAGGTCAGGGTCGTCCCGTCCACTCTCGGCAGGGATGTGACCCTCTACGGGGGAATAGCGCTCGTCCTTCAGGATTTCTTTTCAAATATCGCGGCGTGAAGGGAAGGAGGTGTCGACGCTGCGGCTGAATCTGCACGAGAGGTTTGAACACATCACACAGGAGGAGAAGAAGATGAGAAGAGCAAGATTCGTACTCGCGGGCGCCGTGGTGCTGGCGCTCGTGCTCACCCTGGCCGCGTGCGGCCCCACCGCGCCCAAGAAGCTGACGTGGTGGACGCTCCAGCAGTCAGCCATGGACATCCAGACGGCTCAGCAGAACGCGGTGAAGGATTTCGAGAAGCAGTTCAACGCCACCGTCGAGGTGACCTCATTCCCGTACGTCGAGCTTCGCGACAAGATGCTCACGGCAGTTGCCGGCGGGCAGGGACCGGACCTGCTGCTCCTGGACCAGATCTGGGTGGCCCAGTACGCGGCGGCAAAGTACGTGATTCCCATCACGGAAAAGATGCAGGGGTCCGGCATCAAGGGGACGGACTACTTCCCCGGCGCATGGGGCGCGGGGAGTTACCTGGGCCAGATCTACGCCATCCCGTTCGACGTGGGCGTGTGGGCCCTGATGTACTACAACAAGGACATGTTCAAAGCGGCCGGGCTGGATCCCGAAAAGCCGCCCGTGACCTGGGACGACTTCCTGGCGGCCGGCAAGAAGCTGACCCACGGCAACCAGTACGGCACGGCGGTGTGGCTGGGCACGGGAGACGCGGTGCAGTGCATGACCGACGCGTTCACCTTCTCCGGCGGCGGCAAGATCGTCAGCGACGACGGCAAGAAGGCCCTCTTCAACAGCCCCGCGGGCGTTGCGGCGCTGAACTTCTGGAAGGCCTGCGCGGCCATCAGCCCCCCGGGCACGGTTGGTCGTGACGAGGAACAGTCGTTCAAGCTGTTCACCTCGGGGCAAGTCGGCATGTTCTTTTACGGCGAGTGGGGCCAGGACACGATTACCGTCCGCGCGCCCAAGCTGAACTACGGCGTGGCCAATCTTCCCAAGCCCGCGGGCGGGCAGTCGATCGGCACCTTCGGCGGGTTCAACATCGGTATCAGCGCCAAGGCCGCCAACAAGGACCTCGCCTGGGAGTTCGTGAAGTACATCACGAAACAGGACGTCGACCAGAAGGCGACGATGCTCACGCCGGCCAA
>JBKQPS010000283.1:0-4398 GCA_052144915.1 Spirochaetia bacterium | reverse complement strand
ATCATGGCCCCGGGGCCGACAGAAATGTAGGTTTTGGCCGACGCGGAAACGTGCCGGTTGTTCTCTCCCGGGCGGGGTGGTACACTTCCGGAAATGGCTCACGGACCAGGCGTGCTCGTCGGGGTGGATATCGGGGGAACGAAGACGGCCATCGTCGCGGGCACACCCGGCGCGGGGGAGCTCCGGCTCATCGGCAGACGCGTCTTCCCGACGGATCCTGCGGGCCGATCCTGGCGCGCGGCGCTGGACCAGGTCCGCACGGAAGCGCGAGCCATCCTGCATGACGAGGCTCCCGGTGAGCGCCCTGCCGCGATCGGTGTGAGCTGCGGCGGCCCTCTCGACAGCAGGGCCGGCGTTCTCCTGTCCCCGCCGAACCTTCCCGGATGGGACCGCGTGCCGATCGTCGAAGAGCTGCAGAAAGCGCTGGGATGCCCGGCATTCCTGCAGAACGACGCCAACGCATGCGCCCTGGCGGAATGGAGGCTCGGCGCCGGAATTGGAACCCGCAACATGGTCTTTCTCACCTTCGGGACAGGGATGGGAGCCGGGCTCATCCTGAACGGGAACCTGTACGAAGGGACGAGTGACCTGGGAGGAGAAGTCGGGCACATCCGCCTGGCGGAGGATGGTCCGGAGGGCTACGGGAAAGCCGGCTCGTTCGAGGGTTTCTGCAGCGGGGGCGGCATCGCCCGGCTCGCGCGCGCCGAGGCGGCGAAATGGCTGGCCGCGGGACGCGCCGTCTCGTTCTGCAGCGACGAGTCGGGGGTCGACTCGATCACCACGAAGGCCGTGGGTGACGCCGCGGAAGCGGGGGATCTCCTGGCCCGGGAGGTTCTGGCGACCACCGGCCGTTATCTCGGCCGCGGGCTCGCCCTCCTGATGGACATTCTCAACCCCCAGCGGATCGTCATTGGCAGCATTTTCATCCGGTGCCGCCGGTTCCTGCAGCCGTCAATGGATGCCGAGATCGCGCGAGAGGCGCTCCCCGGCGCCGCGGCGGTCTGCGAGGTCGTGCCCGCGAAGCTGGGGGAAAGCATCGGGGACTACGCGTCGTTGTCCGTGGCGGTGGACGGCCTGGCGAGGCGCGCGCGCGGCGATTCCCAGGAGGACGTTCGATGAATCACCTCGATGAGCTTATCGAGAGGTACCCCGTGCTTTCCGAGTGCCGTACCGCGATCGACGAGGCATTCCGCGCGCTGTCGGATTGCTACGCGTCCGGCGGAAAGCTCATGGCGTGCGGAAACGGGGGCAGCGCGGCGGACGCGGATCACATCGTGGGTGAGCTGATGAAAGGCTACCTCAGCCCGCGGCCCCTGCCCGAAAGCCTCCGTGCCCTGCTTCGGGCGGCGGATCCCGCGCTCGGGCCGGCGCTCGCCGAGTGCCTGCAGGGCGCGCTTCCCGCGGTCAACCTGACGGCCGGCTCTGCGCTGCTTTCCGCGTTCGGAAACGACGTGCGGCCGGAGCTCTCGTATGCGCAGGCAGCCCTGGGTCACGGGAAAAAAGGGGACGTGCTGCTGGGAATCAGCACTTCGGGCAACGCCGCGAATGTCCGTTCGGCGCTGGTCGTCGGCCGCGCCGTGGGAATGACCACCGTCGGGCTGACGGGCAGGGGAGGCGGGAAGATGGCCGGGCTCTGCGACATCCTGATCGCCGTGCCGGCGGCCAGGACCTTCGAGATCCAGGAGCTGCACCTCCCCGTCTACCACTGCCTCTGCGCGATGGTGGAGAAACGATTCTTTCCTTGAACGAGCGTTCCTCGAGCGAGCTTTCCATCGTGCGACTCGTGGCCGGAGGGGATGGCCTGGGATTCCTGGATGGCAAGGCGGTGTTCGTTCCCGGCGTTCTCCCCGGGGAGCGCGTGCGCATCCGCATCCTGCGGCGCCGGCGCGATTACGACCGGGCGAGCCTCGTCGAGGTCCTGGAGCCCTCCTCCCGCCGCGTCCGGCCGGGCTGCCGATACGCCGAAGACTGCGGCGGCTGCGACTGGCAGCATATCGGCTACGAGGAGCAGCTCCGGCAGAAGGTAGCGGTCGTGGTGGAGGCGCTGCGGCGCACGGGGCGGATTGACTGGGACAAGGACCTGCAGATCGAGCCCTCCCCGCCCTGGCAGTCGCGAAACCGTGCCCAGGTGCACCGAGCCCCGGGGGGCGGCCTGGGGTACATGGGTGCGCGGAGCGCACGAGTCGTTGCCGTCGACGAGTGCCCGATCGTCGCGCCGGCGATGGGACGGCTTTTTCGCGGAGAGACTCGGCCGCCGGAGGGCCGGGAGCGCTTCACAGCCTTCGCCGACGGTGAGATGCTTGCCGTGGAGGGCCGCGACGACGACCGGGACCTCGTGGTGACTGTGAGCGGCCGCGAGATACGCTTCTCGGTCGGCTGTTTCTTCCAATCCAACGTCGCCATGCTGCAGAAGCTGGTGCCATGGGCGCTGGCGGACATTCGCGGGGAGTCGGCCGCGGACCTGTACTGCGGAGTGGGGCTCTTCGGCGCTTTCCTGGCAGAGAACATCCCCCGCATCGCGTTCGTGGAGTCCCGGGCGATCAGCCTTTCTTATGCAAAACGCAACGTTCCGGGCGGCCCGCACGAGTTTTACCCCATGACCGTGGAGCAGTGGATCGCCTCCGGGGCTGCGGCGTCCCGGCCGGAAACGGTCGTGGCCGATCCGCCGCGCGCCGGTCTCGGCCCGGAGGTGCGGAGCTGGCTCGCCGAAAAAACCCCGCGGCGCCTGGTCTACGTGTCCTGCAATCCCGTGACTCTCGCCCGCGACCTTGCGGCGCTCATCGGCGGGGGATACAGCCTGGATGACCTGCGCCTGTTCGACTTCTACCCCCAGACGTCGCACGTCGAGGCGGTCGCGCGGCTGACGCACCGGGGCGGAAAAACGCAGGCCGCGCCACGATGAAAAAACCCGAGCTCCTTGCTCCCGGCGGAAGCTTCCTGTCGGCCTATCACGCCTTCGAGGCGGGCGCGGACGGAGTGTATCTCGGCCTCCGGGAGTTCTCCGCGCGCGCCGCGGCGCAGAACTTCAACCTCCTGCAGCTCCGTCGCATCCGGCAGCTCGCCGCGGACCGGGGGAGGAAGATCTACGTCACCCTCAACACCGTCGTCCGTGACGAGGAGATGCCTCGTCTCCGCGAGACGCTCGCGTGGCTTTCCGCTCTTCGCGTCGACGGCGTGATCGTCCAGGACCTCGGTGTGGGGGACCTGATCCGAAGCGATTTTCCCGGTCTGGCCGTTCATGCCTCCACCCAGATGGGGGTCCACAACGATTCGGGTCTCGACATCGCGGAGGGGCTGGGATTTCGGCGCGCCATTCTCTCGCGCGAGCTTTCCCTTGAGCGGATACGGGCGCTTCGGGCCCGCCACCCGCACATTGAGCTGGAAGTCTTCATCCACGGTGCGCTCTGCTACAGCTTTTCCGGCGCGTGCCTTGCCTCGTGGGCCCTGACCGGCCGCTCCGGGAACCGCGGCGAATGCGCCCAGATCTGCCGCAGCGTGTTTCGCCGCGATGAGCCGGCGGGCGACGGTGAACCCGCCCACCTCTTCTCCACCCGCGACCTTTTCCTCGGCAAGGACGTGCTGAAGCTGGCCGAAATCGGCGTCGACGCGCTGAAGATCGAGGGCCGCATGAAGTCGCCCGAGTATGTTTTCAATTCGACACGCCTGTACCGCGAAGTGCTGGACCGGGGACACGCCATCCCTGCCCCGGAATACGAGGAGCTCGTCCGCCGGTCGGAGCTCGGGTTCTCCCGCGCGCGAACCTCCGGGTGGTTTCACTCTGCACTCGGCTCCCGGCTCATCGAATCCGGAATACCGGGCCACCGTGGCGCATTCCTGGGGTGCGTGTCAGGGATCCAGGACAGATGGATGATCCTTCGCCTGGAAGGAGACCTGTCCGTGCACGACGGGCTGGCATTCGTGCCGGAAGGGAGCCGGGACCAGGCGGCGTTTCCGGTCGGCAATATATGGAAGGATGGGCGCGAGACGAGATTCGCGCGCCGGGGCGACTCCGTGAACATCGATGTCCCCGCCGAAGCGGCGGGGACAATGCCGCGGGTGGGCCAGGAGATACGCCAGCTCTCCTCCCGTTTCCTCGATCTGCCGGAACCCCGGGAAGCGTCGTTTCCCGTGTACAAGATCCCCCTCGATCTCGGGATCACGATCGAAGCCGGGGGCCTTCTCTCCATCGCGGCGCCGGGATTTCCTGTCTTTTCCCGGCCGGTGACAGCCGTTGCCGCTTCGACAAGGAAACCGTTTCTCTCGATCCTCGCGCCCCTCCTGGAGGAATCGCGTGAGTCGGCGTTCCACCCCGGCGCGCTTTCTTTCACCAACACTTCCGGGCTTCCGGACGACGGCATATTCGTCCGACCGTCGGAGCTGAAACGGATCAAGAATGAG
>JBKQPS010000282.1:0-20727 GCA_052144915.1 Spirochaetia bacterium | reverse complement strand
ACCAAAGCGTCTCAGCGGGAGGTCGGCTACGTCCTGACGGACAACGAGCCCGATCGGACGGAAAATGCCCCGCCTTGGGTCCTCGGTGGGCGCCTCGGCCGCAGTCTCACTCCGACGGGCTCCTAGCGGCGGGCTCCCATGGTGATCCTCCCGATCGGAAGCGGAAAGGGCGGCGTCGGCAAGTCCCTGCTTGCCACCAACCTCTCCATCGCGCTCGCCGAGGCGGGGAGACGCGTCGTGCTGGTGGACCTCGACCTCGGGGCCTCCAACGCCCACACGATGCTCGGCATCCGCAGCGTGAGCCGCGGGATCGGCACGTTTCTCTCCGTGCCCCGCACACGATTCGAGGACCTCGTCATGCCGACCGAGTACGAGGGTCTCTCGTTCGTGCCCGGTGACGCGGAAATGCCGGGGACCGCCAACGTGAAGGCCGCGCAGAAGAAACGCCTGGTGCGGTGCCTGGAGTCGCTCGCCTTCGACTGCATGGTGCTGGACCTCGGACCGGGCGCCGGGGCGAACGCCGTGGATTTCTTTCTCCTGGGAACGGGCGGCATCGTTGTCACCACCCCCGCCTTGACCTCCCTGCTCAATGCCTACCTGTTCCTCAAGAACGTGGTCTTCCGCGCGATCTACGCCACTGTCGGCGCGCGATCGCGCGCTTTCGCCGTCCTGGAGGATATGCGCCGCGATCGCGAGGGCGGTCTTCAGCGCACCTCGGTGCCCCGGATACTCGAGAGCAGTGCCCGGGAGGATCCGGAGGAACACGCGCACCTCGCGCGCGCCCTGGAACGGCTCCGTCCCCGCCTGGTGCTCAACATGGTGGAAGATCCCGCCGAGGCGGAAAAAGGGGAGAAGCTTCGCACATCGGCCCGGGGCTACCTCGGAATCGATATCTCTCACCTCGGGGTGATCTTCCGGGACGAGCTGCAGTCCATTGCGCTGGGTTCGCGCGTGCCGATTCTCCGGTACAAGCCCGGTTGCGTCCTCTCCCGGGGGGTATACCGCATCGCCGAAAAGCTCCTCGCTGCCGCGGCCGAGGAACCGGACGGCGCCCCGTGGCGCCACGCAGCGGGGGCGGACGACGAGATGCTGCCGCCCGGGCCCGAGGCGGAGGCAGAAGAGGACTTCAAGGGCATGAGCCGTGACCTGGAGGACCTCCTGAACTCCGGCGCCCTCAGCATGGCGGACCTCGTCGAATCGGTGCGAACCCAGCAGATCGAGCTCACCGCCCTCCGGCGGCAGAATGCACTCCTCCATGCCCGGCTCGGGCACCGGGCCGGGAAAAGCCCGCGGTCCTGACCGATGCGCCGACGCCCGTTCCGCGGCCTCTTTCTCGCCTTCGTCCTGTCGCCGGCCCTCCTCGCGGCCGCCCCGGGGCCGCGCCTGGTGTTCTCTCCTCCGGAGTGGAAGTTCGGGATGATCCTCCAGGGAGCGGTGGTCGAGAGAGAGATCCGGGTGACGAACCTCGAGCCCGTTGCGGTCACCCTGAGCCTGTTTCCCACGTGCTCGTGCAACCGTGTCGTCCCGGGCACCCAGACGATCCCGGCAGGTTCGTCCGCCGCTTTCCGTCTGCGCTACGACTCCAGCGATGATCGGGGGATCACCACCAAGAGCATGCTCGTGAAGACAGATTTTCCTGGAGCGGCCGTCTCGGTCTTCTGGATTCGCGGTACGGTGCGCGAGGTCAGCGCGGTTCCCGCGGTGGGAGGCGCCGCGGTTCGACAGGCCCTCACGCCCGCGGGTGCGGCGACGCGGCTCCTGGTGACGTATTACTACACCCCGGGATGCCGGAGCTGCGAAGAGTTTCTCTCCGTCGAGATCCCGCGCCTGGAGAAAAGCCTGGGACGCCGGATCGAGGTGAGCCAGCGGGACCTGCTGGACTCCGGGCAGTACGAGGAGCTCTCTTCCTTTGCCGCCGCGCACGGGCAGTCGCTCACCGCGATTCCCGCGCTGCGCGCCGGGGACACCCTTCTCCAGGGGGACGCGGTGATCCGCGAAAAGCTTCCGGGCCTGCTGGCATCGCTGGCCGCGGGCCCCGTCCCGGATGGCGCCGCCGCAGCGCGGCCGATGCCTCCAATCAGCGAAAGGCTCGCGGTGCTTCCCGTGGTCGCCGCCGGCCTGATCGACGGCATCAACCCCTGCGCGTTCACAACCCTGATCTTCCTGCTCGCCTCCCTCGCCCTCGCGGGTCGCGGCAGGAGCGAGGTGCTCGTGATCGGCTCGCTCTTCTCCCTGGCCGTCTTCCTCTCCTACTTCCTCATCGGGCTGGGCCTCTTCGCCGCGCTGCGCGCGGCGACGGCCGTCTCGCTTGTGTCGGTGCTCCTCCGGTGGGCGCTCGTCGCCGTCCTGTTCGTATTCGCGGGGCTCTCGGTGTACGACTACACGCTGATCCGGGCGGGGCGTGCGTCGGACATGCTCCTGCAGCTGCCGTCATCGTTCAAGAAGCGCATCCATGCCTCGATCCGCACGCGCGTGCGCATCGCGGCGCTTGCGGGCAGCTCCCTCGTGCTGGGTTTCCTGGTGTCCCTGTTCGAATTCGCCTGCACGGGACAGGTCTACCTCCCCCTGCTGGGCTACCTCGCCCGAATGCATCGCCAGATCGATGCGCTAGGGCTTCTTCTCCTGTACAACTTCTGCTTCATCCTCCCTCTCCTGGTCGTTTTCGGGGCAAGCTACCTGGGCGTCACCTCTGCGCGGCTCACGGCGGCGTTTCAGACGCACATGGGAAAGGTGAAGCTGGGGCTCGCGGTCGTCTTTGCCGGTTTGGCGGTGTTCACACTTGTCGGTTGACATTGCATCGTCTATGCTGAAGGCGACCGCGCCGGCGCGCGCGAGATACCTTCAATGGCGTTGAAAGGCGACCTGAAGCTCGAAATCGACGAGCTGGGCATCGAAGTCCGCATCACCATCACCCCGGACGAGAACGGCGCGGATATCTCGCCGGAAAGCCTCATGGCTGTTCTCACGGAGAAGAAGGTCCGGTCCGGCATCGATTCCGGCGCCATCGAATACGCCTTCCGTACGCTTGCGCGAAAGAAGACCGAACCTGTCACCTTCGTCGCCGCGGCGGGTGTTCCCCCCCAGCCGGGCGCCCCGGAAAGCGTCGTCTTCGAGCCGCTTCCCGTGCCGGAACGGCTGGCCGCGCTTGCCGACAGGGTCCTGAAAACGGCGGCGCCGCCGCGCGGCTTCCGTCTTCGGGAAGAGCGCATCAAGACCGAGAAGAGAGTGCTGAAGAAGGCCGCCCTTCCTTTCCTTCCGCCGCGGGAACAGATCGAAGTGGTGGTGGAAAAGCGCACCGTCCGTGAAGACGTCACGATCGATCCTCACCTCGAGGGAACGGGCTACGTCACCCGGGGCAGCATGGTGGCACGGATCCGCCCCGGCACGCAGGGCAAGGAAGGCAGGAGCGTCTTCGGCCGGCTGGTGCAGGCGCCCCGGCCCACGCAGGGGGGCTTTCTTTGTCTGAAAGGCGTCTCGCGAACCGGCGGGGACGCGAATGCGGACGTGACCGGATTCCTCCGCCGGGGCGAAAACTGGTGCGATGTGGTCCCGTTCCGCGATCATTCTCTCACGGTCGTCCGGTCGAAGGATGGCATGAGCTGCCTCCTCTCTTTCGTGCCCGGCGACGAGATCGCGCCCGCGCCGGACACGAAGGAAGTCCTTTCCCGTGCCGCGGCCCTCGGCTTCGGCGCGGCTTCCCTCCTGCCCGCGCACGAGATCGAGTCCATGATGCAGGACTGCATCCTCCGCGGCGCGCCGCTGGAAGGCGCCTCCCTCACTCCCACCGTGAACGGGGTCGCCGTGGTCACGGTCTCCGCCGACAAGCTGAAAGCCTTCCTGTTCCTTCGCAAGGGCAGGGGAGGCGGGACTCCTCTCGCCCCCTCCGCGGTCAGTGAGGCGATCCGGGCGAGCAGGGTGAAAGGTTTCAATCCCGACATCGCGCGCAAGGATCTCCTGGCGTTCTTTGCCGGTTCCGCGGCCGAGCTGACCGACTACATCCTGGTGTCCGGGCGGGCCGCGAAACCTGGCGCGGAGCCGAAGATCGAGTGGCGCGCGATGTTCCTGCCGTCCGAGGAAGCAGCGGTCATCCGCGCCGCCGCGGCGTCCCGTCCGGAATCACTCGCCTCTCTGGCTTCACTTGGCGCCTTTCCTCTTTCACGGGTCGACGCGGTCGCCCGGGTCGAAAAGGACACCGAGGTCCTGCGGATCGCCCCGTCACTGGGCGGGGAGCCCGGGGTCGACGTGTTCGGCGCCGTGGTCAGCCCATCGCGAAACGGGGCCGCCGACCTGCGTCTCTTCGAGGGCGTCGCGATGCGCAAGGATGTCGTGGTGGCCACCGCGCCGGGGATACTGGAGAAGGGCAGCGAGGGGGCCGCCATCCTCCTGCGGGTCCGGCCTCACCGGGAGGCCACGCTGCAGGTCACCCTCTCTCCCGACCGCATGAGTGCTGCCGTCTCTTTCTTTCCGCCGGAGGGAGCCGGGGCCCGGATTTCCGCCGATGAGGTTCGCGTCCGCCTGCGCCAGGCAGGCGTCCAGAAGGGGATCGACGAGCAGAAGCTGCTCGTGCTCATGGACAAGGTGCTCCGGGGCGAAGGATTCGTGGACCAGCTCGTTGCGCAGGGACGGCCGCCCCGGCAGGAAAGGCAGAAGAGGGTCGCGTTTCACGTCCGCCTTGCCGCCAGCACGCGGCGACCGCTTCCGGGGACGACAAGAATCAGCAAAGGGGAACTGGTGGCCACCGTGCTTCCGCGTGACCCGTTGGCGGAGAACGGCTGGGACGTCTGCGGCAAGGTTCTCGTCCTGCCCCCGGAAGCGCAGGAGACTTTGAAGGCGGGGCGCGGGATCCGCGAGGAGATCCAGCCGGACGGAAGCCTCCGTTTCATCTCGGACGCCGCCGGGGAGCTCGTGCGGGACGGGATCCTCCTTTCCGTATCGGAGGCGTACACCGTGGAGGGCGACGTCTCCGCGGCGAAGGGCAACATCAAGTTCCCCGGCCTGGTGAGAATCAGCGGGTCCGTGCGCGCGGGGCTCAGCGTCGTGGCCGGAGGTGTCCTGGAGGTCGGCGGGACAGTGGAGGCCGCCCTGCTTTCCGCCGAAGGAAGCATCACCGTCGCACAGGGGATCAAGGGCGCGGGCAAGGCCATCCTGAGGTCGAAGAGGGATATCGAGGGCATGTTCGCCGAGGAGTCTGTTCTCCTCTCCATCGGTGACGTGCACCTGCACGGTCCCTGCATCCGCTGCCAGGTGAAATGCAACGGCAGGCTGCTACTGGACGGTGAGAAGGGATCGCTCGTGGCCGGCGAGGTGCGCGCCAGCCGCGGGGTGGCGGCGCAGAACATCGGGTCGCCCAGCGGCGCGCGCACGGTCGTCTCTTTCGGCCAGGATTTCCTGGTGAAGGATCAGATCGAGCGGGAAGAGCGCGAGGTCGTCGCACTCACGAAGAGGGTTGCGGCCCTGGACGCGGAGATGTTCGTGGCGGAGAAGCGCGCCGCGGAAGCCGGCCCGGCGGCAGGCCCCGGCCCCGCGCAGCCCCCGGCAGCCGCCCTGCTCGCCCGCGCCCGCGCGCAGAAGGTCCAGGCCATGAAGCTCATCGAAGCGCACAAGATGCGCCTCATCACCCTTCGTGACCGCTACGACGAGCACGTGCCGTCCGAAGTCATCGTGCGGGGCACGTTGTACCCCGGCGTCATCCTGGAAAGCCACGGCCGACGCTACGAGGCGCGCGCGGAAAAGAAGTCGATCAGCCTCCACTTCGATCCGGTACAGGGCAGAATCGTCGAAAAGGTGTAGGCTGGGGGTCCGGAGGAGCTTACGGATGTTGTCATACGTTCCCTACCCCTCGTGGATCCGTCCCGAGATCATCCCCGGCCTGCCTGTCCGCTGGTACGGCTTCATGTACCTGGTCGCTTTTGCCATCACGTACCTGCTGTTCATGTGGCAGCTGCGGAAGAGGGCAGCGCAGCGCGGGGAGATCCTGGCCTCCGCTGACAGGGACGCGGTGCTCGACCTTTTCTTCTGGGCGATCATCGGGCTGCTGGTGGGGGGACGCGCATTTGCCGTCACCGTCTACGATCCGAGCGGCTACTATCTCCAGCATCCCCTGCAGATCTTCCTTCCCTTCTCCGTGACGGACGGCAGGGTGCGTCTGACCGGCATCGCCGGCATGTCGTACCACGGCGGGGTCGTCGGCGCGACTATTGCGATCATCACCTACCTGAAAGTGAAGAAGCGCGACGTCCTGGAATGGGGCGACATGCTCGTCTCGGGCATTCCGCTGGGGTATACCTTCGGGCGCCTCGGCAACTTCATCAACGGCGAGCTGTACGGAAGGATCACCACCGCGCCATGGGGGATGATCTTCCCGAACGCGGAGAGCTTCCCCGCCAACCAGCAGTGGGTGAAGGACTACGCGGCGTCAGTCGGCCTGCCCGTCCCTGCCGCAGGCCTCGTGAACCTCCCCCGTCATCCTTCCCAGCTGTACGAGGCGTTTTTCGAAGGCCTGCTGCTCTGGCTGATCCTGTGGTTCATCGTGCGCCGGCGCCGGCCCTACAAGGGGTTTTCCATCGCCTGTTACATGCTCGGGTACGGCGTCATACGATTCTTCATCGAGTACGTGCGCCAGCCGGACAAGGGCATGGGCTTCGGCGGATACGGCTACCCGATCACGCTGGTGAAGCTGGACAACTTCTACTCCCAGTTCACGTGGTTCAACTTCACGACGGGGCAAATCCTGAATGTCCTCCTGATCGCCGCGGCGGTCATCCTGATGGCGGTGTTTTCCGCCCGGGCACGAAGGACAGATGCCGCACCCGAGACACCCCACCCCACTGGACGAAAGCTTCGAAAGAGAGTGAAATAGGCAGGGGTTCCTGCCCTCCGGGGTGTTGTTCCCGCGCGAGGTTTTTGATATTATTGAGGAAATGGATCACATCTACCTGGACAATAATGCGACGACCATAGTCGATCCACGCGTGAAGGAGGCGATGGAGCCATTCTGGTGCCAGCTGTATGGCAACCCGAACTCGCTGCACACCTTCGGAACGGAAGTTCATCCCTACATGCGCCTGGCCTTCGACCGCATCTACGCGGGAATCAACGCCCGGGACGGCGATGACATCCTGATCACCAGCTGCGCGACGGAGTCGAACAATACTGTCCTGCAATCGGTCTGGCACGAGCTGATCCGCACGGGCCGGAAAACCGAGATCGTCACCACGCAGGTGGAGCACCCGGCGGTGAGCAACACCTGCCGATTTCTGCGCGGACTGGGAGCGAAGGTCACCTTCCTCCCGGTGAACGCGGACGGGATCGTCGATGCCGATATCCTCCGCGATCATATCCATCCTGATCGGACCGCACTGGTCTCGATCATGTGGGCGAACAACGAAACGGGTCTTCTCTTTCCGATACGGGAGCTGGCCACCCTCTGCCGCGAAAAGGGGATCCTCTTCCACACGGACGCGGTCCAGGCCATCGGAAAGGTGCCTGTCGACGTGCAGGACGTGCCCGTGGACTACCTCAGTTTCAGCGCGCACAAATTCCACGGGCCGAAGGGCGTCGGGGGCCTGTACGTCCGCCAGGGACGGACCCTCAACCCGCTCCTCCACGGCGGGGAGCAGATGGGCGGCAGGCGGGGCGGCACCGTGAACGTTGCCTTCCTCGTCGGCATGGGCCTCGCGATGGAGCTCGCCGTCGAAGGCCTGTCCCACGAGCAGACGGAAGTTCGGCGCCTGCGGGACAGGCTGGAGGACGCGCTGCAGTCCCTGGAGGGAGTCACCGTCATCGGCAGGCGCGAGCTGCGCGTGCCGAACACCATTCTCATGAGCGTGAAGGGAGTGGAAGGGGAGGCTATGATCTGGGACCTCAACCGCCAGGGTGTCGCCGCATCGACCGGCAGCGCATGCGCCTCCGAGTCGCTGGAGCCCAACCCCACCTTCGTCGCGATGAGCATCGACACCGAGCTCGCGCACACCGGCGTGCGCCTTTCGCTGTCCCGGTTCACGACCGAAGAAGAGATCGACGCCGCGATTGCCGCCGTGCGCGCGGGGATCACGCGCCTGCGCACCATATCGCCGAGCGTCGTGCACTGATCCCGGCCACGGTATTCCCGTGGCATTCGTACCGGCCACGGCGCGCACGGTATTCCGTGCGGTTTCCCGTGGCATGAATGCCCGGCCGCGCGCACTCGCGCGCGGGCCGGCCTGCGAGGAGAGTCTTCATGGCCAAGGCTGACCTGATCGGCGGAACACTCTGGGAAAGCTATTCCCGGAAAGTCAACGATCGCATGCTCAATCCACGCCATCTCGGTGAGATCACCCAGGAGCAGGCCGCGGCGATGGGCGCGCGGCTCATCGTGGCCGACTGGGGCGCCGAGGTCTGCGGCGATGCCATCCGGGCATTCTGGGCGGTCGACCCGGCAACCAGCCTCATTCGGGACGCGAGGTTCAAGACCTTCGGTTGCGGCACCGCGATCGCCTCCAGCGACATGATGTGCGAGATGATCATCGGCAAGACCGTGGACGAGGCAATGAAGATCACGAACATCGACGTCGAACGGGCCCTGCGCGACGACGAGAGTACCTCCGCGATACCGCCCCAGAAGATGCACTGCAGCGTCATGGCCTATGATGTCATCCGCAAGGCCGCATCGGAATACAAGGGTGTCGACATGGATTCCCTCGAAGAAGAGGAGATCGTGTGCCAGTGCGCGCGCGTGAGCCTCCGCACCATCCGGGACGTGATCCGGATCAACGGGTTGAAGACGGTGGAGGAGATCACCCGCTTCACGAAGGCGGGGGCTTTCTGCAAATCGTGCGTCCGGCCCGGCGGCCACGAATCACGGACCCACTACCTGGTCGATATCCTTCGGGACGTCCGGGCCGAGATGGAGCGGGAGGCGGCCTCCCGGGCTCCGAAGGCTTTCGCCGAGCTGGGCCTCATCCAGAAACACCGTGCAGTCGAGGAGGTGCTGGACGGGAAGGTCCGGCCCAATCTCCTGCGCGACGGTGGGAACCTCGAAGTCGTGGACATGAAGTCCGCGGGTGGAATCACGGAGGTCTACATCCGGTACGTGGGCGCGTGCAAGGGATGTCCGAGCGCGACGGTGGGGACCTTGAGCTACATCGAGGATTTTCTCAAGTCCGAGCTGGATCCGGCCATCCGGGTCCTTCCGGTCTGACGCGAAAGAGGGCGAAGGGTGCTCCACGCTGTCCTGGCGGTCTACATTCTCTGCTTTGCCGCAGGCGTCGCGCTGGTCATCGTGTCGTTCCTCGCGTCCCGGCGTTTCTCCCTGCCCGGCTTCCGGGATTTTGCCCTGCTCTTCGTGTCCTCGACGCTGATCATGATCGTCGAGGCCCTGAAAACCTACGAGCGGGCGGTGGCCTCGGATTTCGGTTATGGACTGCACGTCGCGGCCGTGGCGCTCACCCTCGTCGGCAACGCCGGCATGGCCGGCTATCTGCTGAGCCTCGCGATGAAAGTCGCGCGGGTCCCGCCTTCCCGCGTTCAATCCCTGGCGCGCGGAATCCTGGCCGTTGCGATCGGTCTTCTGGGAGGGCTGAAAGAGGCGGTGCCCCTGCTCTGGCCGGCGGCATCACCGACCGGGATCCTGTGGAACGCCAACTACCTCGTCCTGCTGGGGGTTCATGTTTTCGCCGCGGTGACCCTCTTTTCGGGGTACAGGGCAATCGAAAGCCCGTGGCTGCAGTCCTTCGTCCGCAGCTTTCTCATCATCCTGGCGGTGTTCGTCCCTCTCGCCGCTGCCCAGCTGGTCATCCAGGACCTTTGGTCAACCCCTGATTTCCTGCGAGACTATCCCTTCGAACAAATGGCCTACTACCTGGCATTCGCCATCGTGGCACTCATCTACCTTGCCCGGTATTTCATTCTCCCTTCGAGAGATACGGCGATCAGCCTCCTCGATGACTTCGTCCGCAAGTACGGGATCTCGAATCGCGAAAGAGAAATCATCGAAATGATGGCGAAGGGGATCAGCAACAGCGCAATCGCGCAGAATCTTTTCATCTCGACGCTTACCGTCAAGAACCACGTCTACCAGAAGACGGGAGCGCAAAATAAGGTCCAACTCCTCAACATGGTAAATTCCCCAGAATGAGCCTTTTGGACTATTGCGTTTTCAGGGAATTACGTTAGGATTTGATAATATTAAAAAGTCGCTGCGCCGGCAGGAAGGTAGACAAAAAGTATCATCAAACGTTATGCTCATGGAGAAAGTTGTTACTATGCAAAAGCGGGGTATCTTCCTGCCGGCGGTATTTTGAATCGGTAAAAAACGCACGGAACATCTCGTCGCTTGCCGGACCTCTTTCCGAACAGCACGCCGCGACCAGCCATTTCTCATGACGCATTACCGGGGAAGGGAGCTTCGGCGAGTGCCCGGATCCGAGCGACCGGATCTTTGTCGAAATACCCGCCGTGGTAGCACAACACCTCCCTGATCGGGTAGGAAAGCAGGCTCTTCAAGGAGGTCACGGCGGCAGGCAGATCAGGAGTCCCGCCGGCGCTCGGACCGACGAGCTGCTCATTCTCGACGCGCAGTGCGTCTCCGGAAACGAGAAGCCCAAGGGATCGGACGAAGAAACACACGTGCCCGGGGGTATGCCCCGGGGTGGGGATCACGTCGATGCCGCCGTGATAGGGGAGGAGTTCCCCGCCCTGCAGGACACGCGTCACCTTCACCGTGGGCGGAGACGACATCATGAGCCGTGCCTGGTGGCGCAGTTTCTCCGGCATCGCCTTCAGGCGGTCTTCCCAGGTTGCGGGGTCCATCTTCACCAGCCGCTTCTCGCCTTCGATGTAGGGCTTGTCTGCCATGTGTGCGGAGACCTCGGCCCCCGTGGCGGCCTGCACCGCGTCCGCCGCGCCGATGTGATCGAGGTCCTGGTGCGTCAGAAGAATTCGTCGAACGTCCCTGAGCCTCAACCCGAGGCCCGCCAGCCCGCCTTCGATGGCCGGCAGCTGCCCGGGCAAGCCCGCGTCGATGAGGGTGATGCCGTCGCGCCCCTCCCAGAGAACGACGGGATGGATCGTGCTGTTCACCTCCAGGAAGCTCATGGGGAGCTCGAGGGCTTCTGCACACTCTCCCAGTCTCACGCGTTATCCCCCCTGCGGCTCGCCTTGGGCGAGACGCATTTCTCCCTGCCGGCTGCGGCTCGCCCAATCCTACAGACAGGGTGCCGCACAGTCAATCGAGAGGCGCGGCTTCGCAGGATTCTACCGGTATGGACGCCGCCCCGCGCGACGTGCCAGGATCGTGTCCATGAACGAGGAAGTCCGTTATCACCTGTGCCGCCCCGCCCAGGTCCGGTCCCGGCGCGAGCGGTGTCCCGTGGCCTACGTCCCGATCGGCACCATCGAGTGGCACGGACCGCAGAACCCGCTGGGAGCCGACAGCCTCCAGGCGGAAGGACTTGCCCTGCGGTGCGCGCAGGAGGGCGGAGGGCTCGTCTTTCCCCCGCTGTACTACGGGGAGAGCCGAAGCGAGTCCCTCATGGAGGCGAACGCCGAGGATCGGGCGGAGATCGCGAAAGCCATGGGTCTGCCCCCGGACAACTTCCTGCCGGAGCGCCTGCCCTTCAGCCCGACCGAGCAGGTCCTGAGCTACCAGAAGCTCCTCCTGCATATCCTGGCGGAGGTCGAGTCACTGGGATTCCAGCTCGGGGTCCTCGTGGCAGGGCACTATCCTCTCATCGATCATGCCCGTTCCGCGGTTCTTCTTTTCAACAAGAGGCACTACAGCAAGTACCACGGGATGCTCGCGTGGGCGTGCGTCGACTACCTGGTGGTGCGCGACACGCACCCGGACTCGGGAGACCACGCGGGAGGTTGGGAGACTTCTCACCTCCTGGCCCTCCATCCCGAGACCGTCGACCTGAGCGCGCTCCCGCCGAAAGGCGGGAAGCTGGTGGGGATCATGGCGACGATGGCGCCCCAGGACTCGACCGCAGAGTTCGGCCGGCGCACGCTGGAGGAAGCAGCCGGCGCCGTCCTGAAGGAAGTGGCGCATCGCCTCACCCACCAGGATCTGTACCGCCAGCACGGGGCGAGTCTCCAGGAAGGCCTCTGGAGGCCGCGGACCCCCGGGGATGGTTGACCTCAGCCTTCCAGGGTTCGCACGGTTCCCGGCACGACGGGAGCATGCGCCGCCGCACTCGCGATCGCCGCAAAGCAAAGCTCGAGGCTCTTTAAATTGTTCCGCGCGCTGTGAAGCGGCTCCCTTTTCTCCTCCACGGCGCAGAGGAGCTCCCCCATGGCGCCGTGAAACCCGCCGGGGAACCACGTTCCCCTGAGGGAAGGCCGCATCCTGCCCTCGGCGGTGGCGAGGGAGACTGATTGCGAGTTCAGGTCGGGGCCGGTGCTGCTCGCGGTCCCACGCGTTCCGGCCACGAACGTGCAGTCCTGCTCCCCGAAAAGGGTGTTCGCGTCGAAGAACAGCTCCGCCTGGCCGCTCTCGTACTCGATGAGCGCCTGCGAGAGCAGGGGGGGCCGCGCCTTCTGCGTCGGCGCCCGGGCCGTGGATGCATACACGCGAAGCGCTGTCCGGGGCGCCATGAAGCAGGAGACAATGTCGAACCAGTGGATGCCGAAGTCGTAGAGCGTCAGCCAGGGATCCTCCCCGGCGGCGGTCCCGGCAACCCAGTTGTGGTCCCAATTGACGGCAGTCCGCACGCTGGTGACATCCCCCAGCAGTCCCGCGGCAATCGCCTGGCGGATCCAACTCCAGTGCGGGGCCCAGCGGCCGTTCTGGTTCACCGCCAGCCGCACTCCCTTCTTCTCCGCCCGCTCGACGATCCGCATGCCGAGGTCGATGTCGGTGACGAACGGCTTCTGGCTGAGAATGTGCTTGCCCGCGTCGATGGCCGGACCGTACATCGATGCGCGGTCGCCGGGGTGCGCGGCGAGGTCCACCACCTGGACGTCGGACCGCCCCAGGACCTCCCGGAAATCCGCGCACACCTCCGCCGCGGGATAGAAGTTCTTCCGCGCTTCGCGTGCCTTCGCCTCGGTTCGATCGCAGAGGATCGCCACGTCGTAGCCGGCATCGCGGTATGCGCGCAGGTGCTGGATGCTGATCCCGCCGCACCCGATGAGGCCGATGCGGGGGTGGAATGACGCCGGGTCCCGGGGCTCATAGGGAAGCGGGGGCGCAGGTTTCTCATCGGTGCTGCTCCGCGGGGGAAGACCGTACGTCTCGTCCAGGTCCTTCGGCATCGCTCTCCTCCTCTATAGCAGGCGTACCGTGTGCTTGTGCAGCGCGCTGGCAACGGCGGAATCGACGATGCGCTGCCCGATGCGGCAGATCTCGGGGGAGAGAGGGCCCTGCACGGGCTCTCCGCTTTCCAGGCAGTGGATCAGGTACTGCACGGGATTCTGCCGGGGCGGCTCGAGGGAATCCACCGGAATCTCGTGGCCGGCGGGGTTCGGTGGTGTCTGGATGCGGACCGTCTTTTCGAAGTCGTAGCTGGAGATGCTCCCCCTGTTTCCGACGATCACGAAGCCGCACTTGGGCTGCGGCTGGTGCGTCCACGGATCCGACTGCGTTCCCCATCGCGTTTCGAACCGCGAGAGGCCGCAGGAATAGCGCGCGACGGTGATGCTGTGCTCGTCCACCTCGAGATCCGAAGGCTCGTCCACGATCGTCGTCACCTCGATGGGCGCCCGGCCGCCGTGGTACCAGGTGCCGAGCGTCACGCCATAGCCCAGGTAGTCCAGCAGCGACCCGCCACCCGTGGCTTTCTTGTAGAACCAGCTCGAGGGTTTTTCCCGCTCCCTCTCCTCCTCGGGGAGCTCCACCTTGTCCGCCGTGTGGAAGAGGGGGCCGCGGTTGCCGTCGTAGAAGTGGACTTCGATGACTTCCCCGATCGCTCCCTCGTCGATGAGCCGCTTCGCGGTCACGTGGGAGGGGTACCAGGCCAGGGGCCAATTGATGGCGAAAAGCCGGCCGCTCGCCCGCATTGCGGCGATCATCAGGTCGGCTTCCGCCAGGCTCGCCGCAAACGGCTTTTCCAGCAGGACGTGCACGCCGAACGGGGCGACTTTCAGCACCCACTCGGCATGACGCGCGGTGGCGGGGCACAAAAGGACGATGTCGGGCTTCGTGCGCTCCAGGCAGAGGCGGTAGTCGGTAAAGACGCGATCAGGGGGGATGGAAAGGTTCGCCGCTGCCCTCTGCATCTTGCGGGCATCCTCGTGGCAGATTCCCACGATCTCGGCGCCCGGATGGTTCAGCGCCATCCGCAGGTTGTCCCCCATGTGGTCGTGATCGAAATTGATCCCCGCGATCCTCCATTTCTTCGTGTTCGTCGTGCTCACGCCATGCCCTCCTTCTCCTACTGGAGGAGCGCGTCGATCTGCTCTTCGGTGTACCAGGTGTTGACGTACGAGGAATCCGCCCAGTCCTTGTAGTCGCCGTAGATCCTGTCGATGTTGCTGTTGTCGACCTGCAGCAGCGGGCGTGTCCAGATGGTGTAGGCGCCGGGCGCGGGCCTTCCGGTGGCGGGGTCGATGAGGACCTCGGGTTTCAGCTTCCTGCCCTGGAGCAGGCGCAGCCCGATCCCCAGGGACGTGCAGATGGCGCCCGGGGAGTCTTCGACAGCCACGCTGCTGAATCCGGATTGCCTCCTCTGCTTCCACTCCCTGATGAACGCGACCTGGGTCTCCCCCGTGACGGGCGGCAGCTTCCTGCCGGCCGCCTCGAAGGCGCGGATGATTCCGCGCGTCATCCCCTCCTGTGTCAGGACGCCGTCGATGTCGGGGTAGGAGCCCAGGAGGCCGGTCATGACCTGCTCCGCGGCGGCCTCGTCGCAGTTCCCATTCGCCGCGGCCAGCACCGTGATGCCGGGGTACCTTGCGAGGACGGCGTTCGCGGCCCGGTCACGGGCGATCGTGGCCGGCTGGTCCGCGATTCCGCTGATGTACACGATGTTGCCCGCGCCGTTGAGCTGCGCGGCCAGCCACGCGGCGAGCGCAGCCTGCCGGGATTCCTGGTCCACGAGGATGTTGAGGGCGCCGTCGGGCGGCTCCACGGCCTCTCCCTGGACGATGACGAGCACCCCCGCGTCCCGCGCCTCCGCGAGGACGGGGTTCAGCGCGGTCGGGGAGTTCGGGTTGACCAGGAGCAGGTTCACGCGCTGCGCGATCAGGTCCTTGATCTGGGCGATCTGGATGTCCACGTCGGGGCCGGCGTTGCGGACGAAGAGCGTGCGCGCCCACCCCTTCTCCCGGTAGAAGTCGAACTGCGTGTGGAGGCTCTCCAGCATCTCGACGCGCCAGCTGAGAGCGAACGGTCCGTTGCTCAGACCGACGATGAAGCCTTTCGCGGCGGCCGGCTTTTCCCCGTGTCCGCCTGCGAAAGAGGCCGCGGCAGACAGGAGACAGAAAAGGACTGTCAGCCCGCGCCTTGCCCGGCTCCTGCTTCCCATATTTCAGACTCCTCCTCGACACAAAGTCTGGCAGTGGTCGACTCGAAAGAGCGGTTGGAAAAGCAGCACGGTTGGGCTGAATATCGCCCGAAGGCCGCTGATAGTAGGCCACTTCATGGTCATTGTCAAACGGATTTCTCCCCCAATGACTTCGCGCTGTGGTCGGAGTTCCGTCCGCAGCCCGTGGCCGTCGATTTCGAGGAGATCCGAAGGACCCGCGACAGGCTGGGCGACAGGGGAATCGTGAGGAGCCACCCCTGGAGCCCCGGCCAGGGGAGTCCCTGGCAGAGCTTCCATGCCCTCCGTGTCATCCTGGAGCGCACCCTCGAGGTCACGGAAATGTGGAAAGGCATTCCCGCCGACATGGTGGAGACGGGCGGCGGGGCCGGTTCCAACGCCCTGCACGCCGCGGGGCTGAAGATCGTCTCCCACCTCTGCGGCGGTGTGATGAAGATGCTCGACCTCGTCGTGAAAAGCGGCGCGGACGGCCTGGAGACCATGACCCCGCCCTCGATGGGCGGCGATTGCGACCTGCGCGAAGCATCGCGGAGGGTCGGCGACCGCCTGTTCTTCATGGGCGGGTTCGATCAGAACGCCGGATTCGAGCGCGGCTCGCCGGAAGCGGCGCGGCGGCTGGTCATGGAGTGCTTCGAGGCGACGAGGGATCACGCGGGCTACATCTGCGTTCCTTCCGACCACTTCTTCTTCGGCGACCCCGCGAACATCCAGGCGTTTGCCGATGCCTGCCGGGAGTGCCGGTACTGACCGCGGGACTCACTTTCAATCTTCGATCTGCGCCACGGTCGTGGTGAACGCACGTTGCGCGAGCTCGTCAAGAGTCATCGCCAGGAGATCTCTCCCGAATACCTCCACGCCCCAGGGACCGTCGAACCCGGTTTTTCGAACGGACCGCACGAATCCCCGGATGTCGAAGTCACCTTCGCCGCAGAATCTCCGGGGGTTCGCACCGTCTGCCCGGATGCCCGACGCCTCCATGACCGCGTCGTTGAGCTCGACGCCCATCAGGTGTTCCCGCGGAATTCGGCTCACCTCGTCATGGGGCATCTCACGGTCGACGACGTGCCAGATATCGAGGATGATGCCGCCATTTTTCGCGCCGGACATCGATACCATGCGGAGCGAGTCGGGGAGAGTGTCCAGCATGGCGGCGCGCATGGGCTCGAAAGCGATCGACGTCCCGTGCCGCGCCGCATCCGCGCACAGCGCGGCAAACGATTCGGCGCACTGCGCGAGGCTGCATTTTTCCCGGTTGAAATCGCCGACCTTCACCCGCTGCGCGTTCAGCGCTTCCGCGGCAGCCAACAGCATCTTCCTGCGGGCGTCGGACCGTGCCTTTTTCTCACCTTCGAGAAACCAGTCGGTGAGGAACTCCACTTCGACGTGCCGCATGCCGTTGTCGTCGAGGATCCGTTTCATTTCCGAGAGCGTCCGGCGTTCGAGGACCTTCTCCAGGTCGGCGTGCCAGAGACCGAGGCCCGTGAAACCCGCCCGGGCCGCTGCCCGCACGCGATCCTGGAAATCGAACCGGCTGTATTCCTGCCCGCCGTCCGGAAAGACTCCCGCAATCGTCCAGTACGAAGCGATCAGCTCCACCGGCCCAGTATAGGCGCCTGTCCGGGTGCGTGTCAGGGGCGAGCCGCCCCGCGCACATTCAGGCCCGGAGGACCTCGGCCAGCCAGGCCTTCACGGGATCGCCTTCCAGGTTTGTTTCGAGAATCGCGGTCCGGACGTCCAGGACACGCCAGCCCCTGCTGAAGGCGCGCCGGATTTCGGATGAGGTCACCCTCCGGGGCCCGGTATTTCCCGGCTGACGATCGCTGAAGCACAGGAGAACCAGCCGGGCTCCCGTCGCCGTGACGGAAGCAAGACTGGCGACGTAGCGTTCCCGGTCCGGATCTGCAAAGACGTGGAAAAGCCCGCAATCGATGACCGTGTCGAATGTGCGGCCCAGGCTGTCGAGATTCAGCGCGTCTGAGACCTGGAATGTTGCCGCGATGCCCCTGTCCCTCGCCTTGGACTCTGCCTTGCGGATGGCGTTGGGAGCGGAATCGATTCCCCACACGACGTAGCCTCGGCCCGCGATGTACAGCGCGTTCTCCCCGGTGCCGCAGCCGCAGTCCAGGACCGAGCCGCGGATGCCGCCGCCCTCCTCCAGGCGAACGAGCTCGACCTGCGGTCTGCCGATGTCCCAGGGCGGGACACCGAGGTACGCGGAATCGAATCCACTCATGGGGTCAATGTCCGCATGCGGCGGTGCCGCGGGCAACCCACGCGGGAAAGCCGCGTGCGTGTGCGCGGACGACCTCGCGCCGGAAGGAAGCTGAACCCTCACGGGGTCGTCAGCGCTTCTCCGTGATCTTTCCTTCCCCCTGGTCGTACATCAGGGTGATCATGTTCTTCTCCGTCCGGGTCTCCCAGCGCTTCCCGTGGCTCTCGATCACGACGCCCGGAAAAAGCGTGCCGCGCACGAGGATCTCGGAAGGGCAGTGCGTGTTGAAGGTCTCGTTCAGACCGGCGAGATTCTGCTTGCGCTGCTCGATGGCGTTCAACAGCTGGGCTTTCTCGGTCCGCATGTGGGAGAGGGCCTCACGGTCAGTCGGCCGACCGGCCAGGGCCTCTTTCTGGAAGTTTTTCATCTCCGCGTCGATCTCCGCCACCCTCTTCGCGAACGTCGCGAGCTCGCCCTCTTCGCGATCGATCTGGTCCTTGAGCATGAAATCCTGGCCGAACCACACCAGGGTATGGGTGCCGGCAGGCGAGCCGAGATTCTGCACGACGATTCCCTGGCGCGCCTTCACTTCTCCCCCCACGAGGCTGCCCTTCTCGGAATCGAGGAGCAGCTTCCCGTTGCACTTGACCCGGCAGCGGAGACACGCGCCCTTCAGATGCACGTTTTCCGTCGCGAGCAGCACCGCCTGTTCGGCGAACGGAGCCATGATGGTCTTCTTCGCGCGCAGGATCGCCTTGCCGTCTCCCTTGATGCCCTGGCCGATGAGAATGGACCCTTCGGAAGAGAGCACCGCGGCCTCCACCGTCTCCTCGATCTCGATGTCACCGGCAGCGAGGATGCGGAA
This sequence comes from Spirochaetia bacterium, assembly GCA_052144915.1. GTDB lineage: Bacteria > Spirochaetota > Spirochaetia > SZUA-6 > Fen-1364 > Fen-1364. The sequence goes on along the minus strand of JBKQPS010000282.1, from coordinate 2,192 downwards.
CCCGGCCTGGACCGAGCCGTTCACCCGCACGATGCCGGGGAAGTTCACGTTGCCGCTGCCCATGTCCACGTCACCGGCTACGGTGTGGACCTGCTGGACCGAGATCAGGGTGCCGTCCCGAACCAGCTCGCCGTCGGTCTGCGCGTAGTACTTCACGCTCCCGTCCTGCTGCCGCACGGCGGACACCCCGCGTCCCGCCTGGAGGCTGTTCAGCGCGCCGGGCGGCGGAGGGATGGGCCTGCCGGTGACGTCCCAGGACTCGAGTCCCTCCAGCGGCGGCGGCCGCACCGTGGCCAGGTGGATGCCTTTTCCCACGCGTGTGATCCTGTCCTGGGCGCGAAAATCGGCGGTGCCATCCTCGCGGAGCGTCACCGCCTTTCCCGTGGCAAGATGGATGTGGAACGTGACCAGGTTCTCTTTCCCGGGCTCCGGCTTCCTGCCCTGGGCGATCAGCGTGTCGGGAAACGCTTTTCCTTGCGCAATGCTTTCCAGCGCTTTGTCCAGCCGTCCTTCGTCGAGGCCGCGCGCGATTCCCGCTTCCTCGATCTTCGACCGCACCTCCTGCACTTCGACGGGCCAGCCGGTGCCGCGCGAGGGGGTGAAGGCGAGGAACCCCTTCATCCTGTCATCCGAAATGGTGATCCGCAGCTCCGCGTCGCGATGGGGTCTCACCCGCAGAAGAATGTCCATGCCGCGGCTTCCCTTTTCCAGGAGGCCCTCCTCCACGGCGACCACCGTCTCCCGCCGCTGCTGGAGACCTTCGAATACGCGCACCTCGGGGGTTGCCCCCCGCAGGCCAGGCACGACCGCGCCGAACACATCGACGCCGGAGGGACCCGGAGTTCCCGGTACGATCCGCAGCACGGCCGTTTCCGCGGTCACGCCGCCCACCGTTTCCACGCTCTCCAGGGGAAACTCCTTGAGGGAGGCAATGCCGGAAAGCGAGGCGGCGCTGGCCGCGCTGAATGCGCGGATCCGTTCCGCCTCTTCGGACGGCAGGAACTTCACCAGCCACTCCACGCCGCCGTCTTTTCCCTTCGCCGGCGCCTTGCCCGCGGCCAGCGGGTAGTCGGCGAGCTCCGTCTCGGCGCCCTTGAAGAACGCCTGGATGTCGCGACGGACGGTTTCCGCGCTGTACCCTCGGACCTTGCTCAGGCGGATGGCATCGCTGACACCGGCCAGGGTCAGGGGACGTCCGCCTCCCCGCCCCTTCCGCAGCGTGAGAGTTGCGGTGAGCTTGTCGGGTGACACGGTGACCGCGACCAGGCCGTCGGCAGAAGGCGTCAGTGACTTTTTTGTGAAGGGAGCGTTCGACGCCACGGTTTCGTGCACGAGCGCCGTTATTTCGGCGGGGCTGATGAGGCCCGCGGGGCTGAAGCCCAGCTTCACGGCGCGGGCAATGATGTCCTCCGCCGTCGGCTCGGGAACCGCTGCATCCCCCGGCTCGAAGGAGAGAAGGCAGGTGGCACCGTCCGGTGAGGCAGTGACGTCCACCACGTGATCACGGAATGCGACCACGTCGCACCAGTTCGCTCCCTTGCGCAGGAAGCCCCCGGTGGTCGCCCGCACGTCGCTCCCCGTGCGCGCCAGGCCCTCGCAGAAGAGAAAAGCGTGCGGCTCCACGCGCGGCGCGGGAACGAGCCGGCCGAAGACGCTCTTGCCTTCCTTGCCGGGCCTGCCGGGGCGAATCTTCGCGACGAGGCTGCCCTTCTGGACAAAGCCGGTTGCGGTGACGGCGGGATCGATCGGCACGACCTCCCGGACGAGCCTCTTTTCCACCACGACCTGCACTTCCTCCTGGGCGGGGAGGAACGACAGAGCAGACTTCTTGAGGACTTTCTTCTCTTTCTTGACTCTCTCTTCACGGACTCGGAACCCCACTGGTGACGGCGCCCGGGCGAGCACGGCCTCGGCGATTTTCTGCAGGCGGGGCGGTATGGGGAGAGTCTCGAAGTCGACGCTTTCCGGCTCGGGGGGCCGCGGCGGGGCCCCTGCCGCGGCGACAAAGGTGACCGGCTCGCCCTTTTTGCGAGTCAGGGTGCGGAAAGCCTTTTCGATGGCCTCCGTGTCGATGCCCTCGCGGACGCGCTTCTTGTCGAGGGCCACGAGCAGGCTCTCTGCCGAGAGCTCTTCGCCGGTCTCGCTCGGCACGATCAGCGCGCGCACTTCGAGGCCCTGCTCGTCGATCTCCA
>JBKQPS010000281.1:0-5127 GCA_052144915.1 Spirochaetia bacterium | reverse complement strand
TCCTGAAGACCTTCGAAGTCACCCTCATGTCAATCGCCTGCGCGGTGGTGGTGGGCCTGATCGCGGGTCTCGGCAGAATCTCGCGTGTGACGATCCTCAACAGGATCGCCACGATCTACGTGGAAGTCATTCGGGGGATCCCCCTTCTCGTGCAGATCTTTTACATCTATTACGCGCTGGGAAAGATCATCCTGGTGCCGGACATCTTTGCTGCGGTCATCGCCATGACCGTCTGTTACGGCGCATACCTCGGAGAGATCTTCCGCGCCGGCATCCAGTCCATCCACAAGGGCCAGATGGAAGCGGCCATCGCGCTGGGCCTCACGCGCGGCCAGGCCCTGCGGAGGATCATCCTTCCCCAGACGGTCCGGGTCGTGCTGCCTCCCCTGGGCAACGAGTTCATTGCGCTGCTGAAGGACTCCTCCCTGGTGTCGATCCTCGCGGTGTCGGACCTCCTGCGCCGGGGAAGGGAATACGCCTCGAAAACATTCGACTATTTTGAGGCTTTCACTGTTGTCGCCCTGGTCTACCTCGTGATGACTCTCTTCTTCTCGCGGCTGGTAGCCTTGATGGAAGAAAGGATGAATCGCCGTGGCAGATAGGGTACGGATCATCAACGCCTGCAAGAATTTCGGCAAGATCGTCGCGCTGAAGAATGCGACACTCTCCGTGAAGCCCGGTGAGGTCGTCCTGGTCATCGGTCCCTCCGGCAGCGGGAAGAGCACCATGCTGCGCTGCATCAACCGCCTGGAGCACCTCAGCTCGGGGGAGATCTGGGTGGACGAAGACCAGGTCACCGACCATTCATCCGACATTCGCAAGATCCGCGAAGAAGTCGGGATGGTCTTCCAGTCCTTCAACCTTTTCCCGCATCTCACGGCACTGGAAAACATCACTCTTGCCCCGCGTGTCGTGAAAAAGATCAGCGACACGGAGGCGAAGGACCTGGGTCGGAAGCTCCTGGCGCGGGTCGGGCTGTCGGAAAAGGAGGCAGTCTATCCCGAGCACCTGTCCGGCGGCCAGCAGCAGCGGGTGGCGATCGCGCGCGCCCTGGCGATGAGCCCGAAGGTCATGCTCTTCGACGAGCCGACCTCTGCGCTGGATCCCGAGATGATCAAGGAAGTGCTCGACGTCATGGTGGAACTGGCGAAAGAAGGGATGACAATGCTCGTCGTCTCCCACGAGATGGGGTTCGCCCGCGCCGCGGCGCACACCGTGGTTTTCATGGACAACGGCGAGATCATCGAACGCGGGCCCCCGGAGGCGGTCTTCGCGGCCCCCAGGGAAGAGCGCACCCAGCGATTCCTGAAGCACATCTTGTAGGAAAGTCCGATCGAATTCAAAAGAGCCCCGCGCGGGGGCTCTGTCAATTCGCAGTCGTGTTGTCGGGATCGCGCGAAAGCTAGTAGCTCTTCATCTGCGATACTTTGCGCGCCCTTTTCATTCGCTTTCGCTCGAGGGCTTTCTTCTTTCGATTGAGAATGGCGGAGGGTTTCTCGAAGAACTCCCTCTTCTTCCATTCCCGGATGATCCCCTCCTTCTCGACCTGGCGCTTGAAGCGCTTGATCGCCTTCTCGAGGGGCTCATCGTCACTGACTTCGATATAGGCTATGGAAATCACCTCCCTTCGGTGCGACAGCACCGTCAATGTCCGGGATTTCCGTGCTTTTGTCAAGAAGAGGACCCTTGACGAGGGCATCGGGATCCACGGCGACGCCGGTTGCTTCTACTTCCCAGTGCAGGTGTGGTCCGGTGGCGAATCCCGTCATCCCGACCGCGCCGACCACCTGGCCCTTTTCCACGATATCGTCCTTTTTCACCGCGATCGATGACATGTGGTAGTACACCGAAAAGAGCCCCGGCAGGTGCTCGATCACGACCGTGTTACCGGTGAGGATCCGGGTATCTGCGAAAACGACGCGCCCACGACCGCAGGCGGGCACGGGCGTTCCCGTCGGCGAGGCAATGTCCACGCCGAGGTGCACCGAGTAGCCCTTCGACCCGTCGGAATAGTCGTATTCCCTCCTGTCGCCATAGCCCGAGGTCCGCCGCCCTGCGGGTATCGGGACGATGAACGGCCCCGTCTCGAACTGCGCATCGGGGTGCGGGGTAGCGAGAACCTCCGCCAGAATGTGCGACTCGTCCTTCTTGTGCACGTCAGGAACGGTCGCGAGGACGGTAAGCCCGGTCGTGAGCGGGATGCGCTCGGAAAAAAAGTCGCGCTTCCTGAGAGTGAAGGGTTGGATCAGGTGAAATGAACGCTGCCCGGCGACCGCGGTCAACGTCAGCGTGAGGTCCTGCGGTGCGTTCCAGGGAGGAAGCCCGACGAGCGCCACCCACGTGTCGGTCCCATCCTGAGATTCCGCGAGGAAGCCCGCCGACTTTGCGAGGGGGCTTTTTCCCGGGGACCCGATCTGCACGGTGAGCGACTCCAGGCGATCGACAGACCAGACATGCATCGACAGAAGCTGTCCCTGTTCCCCGTCCAGCGGGATGCGGGTCCTCAGACGCAGCCCCTGCCCGCCCGGCGGGAAGATCATGAACTGGCCCCGCACGGGCCGCAGCGCCCCATCCACAACGCTGAAGAACGCTCCGTCGTCCGTCACGCATGTCGCCGGCGACGGGCTGGTGAGCGCGACCGTATCTGCCAGGATGGCGGGCGCCACCGTCAATGCGAGGACAAGCGCGGAGGCCGCCGCGCATGTGCGAATGGGCCTCACTTCTGGGCGCCGCGCACGATGCGCGTGTTCTCGAGGTCGAGGACGGTGAGCTGGAGATTCTCTCCGCCCCCATAGGAGTTCCTTCCCAGGCGGTAGAGGACATCCACCGTGTCGCCGATCGTGAAATCCCCGGGGAACCGGGCCGCCGCGTTCCAGTAGACGGCGGGCCACCGGACGGCCCCCGCCTCGAGCAGGAGCTTCAGGTGATTGAGGTCCTTTTTCCCTATGAGCTCGCAATGAACCACCTTCATCCCGCGGGTCAGGAACACCAGGGGGGCGTTCCCCTCCCCATAGGGTTCGAGCAGATCGACGGTTTTCTGGAGGTCGGGCGAAAGGAACGTGAGCGGGATTTCCCCATCGATTCCAACCGTCTCGCCTTCCGCAATCGCGGGCTGAGGGATCTCGTCCGAACGCGCGAAGAAGTCGTCGACAAAGCCCCCGAGCCTGTCGCGCTCGATGCTGAATCCGGCGGCAAAATCGTGCCCGCCGAAGCTGACGAAATCCGACCCGTGCCGGGCGAAGAAATCTGCGATCACGCGCTGCTGGTTGCTGCGGATCGACCCGACCGCCGTGCGTGCCCCGACGGCCATCACGATCGCCGGCGTCTTGAAGAACCCCTGCAGCCGGGAGGCGATGATCCCGGTGATGCCGCGTTGGATGCGCTCGTCGTGGACGAGCACGCACCTGCCCCCCGAGCGCTCCAGGGAGTCCTTCGCCTGCGCGAGCACGAGGTTCCACGTGTTCTCGCCGAGGCTCTTCCGCTTCCCGTCGAGGAGAAAGAGCTGCTCCACGAGCGGCTCGGCTTCATCGGCGCTGCGCGCGAGGAACAGCCGGGTGGCTGTTCCCGGTTCTCCCATGCGGCCCGCGGAGTTGAGGAGAGGCGACACCTGCCAGGCGATGTCCGTCGTGCTGATCCGCTTGCCCAGGAGGTCCTTGCGACGGAAGACCTGGCGCAGGCCGTTTCGCTCGGAGGCGCGCAGGAGTGCGAGGCCTCGGCGGACAAGGATGCGGTTCTCGTCGACCAGGGGCATGAGGTCGGCGAGGGTGCCAAGCGTAACGAGGTCCAGCCGCGTGAAAACCGGGGCCAGCCTCTCCTCCTCCCGCGCGAGCACCAGGGAGATGAAGGTCTCTTCGAGGACGTCGATCTCCGTGAGCGGCCTCGCGGAAAAGACCTCGCTGCGCGACGACTGCTGGATCCGCAGGAGGCTCCTGCCGTCTAGCCCGGGCAGGAATTGCGCGACCAGGGGCGCGAGGTCGGAAACCGCGATGGCCGCCCCGGGTCCGAGCGCCCTCTCCAGCAGCCGCGCCTGCGAAGGCGCGTCCAGGACGAGTGCCTCCTCCCCGGAGAGGAATGCCACGAGCCGGCTTTTCTCGAATGGCACCAGGCCGGGGACGAAACTCTCCGTGATCCGGTCCGTCTCGACGAGATTGGTGAGCCGCACCGCTTCCACCACGATCGTGTCATTGGCGGGTCGTGCGTTCAGCAGGCACACCGACACACCGAAGAACGGCGAGCGCGAGAATCGCAGTGCCCAGTCCACCTTCGAGGCGACCGCGCACCCGCACAGATCCCGGAAGGGATAGCCGGGAAGCTTGGGATTCACCACGGCCACGGCCGGCGGCAGATCGGGCGGCGGGTTGTGGTGATCGATCACGACGGTCTCGATCCCGAGCGAGGCCGCCTTTTCGATCTCCGCGCAGTTCGAAATGCCGCAATCCACCGTGATGAGCAGGCCGACACCGGATGCTGCGGCGCGCTCAACGACGCCGTCGGAAAGGCCGTACACCTCCTCCCCTTCGGGCAGCATCCATTGGACGTCGGCCTCCATCTGCTGCAGCGCTTCGAAGAGGAGAACAGTCGCGGTGATGCCATCCACGTCCCGGTCTCCGAAGATGAGGATCTTCTCCCCGCTGTCAACCGCCGCGTTGATTCGCTCGACTGCCTCCGCCATCGAGGGCATCCGAAACGGGTTGTGCAGGCTGCGCGGGTCATCCTGGAGATAAAAGCGGACCTCCTCTGGTGCCGTCACCCCGCGGCGAGCGAGGATCGTGGCGGTCAGGAGGTCGATCTCGTAGCGCCGGGACATTTCCCTCACCAGCGCGCTGTCGATGGCCTGCTTGTTCCACTTCATGCGCGCGTGATCTCTTCCAGGAGACGCGGACCCGGCACCACTTTCTGGTCGGACACGGCGAACGCGGTCTGCATGAGCCGGCACGCCTCCTCCGCTTTCCCCTCGTCCTCCGCGTGCACGAGACAAAACTCGTCGCCCGGCTGCACTCGGTCGCCCGCAGACCGCAACAGCGTGATCCCGACCCCCGGCAGGACCCGGTCTTCCTTCCGCGATCGACCGGCTCCCAGGATCACCGAGGCAATCCCGGTCCGGTACGCGTCGATCCGCTGGACGAA
>JBKQPS010000280.1:0-3810 GCA_052144915.1 Spirochaetia bacterium | reverse complement strand
CGGTCCCTCTCGGCCGGCCTCCGATTCGGGATCACCGACCCTTCCTTCGCGCGCCGGGTCCGCGCCCTTCTCCACCTGTACGGCTACCGGCTGGAAGCGGAGGTCGGGTACGATGCGCTGGAGCCGGCATTCGGACTGGACAAAAAGCGCCAGCACGGGAAGACCCGGCTGGTCATCCCCTGCGGCGTGGGGGACGTGCGTCTGCTTGATGCGGCACCGGCAGATCTCGCCGCCGCCCTTGCGGACCGTGGATCCGAAAAAAAGGAGCGAATGTCGCCATGAAAATCGACAGGGGCACCTTCGAGCAGCACGTTCGCTTCTTCGACCAGGGACGCGTGATATTCAAGGAAAACGACGAAGGCAACGAGATGTTCATCATCATCCAGGGGACCGTGGAGATCCGCAAGGCAACCGGGCTGTCCTCCAGCAAGATCCTCACGACCCTCCAGAAAGGCGACATGTTCGGGGAAATGGCCATCATCGAGAAACAGCCCCGGTCCGCCTCCGCGGTCGCCGTGCAGCCGACCCGGGTGCTCGTGCTCAACGAGAAGCTGTACGACAACATGATCGGCTCGAACCCCGACTTCGCCCGCAAGATGAACAAGGTCCTCTCCGAGCGCATCCGGCGGGCGGATGCGATCATCCAGAACATCATGACGACCAACAGACAGAACCAGCTCTGGGCGGGGCTCATGCAATACGCAAAGGAAAAGGGGGTGGCCACCTTCAAGGGTCACCGCGTGAAGATCTTGGATTTCACCACCTGGGCCGTACAGCACCTCGGGATGAGCGACAAGGATGTGCAGGGAATCCTCGCCCAGTTGCTGAAGCGCGAGGCGATCGCCTACTCCGCGCGCGGCAAGGAAGAGATCCTCATCGAACTCAAGGAGGACGCGGTCCTGCCCGAGCTGTGATCGAGGGGAGCGTGCGTTGGCACCTGATACGGAGCTCGAATCTCGCATATGCCGTGCGTTCCTGGACTTGGACGAACACTTTCACCAATGAGTTGTTCATACATGCGACCTTTCCCGTGCAGTCCAAGCTTCAAGTAGATATGCTCAAGATGTTTGGAGACTGTCTTTCGGCTGATGAACAACCCCTCGGCGATCTCGCGGACGCTGAGCCTTTCGCACAGGAGAAGAGCCACTTCCTGCTCCCGGGGGGTAAGCTCTGCCGCATCGAAGCATCGCCTGAGCTCACCGGTTCGAAACGCCATGGGTGAAAAAGCTGCGGAGCTGGCAGCGGTCGTTCTCACGCCTTCCGTGAAACCCCCGGATACCTGGTTGACGCTCAGCAGCTGTTCATAGAGGCGACGCTTTCCGTGTACACCGAGCTTCAGGTAGATGTGCTCAAGGTGTTTGGCGACTGTCTTGCGGCTGACGAACAGCCACTGCGCGATCTCGCCGACGCTGAGCCTTTCGCACAACAAGAAAGCTACCTCCTGCTCTCGCGGGGTGAGCTTGGCCGTGTCGAAGGAATTTTTGATCTGCCGAAGGAGATGATCCAGCGAGGCGTTGATGGTGGAACCTGTCAGGGCAATTCCTGCGCTGCTCATGGCCGTAGTCTCCTTTCGTCGCCAAACGCTCGCATGTCGGTCGTTACCCCAGCGTTACGGGAAGAGAAGTTGTGAGTTACGGCAGCGTTACGGGCATCGAAAATGCAGGTTTCTGATTCGTCCACGGCTGCCCCAGTTGGTATATTGGGGACCAGGAAAAAGATTCATGGCGAAAGTCCGTCTGGCGTTTCTGGGTGCGCCGTCCATCGAGGTTGACGGGGCTCCTGTTCATCTTGACACTCGGAAAGCCATCGCCCTCATGGCCTACCTCTCCGTGATTGGAAAGCCGGTCAGCCGCGACACACTGGTCACGCTGCTGTGGTCGCGCTACGGCCGCACAGAAGGACACGCCGCGCTGCGCCGCACGCTTTCAGCGTTGCGCAACGCCGTTGGTCGGGAGTTCATAGACGCGGAGCGGGAAACGGTCTGCCTGCGGGAATTGCCGGATATCTGGATCGATCTGGTGCGGTTTCGAGAGCTGCTGGCTCTGTCTGCCAGCCACGCGCACGGCCAGCCGGCGATATGCCGGCAGTGTCTACCCGTGCTCTCGGAGGCCGCGAAGCTGTATCGAGGGCAGTTTCTGCTCGGGTTCACGCTGAAGGACAGCGTGGATTTCGACGACTGGCAGTTTTTTACCACGGAGAAATACAGGCTGGAGGCCGTGCAGGTCCTGGATCGGCTGGCGCTGTGCAGCGCGGCAGCCGGGGACTTTCGCTCGGCCATAGGCTGCGCCCATGAGCGGCTCGGGCTTGATCGACTGGACGAATCGGCTCACGTGATGCTCATGCGGCTGTTTGCCTGGGAGGGCAACAGGGCGGCGGCGAAGCACCAGTTCGACGAGTGCAAGCGGCTGCTGGAAAAAGAGCTGCAAAGCGCCCCGCAGCAGGAAACAGTACGCCTTGCAGAATCGATCGCCCGGGGGCTCGTGCCGGAGCTGCCGGCATTCGTTGATGGACCCGGGACAAAGGGCGAACCGCCACGGCGGGGGAGACGAACTCAGGCGGCAGGACTCCGAGCAGCCAGCGGCGAACAGGCTGGTGCGGGGGAACGATCCGCGGAGAAGCGGATTGCGGTGCTGCCATTCGCGAACATCAGTGCGGACCCCACTGACGAGTACTTCGCGGACGGCTTGACCGAGGAGCTGATTTCCGCCGTGTCCAGGATCAGGGATCTGAGGACGATTTCGCGATCGTCGGCGATGAGGTTCAAGTCAACAGACAAGACAGTGACCGAGATCGCCGCGGAGCTTCATGTTGGTGCGGTGGTCGAGGGGAGCGTTCGAAAAGCGGGCAACCAGGTTCGCATCAGCGTGCGGCTGGTCGACGTTCGCAGTGATGAGCACCTATGGTCGCAGGACTACGACAGGCAGCTGGAAGACATATTCGTGATACAGAGTGACATCGCCCGCAAGGTAGCCCAGGCTCTGCAGGTCCACATTCATGCCCAAGAGCGGGAAGGGATCGTAAAGAGGGCGACCGGGAGCATCGAGTCGTACAACCTGTACCTGAAGGGACTCCACGAACGAGCGAAAGGGACAGAGGCCGGCTACAAGAACGCCCTGAATTATTTCGAGCTGGCGCTAAAAGAGGACCCGAAATTCGCTCTGGCCTGCGCTGGACTGGCCGAGTGCTACGACCTGATGGGAAATGAAGGGTACTTGCCTCCGAAGGAAAGCTTTTTGAGGGCCGAGGAGTTCGCGCGTAAAGCGATAGAGCTTGATGATTCTCTTGCTGAAGCGCACGCAACCCTCGGGTCGGTGATGAGAACCTACTACTACGATCAATCCGCCGCTGAGGAGGAGTTCAAACGAGCCCTGGAACTCAACCCCAATTATGGAAAAGTCTGCAACTCATACAGTGCCCATCTTGCATGCATGGGGAGATTGGACGAGGCAGTTGCAGAGACTGCCAGGGCACAGGAGCTCAACCCTCTGGCTCTCGAAGTCAACAGTTGTGCAGCAACGATCTACATCTGCGCAAATCAATTCGACAAGTCGGTGGAGGCGTGCGAGAGAATGTTCATGATTGACGAGAATTTTCTTCCCGCCTATCGGAACCTTGCGGAAGTCTACTTTGAGAAGTCCAGGTACGAAGATGCGATCGAGGTACTCCGAAAGGCGCTCCTGCTCTCACAGGGAGCCGCAATAATCAAAGCCCATCTCGGATTTGCCTATGCCCGCTCGGGGAGAACCGAAGAAGCACGAGCGGTGCTGCGAGAGTTGGAGGATGAATCAAACCGAAAATACGTCGCGCCGG
>JBKQPS010000279.1:0-26638 GCA_052144915.1 Spirochaetia bacterium | reverse complement strand
GGCGCTGGGCTACGTCACGACGATGGCAGAGCCGGCCATCGTCGCGGCGCTGCGCGAGTAATACGAGGAGAAATACGGGGGATGACGCGTTGCTCCGCAACGCCGGGCCCCCGTTCTCCCTGCTGGGGCGCGCAGGAGCGCGCGGGGCGCAGGTAGTACGGCGGGGGATGACGCGCCGCGACGTCCGTATTACTGTATGAGCATGGACATCTCTGAGGTACTGAAGGCTCTCGCAGACCCGAACCGGCTGCGCATCATGAACCTGCTCCAGAACCGGACATTGTGCGTCTGTGACCTGGAGAATATCCTGAACCTCAACCAGTCGAATTTGAGCCGCCACCTTGCAAGGCTGAGGCAAGCGGGCATCGTCGCCGCGGAAAAGAAAGCGCTCTTCACCTACTACTCGCGTGTGCCGCTCCCGCAGCCCTATGGCCCGGTTGTGGACGCGTTGTGCGAAACTATTCATTCAGACCCGAGATGGGAATCCGATCGCGTGCGACTCGCTGAAAGACTCTCTACCACGCCAAACTGCATTTGACTTCTTGACTTGCTGACTATATTACCATATAGTCATACGATCATCTACCAGGAGGCGCGCGGTGCAAAAGTTCGGGCCGGAAGAGATTCGGACGTCTGTGCGTGAACGCTATGGAGCAGTGGCTCGCAACCAGGGATCAGAATGCGGTTGTTCGTCCTCGTGTTGTTCCCCTGCGCTGGGCTACACGGCCGAAGAGGTGGCCTCGGCGCCTGAGGGCGCGAACCTGGGGCTGGGCTGTGGAAATCCCCAGGCCCTCGCTGCATTGAAACCCGGTGAGACGGTTCTGGACCTGGGCAGCGGAGGAGGATTCGACTGCTTTCTCGCAGCCAAATCGGTAGGGGCTCTCGGCACCGTGATCGGCGTGGACATGACGCCGGAGATGCTCGCCCTGTCCCGCAGGAATGCGGGGAAAGGCGCTTCCGCGAATGTCGAGTTTCGACTTGGCGAGATCGAGCACCTGCCCGTGGCCGATGCCTGCGTGGACGTGATCATTTCCAACTGCGTGATCAATCTTTCGACGGACAAGCCGCAGGTGTTTCGCGAGGCATTTCGCGTCCTGAAGAGCGGGGGCCGTCTTGCGGTTTCAGACATGGTGGCTTCGGGAAAGCTCCCCGAGGAGCTGCAAGGCGACATCGCGTCGTACTCGGCGTGCGTGGCGGGGGCTTCTCCCGTCGGCGAGCTGGCCGCGATGATCAAGGCCGCGGGCTTCACCAAAGTCCGCATCGACCCGAAGGAAGAGAGCCGCAGCTTCGTCAAGGACTGGGCACCGGGAAAAGACATCGAGAACTACGTCCTGTCCGCGACGATCGAGGCGGTGAAGCCGTAGAGGAGTCAGGAAGTGAAACAGAAAAGTGCGGGCAGGCTCTCTTTTCTCGATCGGTTCCTCACACTCTGGATTTTCCTTGCAATGGCCGCGGGTGTGATCCTGGGCTGGAGGATTCCCGGGGTGGTGCCCTTCATCAACCGCTTCCAGGCGGGGACGACGAACATCCCCATTGCAATTGGCCTCATCCTCATGATGTATCCGCCCCTCGCAAAGGTGCGCTACGAAGATCTGGGCGACGTGTTCAGAAACTGGAAGGTGCTCACGCTGTCCCTCGTGCAGAACTGGATCATCGGCCCGATCCTCATGTTCGCCCTGGCCATCGTCTTCCTCCGGGGATACCCCGCGTACATGACGGGGCTCATCATGATCGGTCTCGCGCGATGCATCGCGATGGTCATCGTGTGGAACGAGCTTGCAAAAGGAGACACGGAATACGCGGCGGGCCTGGTGGCATTCAACAGCATCTTCCAGGTTCTCTTCTACAGCCTGTACGCGTGGATTTTCATCACCGTGCTCCTGCCGGTCTTCGGCCTGCAGGGCGCCACGGTGAATGTCACCATCGCGCAGATCGCCAAGAGCGTCTTCGTCTACCTGGGCATCCCTTTCCTCGCGGGTCTGCTGACACGACTGGTGCTTGTACGCGCAAAGGGGAAGGAGTGGTATCACGGAACCTTCATCCCGCGAATCAGCCCGATCACCCTGGCGGCGCTGCTGTTCACGATCGTCGTGATGTTCAGTCTCAAGGGAAACCTGATTGTCCAGATTCCCCTGGATGTTCTGCGGATCGCGGTGCCTTTGCTGATCTATTTTACCGTCATGTTCTTCGTGAGCTTCTTCATGAGCCGCGCCATCGGGACCAGCTACGCCCGAACGGCAACTCTCTCCTTTACGGCAGGCAGCAACAATTTCGAGCTCGCCATCGCCGTCTCCGTCGCGGTGTTCGGGATCGGTTCGGGAGCCGCTTTTGCCGCCGTGATCGGGCCCCTCGTGGAAGTTCCCGTGATGCTCGGGCTGGTCAACGTCTCGCTGTGGCTGAAGACGCAATTGTTCCTGGCTCCGTCCGCGCCCGCGGGCGCACGATAGGGGAGTCGATCATGCCAAAGGTCCTGTTCATCTGCACGCACAACTCCGCCCGGAGCCAGATGGCGGAAGCGTATCTCCGGAAGTTCGGAGGAGACAGGTTCGAAGTCGAGAGCGCGGGCCTGGAGGCAGGCCGGCTGAACCCCTATGTCGTGCGTGCCCTGCGCGAGGAGGGAATCGACATCTCCGGGCATCCGACCCAGGACGTCTTCGCGCTCCTGAAAACAGGAAGGTTCTACAACTTCGTCATCGCGGTGTGCTCGAAGGAAGCTGCGGACCGCTGCCCGATCTTCCCGGGGCGCGCGACGCGGCTGGTATGGTCCTATCCCGACCCGTCCACCTTCACCGGCTCGGACGAAGAGATCATGTCCCACGTGCGCGAGGTGCGCGATGCGATCAGGGAAAGGGTCCGTCAGTTCTCGCAGGAAGAGGTTCCCCTCGCCTGATCAGAACGCCGTTCCTGTCACTTCTGCCTCCGGAGGTCCCGTCATGATCAGCGTTCTCTGCCTGTGTGTTCACAACTCCGCGCGCAGCCAGATGGCGGAGGCCTATTTCCGCGCCTTCGGGGCGGACCTCTTCGAGGCGGAGAGCGCGGGGATCGAGCCGGGAAAGCTCAATCCCTTCGTGGTCCGGGCCCTGCAGGAGGATGGAATCGACATCTCCGGGAAGAAGACCCGGGACGTCGCCGACCTGTACAAGGCGGGAAGGACGTACCGCTACGTCGTCACCGTCTGCTCGAAAGAGGCTGCCGAGCGCTGCCCCGTCTTTCCCGGTCCCTCCGAGAAGCTGCATTGGCCCTTTCCCGATCCTTCCACCTTCACCGGCACCGACGAGGAGATCATGACGGGCGTGCGCTCCGTCCGCGATGCGATTCGCGAGAAGGTGCGCGCGTTCATCGCGGATTTCCGTGAGGCTTGATCGGCCGGATCCAGATCCGGCCGGGCACTTTCCGCGCCTGGCCGAAATACGAGAGAAAGGAACGGATGATCCGGGCCCGCACGAATGCGCTCGTGCGCCGGCGCGCTTCGAGCCCGATCTCTTCTTCGATCCGCGCGGCCTTGGGGCCGGCGATCCGGGAATACACGACCATGCGCTTCTCCCGTGGAAGGGTGGCAAGGGCCACGGCGCAGACCTTGTCCGGCATGCGCATCAGCGTGTTCTGCAGCGCGGCGGCGTTCGTCGACGACACCGCGCTCCAGACCGCGGCAGCAGGCGTCCGCCTCATGTTCGGGCGAGGCGCACTAGAGCATCCGCCGGAAGAAGCCGACCATCTGCTGGTAGGCGTCTTCGGCCGTGCCCGTCTTCCACAGCTGTCCATTCTGCACCATGAACCCGTGGGGGAGGCCCTGGTACACCTTGAGCTCGAAGTACTTGCCGGCGCCCTGCAGCGCGGAGGCGTACTGGAAGATTCCCGCAATGGGGCTGGCCTGGTCGGCGCTCCCGTGAATCATCAGGAGGGGGTGCTGGAGCTGCGGGATTTCGTCGATCGGCTTCACCGGCTGGGCGCTCGAACCGCCCGCGTTGGGGAAGCCGTACCAGGCGACCCCTGCGGAGAAATCCGAGACCGTCGGCAGCAGGAGCATGGTGTACCTCCCGCCGGCGCAGAAACCGGTCAGTCCCAGCTTCGCGGGATCCACGTCAGCGCGGGCCTTGAGCACCACGACCGCGTCACGGACGATGCGCTCCACCACCGCGTCTGTGGGGCTCTTCTCGAAAGTCTGCCAGCCCACGGCGAGGACGACGAACCCGTCGGCGGCGAACTTGTCCACGAGGTCCTTGTAGCCCTGCTCCAGCCCGTTGAACGAGTGCAAAAGGACGATGCCCGGTTTGCGCCCGGGCCCGGGGCCCGCGGAAAGGTACGAGGCATAGTCCTTTCCACCGCTGGCGAGGGAAATCGACTGCCCGGTGTTCTGCGCGAACACCGGCACGCTCACGATCGCGAGGATGGCCATCCCCGCGCGGCGAATGAATCGTTTCATGATCCAGAAGATACAAAAACCCGGGCCCGCCGGGAGCTTGGACTCCCGCCCCGCGTCGTGGTAGCGTGGTGGACGCGACGATGCGTGTGATACACTCATGGGTGTCACGACAACTTTGATGCAGCCGGAGGCCGTAATGCCAGGAGTGAGCAGCGCGGCGGGTATCAGCGACATTGGTCTGTACGTGCCCCCGCCCTCCATAGATCTCGAAACTCTCGTGAAGCGGCGTGTCCACCTCAACCCGCGTCTGGACCGCCACCTGGAGCGCGCCTGCCGTGTCACCGGCCAGAAGGCGATCCGGTTTCCTGAAATCTGGGAGGACAGCGCCACGATGGCCGCCTCCGCCATCCGGATGCTCTTCCGCCAGAACCCCGGGATCGACGTAAAAACCGTGCGCCACCTCGCGGTGGGCACCGAGACGGGCGTGGATCATTCGAAGCCGGTGTCGGCCTACGCGCAGGGGATGCTGCAGCGCGCCGGAATCGATCTCCCGAGCTCGCTCTCCAGCTTCCAGGTCCAGCATGCGTGCGCCGGCGGCACGATGGCTCTCCTCAGCGTGGCCGGCATGCTCGCCGCGGGCGGCAGGCCCGCGGACTCCGGCATCGTGGTGAGCACCGACGTGGCGCGCTACGAAACGGAGTCCACGGCGGAGATAACGCAGGGGGCGGGCGCCGTCGCGCTGTTCGTGCAGCGTTCGCCCCGCCTGCTGGAGCTGGACCTCGCCTCTGCCGGCTACTTCTCGGCGGACGTGGACGATTTTTTCCGACCCCTCGGCTCCATCACCGCGCGGGTGAACGGCAGCTACTCGATGCGCTGCTACGAGGAGAGTCTCCAAGCTGCCTTCCTTGACTTCTGCTCCCGCGCGGGGATGCGGCCCGAGCACGCGCTCCTGGACACCGATTACTTCGTCCTGCACACGCCTTTCCGCAACATGCCCGAGAGCGCCATGGTGAAGCTCTTCGAGAAGGTGCTCGGCTACGACGCGCAGAGGGCCCGCGGGGTGCTGGCGGAGAAGAGCTTCGCATCGGGCATCGACCCTCTCGCGTGGATTGGCAACCTGTACGCCGGCTCGCTCACCGCTTCCCTCGCCTTCCTCCTGGAGGAGAGATACCGTGCGCTGGGCAGCCGTATCGCCGGACGGAAGATCCTCCTCGCGTCGTACGGCTCGGGCAATACCATGGTGGTCCTGCAGGCGCGCGTCGCCCCGCAGGCCGGCGAGGTCATTTCCCGGTGGCGGCTGGACGACGTGTTCCGCTCCGCGCGCGCCACCAGCTTCGAGGAGTACGAGGCCTGGGCGGCCGGCCCGGTGCAGCCCGAGCTGCACGCGAGGCTCATGGAGAACGCCGTCGTCCCGCCGGAGACCTTCCTGCTGTCCGGCATACGCAAGGATGGATATCGTGAGTACGAGTTCAGCCCGGCACGCGAGCTCGCGGACCGGGGCGAGGAAAGAGAAGCACCTGACGATCTGCACGGATCCGTCGCGGTTCCAGGTTGAGGGGGGCGGAGCCGGATTCGAAGGGGTGCGCTTCGCGCACAACGCCCTGCCCGAGATCGCCGAGCACGAGCTGGACACTTCGCAGACGTTTCTCGGCTCGCGGATCGCGAGCCCACTCTTCATTTCCTGCATGACCGGGGGCTCCGAAGGGGGCTTCAAGGCGAACCGCGAGCTGGCCGCCGCGGCCCAGGAGCTGCGCATTCCCGTCGGCCTGGGCTCGATCCGCGTGCTCATGGAAGACCCCGCCCTGTTCCCGCACTTCCATGTCAAGCCGCTGGCCCCGGACGTCCCGGTGCTGGCGAACATCAGCGCCGTGCAGGCGCGCGACGGCGATGTTCCCGCGCTCCTCTCCCTGGTGCAGCGCCTGGAAGCGCAGGCACTCGTCGTTCACCTGAACGCCGGCCAGGAGCTCTTCCAGCCCGAGGGGGACAGGGACTTTCGAAGCTTGAAGCAGGTGATCGCCCGATTGTGCGAACAGTGCCCGCTGCCGGTGATCGTGAAGGAGACCGGGTTCGGGATCCTGCCGTCCCTGGTGCGGGAGCTCCTCCGCGCGGGGGTCGCCTACGTCGACCTCGCGGGAGCGGGCGGCACCAACTGGATCACCGTGGAATCCTACCGTCTCCCCGCGGAAGAGCGTTCCGTGGCGGCCGAGTTCGCCGGCTGGGGAATGCCCACCGCGCTGCTCCTGGCCGCCTGCCGCACGGGACGGGACCGCGTGCTCGCCTCGGGCGGCATCCGGTCCGGCATGGACGCGGCAAAAGCCGTGGCGATGGGCGCGGCGCTGGCGGGCGTGGCGCTTCCCGCCATCCGGGCCGTGACCGCAGGAGGCGCGGGCAGCGTCGTGAAACTGTTCCGGCAGCTGGAGAAGACGGTGCGCACTGTCATGCTCCTCACCGGGTCGCGCACGCTCGCCGAGCTGCGCAGGGGAACCGTGTGGCTGGAGCCGGCGCTCGCCGCCGGCGTGGAATCGTTCGAACGCGCCGCGCGGGAGGACGCGCGCTGACTCAGATCTGGACGAGGCGGAGGGAAGAGGTGAGCGCGATCCCTGCTTCCGCCGCGGCGTCCCGGATGCGGGAGGCGATCCGCGCGGCAGCCGCCCGGTCTCCCGCCACGGCGAAGAATGCGCCGCCGCCGCCCGCACCGCTCAGCTTTCCGCCCCGCGCGCCGGCGGCACGGGCCGCCTCCAGGAGCCGGTCGAGCTCCGGCGTGCCCAGGCTGAGCGCCCGAAGCTGATCCATCGCCCTGCCGGCGAGCTCTCCAAGGGGTTCCTCGACTTCCGCCGCGCCGGACGACAGGACCTCCGCGGCTTCGGCGGAAATTCTTCCCAGCGCGTCAACAGAGGCGCGCGCCGCAGCGTCTCCCGATCTCAGCCGCGCGCCCAGTCCGGCGATGAGGGCTGCGCAGTCCGTGCGCCTGGGCACGGCGCCCACGACGAGGTGCAGCGCCACCGAAGGAACTCGTCGATACTCTGGAAGGCCCGGGGGCCGGGGACGAAGCACGCACGTGCCGCCCAGCAGGGAAAGCCCGGTGTCGACTCCCGAGGGCGTTCCGTGAAAGATGCGTTCCGCGTCGTGGGCCAGGGCCCAGGCCTTCGCCGGTTCCCGGTCCGCCGCTTCCTCGGCTCCCGCCAACGCAAGCGCGGCCCGTGCGAACGCCCCGCAGAGGGCGGCGGAGCTTCCGAAGCCGACGTTCCGCGCCACCCTGGATTCGATCCGCACGGCGCAGCGGCCGCGGGACGCCAGCTGCGGGATGGCGTTCTCCAGCCGGGACAGTATGGCCCGGACTCCCGCCTGGTCTTCCCGTGGGATCGAGCCCAGCTCCCATTCCGACCGCGCCGCATCCTGAAATGCCGCCAGGAGCGGCCGGTCGAAGCGTACGGTGGTGCCCTCGGGCAGCGAAACACCGACTGCCGGATGCCCGTAGACCGCGGCGTGCTCGCCGAAGAGGATCAGCTTTCCCGATGAACGGCCTACTCCTCCCATGTCACGCCCGCATGCGCCCGCGGCAGGCAACGAAGGCCGTCCAAGGCAGGGACCGGAACTCCGGGCGGGAGAAGGCAAAGACCCAGCTCGTTTCCCGCGCCCAGCGCCTTGCACCACTGCGGGTCGAGGCCCGGCGGGACCGGCAGCTCGGCCGGGACACCGATGGACCGCCCCAGCTGGATTCCCAGCTTCCTGCAGGCGCCGAGCCACGGCAGCGCCCGGTCGGCGGAGCCGGCCTCGCCAAACGCACGGATGGCGTCATTCGATTCCCGAAGGTAGTCCTTCGCCGCGCCCGGATTGCGTTCCTTCCAGGCCTCGTACCGCGCGACAGCGTCGGCCGTGGACACGGGTGCGGCGCCGGCGAACAGCAGAACCTTCATACCGCCCAGCAGGGCACAGGGGTCCCACTCGGGCACGACCCCGCCGTGGAAAAGGCCGGTGCCGCCGTGAAACGACGTGAGGATGTCGTACCCGCTGCCCCTTCCGCCTTGCGCCCGCCGGTGCGCCCGCAACGCCAGGGAGGGTGCTGTCGGTCCGCGCGCGGCGGATCGAGCGCCGGCCGCGCAGAGCAGGCCGCAGACGAGCGCGACGCTCACCGCGGCGCTCGATCCCAGGCCGGTTTTTCTCCCATCCGCGGAAAAAAACCCGGAGGAATCGAGATGTACCCGTGCGGCGCACGCCGTGCCGAGAAACTCCGAAACCTCCTGCACCGCGGCGCTCAGGAGCGGGCTCTCTGCCGGGCGAGCCGGCGTCCAGGAAACCAGCCGGCCGGACCACGCGGTCTCGATGAGAAGGCTTTCCGCGGGGGACGCCGCGAGCCGTACCCGGGTATCCACCGCCATCGCGAGGCCCAGCCCGCCCTGCTCGAGCACCGCATATTCGCCGAGCAGAAGGATGTTTCCCGGCACCGTGAGGCGTGTGCGGCTCACGGGCATTCGGGCCCGTACTGAAGACCGGGGCCGGGCCGGCAGAGCAGCGTCTGGATGCCGCTTCCGAGGGACCCGACGCGGCCGACGATCGCCTCCACGTCTTTCGCCAGGCAGAGAATTTTCACCTGCGGACCCGCGTCGATCGTTTCCCAGGCACCGATGCCCGCGGCCCGCATCGCCGCGCAGGCGTGGATCACCGCCACCGTGGCGGGCAGCCAGTACAGCAGGGGCGGCTGGGCGCCGAGGATGGCGCCGTGCATGAGGCTGTAGCTGCGCCGCGCCGTTTCCCCGAGCAGCTCGAGGTCCCGGGTCTCCAGCGCGCGCAGGGCCTCGGGAAGCAGCTCCGCGGACTCCTTGATCCAGGAAAAATAGTACGGCGAGCTCGCGCGCGTCTCCTCCATCGCGCGCCGGGAGGGCACGGGCTTGGGCGCGCGGTGCGTGACGGCGACGACCACGCGGAGGTCCGGCCAGTGCTCGGGCCCGCAGATCTGCCGGGCCCGCCGCCCGCCCGCGGGAAGGAGCACGAACCCGCCGAACACGGAGCGGGCGGCGGAGGCGGAGCCGGCCCGCGCGATGGCGGAGAGGTCGGCTGTGGAAGGCTCGCAGCCGGCCGCATGGGCGCACGCCCCGGTGAGCGCCGCGAAGCCGGACGAGGAGCTCGCCAGGCCCGCCGACGTGGGGAACGTGTTGGTGCTGGAGGCCCGGAACCGGGCCGTGATCTCCAGGGTGTGCCGCAGCGAATCGAAGAAGAACGCGTACCGCGCCGGGTCCTGGCGGACGCCGTCCACGGTGATCGCGTCCGACGAGGCTGCCGCGGGCGGCATCCCTTCCAGCACCGAGGCGCGGGTCTCGGTGTACACCCCGCCGAGGGTCACCGCGAGGCTCGGTGTGGCGGGGAGGTTGTCCCCCTTCACGGACTTCCCCCAGTACTTGATGAGGGCCAGGCTCGGTCCTGCGCGGCAGACCGCCTCGCCGCTCACCGCGATCCCTCCCTGTCGCTCCTGGCGAGCCTTTCCCGCATCCGGGCGAGCTGGGCGCGGGCGCCGGGCTCGTCCCGCGTTCCCGTCTTCGCAAGCTCGCCGGCAAGCATCCGAACTTCCCCGCCGCGCGCCCCGACCCGCCAGGCAAGCCGCGCGGCGTGCGCGCGCATGTGGCCCTTCTGGATCCCGTCGGTCACCAGCGCCCGCAGGGCGGCGAGGTTCTGCGCCAGTCCGACCGCGGCGGCGATGCGTGACAGCCGGGGCGCATCCGGGAATCCGAGGATGCGCAGGCTCGCGCGCGCGGCCGGGTGAAAGTCCACCGAGCCGCCTGCCGTGGCCAGGGCGAGCGGGAGCTCCAGCTCGCCGCAGAGCACGCCGTCGCGCAGGACCCAGGTGCTGAGCCCCGCGTATCGTCCCGTGCGGGCCGCCCATGCGTGCGCCGCGGCTTCCACGGCCCGGACATCGTTCATCGTGGCCAGGGCGAGACTGGAAATTCCATTCATGATTCCCTTGTTGTGCGTGACCGCCCGGGACGGGTCTTCCTGCGCGATGCGCGAGGCGGCCGCAATCCTCCTGGCTGCCTCGCTGCCATCGATACCGGAAGGAAGCCCGGCCTCCAGCTCCTCCGGGGGGATGTCCACACGGGCTCCCGCCACGCGCTCGCGCGCTTCGTTGCTGAGGATGGACATCAGCACGCGCCCGCCGCTCAGCTCCTCCAGCAGGGGCCGCAGGAGCTCGGCCGACGTATTCAGCCTGTTCGCTCCCATTGCGTCCCGCACGTCGACGATCACGTCCACCCGGACCGCTCCGGTCCGGGGCAGCCGGAAAACCCGCACCTCGCGGAATCCCCCGCCCCGTCGCTCGAGAGAGGCGAGCGGTGCCGCAAGGGCAGCCCGCACCGGAGACGCGGACCCTCGGAGCCTGCTCTCGCCCGCCTCGCTCACCTCTTCCAGGAAAACCTGCGCCGTCATGAGGGGATCCGTGGCCCACGTGCGAAAGCCGCCGGCCCTCCGCACCAGGCGCGCGGCAAAAGAGGCGGCGGCGATGACGGAGGGCTCCTCCACCGCCAGGGGAACGGCGACCTCTTCGCCGTCGATCAGGAACCCTTCAGCAACGCCGAGGGGCAGGGCAAGGCACCCGACGGCGCACTCCACCATCACGTCCGAGATTTCCCGGAGCGCCGGGGTCGCCGAGAGCGCTTCCCACTCGTCGCCCTCGAACGCGAATCTGAGCTTCAGCGCGTCCCGGCGTCCCGGCAGGTCGTGCCGGTGGAATCCGGACAGGCGTTTCACCCCGTCATCATTGCCTGCGGGACGTGGTGAAGTCCAGAAGGCTCCGCAGCGCGGCCCGGTCCACGTCGGTTCCCGATGCGATCGAGTCGATGGCCGCCTCTGCCTTCGCGGTGAGGCGCGCGGTGACCGCCTCGATCCGTGCCCGGGCCGGCGCGGAAGAGGCGAGCCGGCGGACATAGTCGATGTCTGCAGGCGCCGCGCGGGGATTTCCGAGGATGCCGTCGAGCCGGTTGCGTTCCTCGGGACCCGCCGCTGCCATGAGCGACGAGACGATCAGGGTCTTCTTTCCTTCCCGCACGTCGGACCCCACCGGTTTGCCCAGCTCCCCGGGGTCGCCGAAGAGCCCCAGCTCATCGTCGCGGATCTGGAAGAGCAGCCCGATACTCTCGCCGAGCCGCCCCAGCGTCGCGCACAGGTCAGACGGGGCGTTGGCGAGCATGGCCCCGGCCAGCAGCGGGAGGGTGAAGCTGTACCGTCCCGTCTTGTGGGTGTACATCCTCAATATGTCGTCGACGTCCACGGCGGCCTTCGAGGCGCCCCAGGTCACATCCTGCATCTGGGCGATGCCCACCGCGGAAAGCTCGCGCGCGCACAGCTCCAGCACGCTGCGGATCACGGCAGCCGGCGCGTCCGTCCGGGCCAGCAGCTCGAAGGCCATGAAGCAGGCCACGTCACCGGCGCAGATCCCGAGCGCCTGGCCCACGTGCGCCGGATCGCTGCGGCCGTCGCGCGCCGCGACCACCGCATACTGCTGGAAAATCGAGGGCTGGCCCCGCCTCACGAGGTCCCTGTCCATGATGTCGTCGTGGACGAGCAGGCCCGAGTGGAACAGCTCCATGGCGGCGCCCGCGTTCGCGGCCGCCGCACTGCCATCGGCGCCGTCCGCGCCGCCGCGGGCGAGAGCCCAGCCGAGGTGCACGAGGCAGCCCCTGATCATCTTCCCGCGCAGGGAGAAATCGGTGAGCCGCCCGGCCGCATCAGGTCCCAGCGGGTTCACGGCCGCCAGCGCTTCTTTCTTCTCGTCGAGGAAACGGCGCAGCGCCGCCGAGACGCGGGTGCGGATCGGATCGAAGTATTCCGGCAGCATGCTGCCTGTAAATCTACCACACCCGCCGTGCGATCCGTCATTCGAATTGACACGCCCCGCTCGCGCATCGATAATACGCCTCACCCGATGACCACCACCCCCCGAAAGTCGACGGCGCGAGGGCCGGCCCCCCTGAAGGCGCTGCGTGACGCCGTGCGCAACGTGTTTTCGATCGATCCTGCGCTGCGGCCCCGGGCCTCGGACGGCGCACCCGGCGGCCTGGTGGAGTTTCCGCGGACGGAAAAGCGGGAGTTCATCATCATCGGCGATCTCCACGCGAACGTGAGGAACCTGCAGGCCATCCTGAAGGACGATGACACGCTCGTGAAGGTGAAACAGGACAAGGCGGTCCTGCTCTTCCTCGGCGACGCCGTGCACAACGACAAGACCGGGTTCACCTACGCCATGGACTCTTCCATCGAAATCATGGACATCATCATCGGGCTCATCAACGAGTTCCCCGGAAACGTCCTGTACCTCCTGGGAAACCACGATTCCTTCGCGCCGGAGCTTTCCAAGCTGGGGATCCAGCAGGGGCTCCTCTACCGGGAGGCCCTCCTGCAGGCCCGGGGGAAGCAGTACGTGGCGCTCATGCAGGAGTTTTTCGACGCGCTTCCGCTCTTCATCATCCACCGGTATTTCCTCGCCGTCCACGCCGGGCCCGCGCGCGGGGGCATGACCCGCACCGAGCTGGTGAACGTCCGCCACTTCGAGAACTACCTGTGGCAGCTCACCTGGAACCGTCTCAATGAAACGCGTTCGACACCCAGCATGAAGGAGTACGGTCCCGAGGACCTCGACGAGGCGCGCCGGCTCCTCGGCTGTCCGAAGAACATTCCCATTTTCGTGGGCCACAACCCGATGTGGAAGTGGGGGGAAGAGGATTCGATCTGGATCGATGCACTGGGCTGTCACGATCACGTCATCCTGTACGCCACTCTGGACACGAAGTGCCCGTATGTCTCGGTGCACGGATCGTCGGCCTACAGGGTCAAATATGCCGATCTCGGTCTGAAGGCGCGGCACTTCGTGCTGGACAACGACTAGCGGTTCGAGAGAAACGGAAACGGAACATGGCGCACACCGACTACAGCGACGTCACGGGGTTCCTGCACGACGAAGAGCTCATCCGCCTCCTCTGCGCGGACCGCAGCTTTTCCCAGCTTCTCGAGGCTTTCGCGGTGGACGACTTCCTCGCCATCGACCGCTCGATGAAGGTGCCCTTCTTCGCGGAGGTGCGCGACTACGTGGGCGCCGCGGAGCGCGGGGATCCGCGGGCGCGATGGATCGTGAAGCCGATCTCCGCGGAAGACGCGCGGGGACCCGCCATGGGGGCAATCTGTTTTTTCCTGGACTTCTTCACCCGCACGATCTCGGCGCCCACGATCGTCACGCGCATCGACGGCGTCGCGTACAAGGCCACCCGCATCATCACGCACGCCGAACAGCTTTCCGGCGCAAACTACACCGACATCCGGCAGCTGAAGGAGCAGCTCGTCCTGGACCTGGTGAATCGATGGATCTACGGCGACGAGGACAGGAACCCGAACAACTACATGATCCGCTACAACTCGCGCAACGACCAGATCATCATCGCGATCGACTTCTCCAACGTCGACCTGCTGCACCCCGGCACGAAGATCACGGGAAATGCGAAATCCTTCGGCTGGCAGCGGATGGAAAAGACGCGCTACCTCACGCCGCTGAAAGTCGAGCATTTCCAGGGATACGACATGCGGTTTTTCGACATGCGCTTCGACGGCTTCCGCCGGCTGGGCAAGAAGATGATCCTCGAGCTGTGCAAGGTATGCCTGCGTTTCCAGCCCGACCGCGCGAAGCTGGCGAAGACCGTGGCGGAGAACATCCTTGCCCGGGTCGACTACGTCCATACCTACTTCTCGAGCATGTTTCCCCGGGAGGCAGCCGCGGAGAAGGAGGACAAGTACAGCGCCATGGGCCAGACCTTCCGGGACATTTACAAGGACAAGAGATAATCGCGCTGCGCGTGGTGTGCCCCGGATTTGACTTCAAAGGTGGCGCTGATTAAGCTTGTCTGCGGAAGTAGAAATCGGCCGGCGGAGCCTGGGCATGCCGAATGTCGCCTGCCGCGGAGAATCAACCCGAGGTGAAAGCCACAGTCCCTCTCGAACACGCGGTATTCTGCATCGGGGTGAGCCATCACGGCGCATCCCTGGACCTGCTCGAGCGCCTGTCCATTCCGGCGGACGGGCTTGCGAGCGCACTCGAGCCCTTCCGCGCCCGTGACGACGGCGGGAAGCGTCTCTGCGAGGGAGTCATCCTCTCCACGTGCAACCGGACGGAGATCTACGCCGCGCCTCACACGGTGCTGCGGCCGGGTCCGGCTCCGCCGCGCTTCGAAGGACTGCCGGTGGAGTTGGTGCATCTTCTCTGCCGCCGCTCCGGGCTGGGACCGGAAGAGCTCGCGGGCCGCGTGTTTCGCCACGACGGGTGGGCAGCGGTAGACCACCTGTTCCGCGTCGTCTGCGGCCTGGATTCACTGGCCGTGGGGGAATCGCAGATCCTGCGCCAGGTCGCCCGCGCCTACGCGGCGGCCCAGGCAGGAGGGACGGCCGGGGTCGCTCTCTCCACCCTGTTCCAGGAAGCACTCCGGGGCGGCCGGCGAGCCCGGGCTCGGATCGGCTTTGCCGCGAAGGCATCCAGCATCGGTTCCATGGCTGTCGCGCGCGCCGAGGAGCTTTGCGGGCCGCTCGCCAGTGTCCGCACGGTGGTGATCGGCACCGGCGCGCTCGGCCGGACCGTCCTGCAGAGCCTTCGCGAACGCGGGGCACGGCGCGTCCATGTCGTGAGCAGGATCGCGGAGCGCGCGGCGGCCGCCGCGGCGCGCGGGAACTTCGCCGCCCACCCCCTCTCCGCGCTGCCGGCGCTCGTCGGCGCATGCGACCTGCTGATCAGCACCACGCGGGCCACTGCGCCGCTTCTCCCCGCGGAGCTTTGTGCCGGCGCAGCGATTAATCGGGCGGGTCGGAACCTCGTGCTCATCGACATCTCCGTCCCGCGCACGATCGATCCGAAGGCGAACGGGCTCCCCGGCGTCACCCTCCTGGACATCGACTCGTTCAAGCAGGATCACGAGTCTTCCTGCCCCTCGCCGGAAGAACTGTTGACGGAAGAGATGATCCGCGAAGACCGGGAGCTGCTGCGGCTGCGGATGAAGGAGCTGGCCCTGCGCCCCGTCATCGGCGAATTGTGGCGGAGGGCCGCGGCGATTCGCGGCGAGGTGCTCCAGAGGGCCCGGCAGCGCCTGCCGCGGCTGGACGAGCAGTCCTGGAACGAGGTCGAGGGTCTTGCCACCTCCCTGGTCGCGCGGCTCCTGCACGACCCGGCCACGCGGCTCCGTGCCGAGGCAGGCAATGGGCACGCGGCGGAATACGCCGAGGCCATCCGCCAGCTTTTCGGAGCCGCGGAATGAGCGGCACCCGCCCCTCCACGGTCCGCCTCGGCACCCGCTCGTCGCGGCTGGCCCTCTGGCAGGCGCAGACGGTGGCATCCCTCCTTCGGGGCCGCGGGGTCGTGTGCGACATCGTGCCGATCGAGACGCGGGGGGACGACATTTCCGATCGACCGCTGCCGGAAATCGGCGGTGATGGCGTTTTCACGGAGCGCATCGAGGGCTCCCTGCGCGCGTCGGAGATCGACATCGCGGTGCACTCGTTGAAGGACCTGCCGGTGGAGGACCCGGAGGAGCTGTGCGTCGGCGCCGTGCTCGGGCGGCAGGAAGTGCGCGAGGTGCTCGTTTCCCGGGGGGGGCTGCGCCTGGCCGAGCTTCCTCCCGGAGCGGTGATCGGCTCCAGCAGCACGCGGCGGCAGGCGCAGCTGCTGTCCCGGCGGCCGGATCTCGTCATGCGCCCCATACGGGGGAACGTGGAGACCCGGATAAGGAAAGTGGAGTCCGGAGAGTTCGATGCGACACTCCTCGCCGGCGCCGGCGTGCTTCGGCTCGGACTGGCCGGGAAAATTTCCGAATGGCTCGAAGTTTCCCTCGTCCTTCCCGCGCCCGGACAGGGAGCCATTGCCGTGCAGTGCCGGACCCGGGATCTGGAAACCCGGCGCGTGCTCGCCGAGATTGACGAGCCGGCGCTTCACGCCGAGACGGACGCGGAGCGGGGTTTCCTGCGCGCCCTCGGCGGCGGCTGCTCGGCGCCTGTCGGCGCATTCGCACATGGGCAGGGTTCGCGCCTTCATCTCCGCGGGCGGGTCTCCGCCCTCGACGGGAGCCGCTCGGTGGACGTCGAGAGCGAGGGCACCGACCCCGCGGCGCTGGGCGCGGAGCTCGCCCGCAGGGCGCTGCGCGAGGGTGCCGCTGACCTGATCGCCTCCGCGAGCCGTCAGGCCGCTCCCGCGCCCGCGGACGGCCTATCCCTCCGGGGATTGCGCGTGCTGGTCACCCGCCCGCGCGAGCAGGCCGACGACCTGTGCCGGATGCTCTCCGCGGCCGGCGCCATGCCGATCTCGGTCCCGTTGATCAGGATCAGTCCGATGGAAGACACGCGCGGCCTGGACGAGGCTATCGGGCGCCTGGACTCCTACCACTGGCTCGTGTTCGCAAGCGCGAACGGGGTGGAGTTCTTCCTGCAGAGGCTTCGGGCGACGCGGCCCGGGATGCGCTGGGCGAAGGGTGCGCCCCGGACCGCGGCGGTGGGGCCTGCCACGCGGGCGGCCCTCGAGCGCGGCGGTGTGAGCGTCGACTTCGTCCCCGGCGTCCACACCGGCACCGCGCTGGCCGAGGGGATCCTCGGCGCCACGCCGGGAGGCTTTGCGGGGGTGCGCGTGCTGATGCCGCGCGCGCTGGAGGGCCGCGACGACGCGGCGGCCCTGCTGCGGCAGCGCGGCGCGATCGTGGATGATGTTCCGGCCT
Organism: Spirochaetia bacterium; assembly: GCA_052144915.1. Classification (GTDB taxonomy): domain Bacteria; phylum Spirochaetota; class Spirochaetia; order SZUA-6; family Fen-1364; genus Fen-1364. The sequence continues at coordinate 9,553 of JBKQPS010000279.1, read as the reverse complement.
ACCGGACGGAGTCTCGCGCTCCCACCCGGGAAGAGCTCGAACCCGTCGGACCCGGCCTGGACGCGGTGCTTTTCACCAGCAGCTCCGCGGTCATCGCGTGGTGCGATGTGGTCCGCGGCGGCGGCCCGCTTGCCGACGCGGCGCGCCGCGCGGTCATCGCGTGCATCGGCCCGTCGACCGCCTCCACCGCGAAGGACCGCGGCCTGCTCGTGGAGGTGGAGTCACCCGAGCACACCACGGAAGGTCTCGTGGCCGCCCTGGGGCGTCATATCGCGCGGGCGCGGGGCGGTTCGCCATGAACCCCGCGCAGGAGTCCTCCGCGGCCCGGCCGCGCCGTCTTCGCGCGCTGCCCGCCCTGCGGGGGATGGTCCGGGAGACGTCCCTCTCCCCCGGTGACCTCATCTATCCGCTGTTCGCCGTGCACGGCCGCGGCGTGCGCACCCCCGTGCAATCCATGCCGGGCGTGTTCCAGCTCTCCGTAGAGAACCTCGCCCAGGAGGCGCGCGAGGCGGCAGGGCTGGGCATCCCCGCGATCCTCCTCTTCGGCATACCCGCGGCGAAGGATGCCCGTGGGTCCGAGAGCCATGCGAAAGACGGCATCATCCCGCGCGCCATCCGGGCGGTGAAGGACCTGTGCCCTGACCTGGTGATCGTCACCGACGTCTGCCTGTGCGAATACACCGATCACGGCCACTGCGGCATCCTGAACACGGGGACACCGCGCCCCGTGCCGTCCCTGCCGGAGGGGTACCTCCTGAACGGGGAGACACTGGATGTATTGCAGAGAGTCGCCCTTTCGCACGCCGAGGCCGGGGCGGACGTCGTGGCGCCCAGCGGGATGATCGACGGCATGGTGGGCGCGATGCGGGGGGCTCTCGACGGCGGGGGATTCTCCCATCTTCCGATCATGTCTTACGCCGTGAAGTACGCGTCGGCATTCTACGGTCCCTTTCGCGAGGCCGCGGAGGGGGCGCCGAAGTTCGGCGACCGGCGCAGCCACCAGATGGATCCCTCGAACTCGCGCGAAGCGCTGCGGGAGGCCGCGCTGGACGTGCAGGAAGGCGCGGACTTTCTCATGGTCAAGCCCGCGCTCCCGTACCTGGACGTGATCCGCCTGCTCCGTGACAGTTTTCCCGCGCACCCGCTCGTCGGCTACAACGTGAGCGGTGAATACGCGATGCTCAAGGCCGCGGCGGCGCGCGGCTGGCTGGACGAGAAGTCGGCCGTGCGGGAGGCGCTCACCGGCATCCGGCGCGCCGGCGCGGACCTCGTGATCACCTATCACGCGAAGGAGGCGGCGCCATGGCTGACGGAGTGAGCGCGGGGCGCGCGGACCCGGCGCAGCCGCCAGCATCACCGCGGCCACCGGATCCGGCGCGGCCGCCGGAACCAGCGCGGCCAACGGCAACGGCCCTTCTCGACCTCGACGAAAAGGGCAGGACGCGGAACGGGGAGCCCCAGAGCCTGGCTCGTCGGCTGTTCGTCCAGCTCCTCGTCTTCGACGGGTGCCGTGACTCCCGACCGCTCGCCGCGCTCCTCGGCGGCCGCGGCATCCACGGGGTGTTGTACGAGGAGGTGAACGATCCGACGGGGATCGGCCTGCTCACCTTCGACGAGGATCCCGGCTATTTCCTCTCCACCGTGCGCCCCCTCGTCGGGGAGGCCTTCTCGGGACTGCGGTTCCGGGAGGAGTTCACCATGCTCGGCCGGACCTACTCCATGGGCTGGGAGGCCGACCTTGAAGAGGCCCTCATCACTCGCCCCCGGGGCCGGCTGTGCAGCCCGGCGCTGCCGTGGGCGATCTGGTACCCGCTTCGACGGTCCGGGGCTTTCGAGGAGCTGCCGGAAAAGGAGCAGCACGCCGTGCTCGCCGAGCACGGGGGAGTCGGCCAGACCTTCGGCAAGGCGGGAGCGGCCCACGATATCCGCCTCTCCTGCCACGGGCTGTCGAAGGACGACAATGACTTCGTGATCGGCATCCTGGGCGCAGAGCTGTACCCGCTGTCTGCCGTCGTCCAGCGGATGCGGAAGACCCGTCAGACCTCCCGGTACCTCTCGCGGCTGGGCCCGTTCTTCGTCGGCCGCGCCGTCTGGCAGGCGCCTTCCGCATGAGCGCAGTGGGGCAATCCACCGGTTCGGCCTTCCTGAAGGCCTGCCGGCGCGAGCCCGCGCCGCACACGCCGGTGTGGCTCATGCGACAGGCGGGCCGGTACCTCCCCGAGTACCGCGCCCTGAGAGAGCGCCACTCGATGATGGAGCTCCTCTCCTCGCCCGAGCTCGCCGTCGAGGCGACTCTCCAGCCCCTGCGGCGCTTCCCGCTGGACGCGGCGATCATCTTCATGGACATCCTCCCGCCCCTCGCCGGCATGGGCTTCCAGGTCTCCTTCGGCGCCGGGGACGGGGAAGGCCCGCGCATCGGCAACCCCGTCTCCCGGACCCGCGACGTCGACGTTCTCGCCGTCCCGCCCGCGGCGGAAGCGCTGGGAGCCCACCTGGAGGCCATCGCGCTGGCGCGCGCGGAGCTGCACTCCAGCGGCACGCCGCTCATCGGCTTCACCGGCGCGCCTTTCACGCTGGCCAGCTATGCGATCGAGGGGACGGGGAGCAGGAACTACGCGAAGACCAAGGCCCTCATGTACGCGGAGCCCGCGGCCTGGGGCCGGCTGATGTCGAAGCTCGTCACGGTTCTCGCCGATTTTCTCTGCGCGCAGGCCCGGGCAGGCGCCTCCGCCCTGCAGGTTTTCGACTCCTGGGCCGGCATCGCTCTCAGCAGGGACGACTACCGGCGCTACGTCCAGCCCTACAACACGCAGCTGTTCACCGCCGTTCGGGCGGCAGGGGTGCCCGTGATCAATTTCAGCACGGGCACCGCGGCCTACATCGAGGATGTGGCCGCCTGCGGGGGCGACGTGGTCGGCGTGGACTGGCGGCTGCCCATCGACGCCTACCGCCGGCGCATCGGCGCCGCCCAGGCCATCCAGGGGAATCTCGATCCCGTCGCCCTTCTCGCCCCGTGGCGGGAGCTGGAGCCCCGCATCGACGCGGTCCTCGCGGCGGCGGGCGGCAGCGGGCACCTCTTCAACCTCGGCCACGGTATCCTCCCGGAAACGGCCGTCGATTCGGTCGCCCGGCTGGTCGATCACGTGCACGCCTGGACCGGAGCCCCGGGATGAGCGCGCCGGTCGGTGTCCTGCTCATGGCCTATGGCGGCCCGGATACCCTGGAGGACGTGCCCGGCTATCTCGCCGATATCCGCCGGGGCCGGCCTACCCCCCGGGCGATCGTGGAGGAGATCGCCGATCACTACCGCCAGATCGGGGGAGGATCCCCCCTGCGCGCGCGCAGCCTCGGCCAGCGTGCCGCTCTTTCCGCGCGGCTGGATCCCGCGGTGTTCCGCTGCTACCTCGGCATGCGGCACTGGTCGCCGTGGATCGAGGAGGTCGTGGGGGCAATGGCGGAGGACGGGATCACGCGGGCGGTCGGAATCGTCCTCGCCCCGCACTACAGCTCGATGAACACGGAACGGTATTTCCGGAAGATCGAGGCGGGGCAGGAGCTCTACCGGACTTCGATCGAGTTCGCCCTTGTGAAGAGCTACCACGATTCACCGGCGCTGCTGGACGCGCTTGCCCGCAGGGTCATCGAGGGCATCGGCAGGTGGCCGGCTGAGGAGCGCGCGGAGACACACGTCGTGTTCTGCGCCCACAGCCTCCCGTCCCGGGTCATCGCGGAGGGAGATCCGTACGATGCGCAGGTCCGCGAAACCGCCCGCCAGTGCGCACTGCGCGCCGGCCTGCCGCCCGAGCGATGGTCGTGGAGCTACATATCCGCCGGCAAGAGCCCCGAGCCGTGGCTGGGTCCGGACCTTCCCGACGCCCTCACCGAGCTTTCGCGCCGGGGCGTCCGTTCGGTCGTCTGCGTCCCCGTTGGTTTCGTGGCTGATCACGTGGAGGTCCTCTACGATGTCGATATCGAGGCCCGCCGGCGCGCGGAAGCTCTCGGCATGCGCCTGGAGCGGCCGCCTTCCTTGAATGACGACCCCCTTTTCATCGAAGCTCTCGCAAATGCGGTAGCCGCCCGGGCCCGAGAAGCCGGCTTCACCGCCAACGGGTCCGCATCGTGAAGAGACTCGCCATCATCGGCGGAGGGATCGCCGGCCTGGCGGCTGCCTGGAAGGCTTCGCGGTCCGGGGCGGGGATCGAGATCACCCTCATCGAGGGTGAGGCGCAGGCGGGCGGAAAGCTCCGCACCGACACGGCGGACGGCTTCCTCCTGGAACAGGGACCGGACAGCTTCCTCACGACCCGGCCCGAGGCCCTGCAGCTGTGCGAGGAGCTGGGCATCGCGGGTCGTCTCATTCCCCGGACGCCGCGGAAGGCCGCCTCCTTCATCATGCACGGCCACGCCCTGTCACCCCTGCCCGCGGGATTTTCCGGCCTGGTGCCCATGGACACCGCCGCTCTTGCCGTCAGTCCCCTCCTGTCGGAAGCGGGCAAACAGCGGGTCCAGGAGGAGCCTTCGATGCCGGCCTGGACGGGCGGCGACGACGAGTCCGTGGCCTCCTTCATAATCGGGCGGTACGGGGAAGAGGCCTTCCACCTCCTGGTGGAGCCGCTCGTGGGAGGCATCCATGCGGGGGACGCCACCCTCCTGAGCCGCGAGGCGATCCTCAGCCCGCCGCGCCGCGCCCGGGCTGCGGAGGCTGCCGCGCCTCCCGCGTTCCTCACCTTTCCGAACGGGATGGGGGAGCTGGTCCGCGCGCTCGAGAAGCGGCTCACCGGCATCTCGATTCTCCGCGGAATCACGGCGGAGTCGGTGCGGAGGCACGGGTACGGCTACCGCGTCGAGCTTTCCGACGGCCCGCCGCGCGAAGTCGATGCGCTGATCGTGGCGGCCCCGGCGCACGCGGCCGCGCGCCTCGTCGCGGCCCTGGACCCCGGCATGCACGAGCTGCTGGGCCTGATCCCGTTTGCCTCCACCGTGGTGATCCACCTCGGCTACCGGCGCGCGGAGGTGGCCCATCCGCTCGACGGCTACGGCTACCTCATCCCGAGCGTCGAGCGCAGCGACCTGGTCGCCTGCACCTGGAGCTCGCAGAAGTGGGGAGGGCGGGCGCCGGAAGACTGCGTTCTGCTTCGGCTGTCCGCGGGCCGGTTCGGCCGCCGGGACCTGCTGGGACGATCCGACGAAGAGCTCTTCGCGCTGGCCCGCGGCGAGCTGTCCGCCACGCTGGGAATCACGGCCGCCCCCGTGCTGCAGAGGCTGCACCGATGGGGCCTGGGCATGCCGCAGTACACGGTCGGGCACGTCCGGAGGGTGGAGGCCATCAGCGACCGCGCCGCGGCGCTCCCCGGCCTCTTCCTCGCGGGCGGCTCGTACGGCGGGGTGGGTATCCCGCAGTGCATCGCCTCCGGAGCCCGGGCGGCCGCGGAGGCGCTCGGCTATCTGGCCAGAGGGGGAGCGCACACGTGAAGCAGCAGAAGAGGCGGTCGAATCTCGAAAAGTCCCGCGCGTTTTTCGCGGAAGCCCTCGATCTTCTTCCCGGGGGCGTCGATTCTCCGGTGCGGGCGTTCAAGGCCGTTGGCGGCGAGCCGCTGTTCATCGCACGAGGCGAAGGCCCCTGGCTCTTCGACGTCGACGGCAACCGCTACATCGACTACGTGCTGTCCTGGGGCCCCCTGGTTCTCGGCCACGCGCATCCGCGCGTCCTCGCCGCGCTCGCGGAGACGGCCGCGCGCGGCACGAGCTTCGGCGCGCCCAGCCCGCTGGAGCTCGCGCTTGCCCGGCAGATCCGCGGCCTGGTGCCGAGCGTGGAGCTGATCCGGTTCGTCAATTCGGGAACGGAAGCAGTGATGAGCGCGCTGCGCCTGGCCCGCGCATTCACCGGCCGGGACAAGATCGTGAAGTTCGCCGGCGGGTATCACGGCCACGCGGACATGCTGCTCGTGCAGGCAGGCTCCGGTGCGGCCACCCTCGGCCTGCCGGATTCACCCGGGGTTCCGGCCGCGGTCACGGCGGATACGCTCTCGTGCGGGTACAACGACCTTTCCGCCGTGGAAGAGATCTTCGACCGTCATCGGGGAAAGATCGCGGCGGTGATCGTCGAACCGGTCGCGGGGAACATGGGCGTCGTCCTGCCCGACGAGGGATTTCTGCCGGGGCTTCGCGCGGTGACGAAGGCCGACGGCGCGCTCCTCGTATTCGACGAGGTGATGACGGGCTTCCGCGTGCACCCCGGCGGCGCCCAGGCGCTGTACGGAATCGTGCCGGACCTCACCGTGCTGGGAAAGGTGATTGGCGGCGGTCTGCCCGTGGGTGCCTACGGGGGACGCCGCGACGTCATGCGCATGGTCGCCCCGGCGGGCCCGATGTACCAGGCCGGAACGCTTTCGGGAAATCCCCTCGCGATGAGCGCGGGGATCGCCACGCTGAAGGAGCTCGGCGTTCCCGGCGCATGGGAACGGCTGGAGAAGACCACGCGTGACCTGGCGGAAGGGCTGTCGCGGTCCGCGCGGCGCGCCGGCGTGCCGCTGCAGGTCAGCCATGCGGGCTCGATGTTTTGTGCATTCTTCTCTGCCGCGCCGGTGCGGGACTGGGAGAGTGCGAAGAAATCGGACACTGCCCGCTTCTCCCGATGGTTCGGGCGGATGCTGGCGGAGGGCGTGTACCTGGCGCCGTCTCAGTTCGAAGCGGGGTTCGTTTCCACGGCGCACGGTCCGGCGGAAGTGGAGGCCACGCTGCGTGCCGCGGATATCGCGCTCACCGGCCTCTCGTGAGCGGGACGGGCTCCTCACGCGACATCGCGGGCGGAATGTAGGGACAGGCCGGATCTTCCTGGCAGGGGTCCTGGAACTCCGCGTACGCCCGGGATCTCGACCCGCCGCAGATGACCTTGTAGTCGCACGCGCCGCAGCGCCCCTTGAGCTTCTCCGGGTTCCTCATCTCGACGAGCGCGGGGTGGGTCGTGTAGATCGACTTCAAGTTCCCTTCTTTCACATTTCCCAGGGAAAGGGGCAGAAACCCGCTGGGGTGGATTTCACCGTCGTGCCCGATGAAGAGAATTCCCTTCCCGTCACCCGTGGCGTTCAGGCGCAGGGAGGGCGGGTTCACCGGCTCCCCCTCGAGGTCCCGCAACCGGCGCGCGAGGTGACCGTACAACTCTCCCGCGGGCGCCGCGGCACCCTTCTGGCGCTGGAGATAGACGCGCCGGAAATGCGGTCCCTCCGACGTCCGCACCGGGATGCCGTACCGCGTCGCATCGCAGAGGAAGTGCGCAACCTCTTCACATTCCCCGGGCTCGGGGTTCTCCAGGGATGATCCCCGCCCCGTGCGAATGAGGAAGAACACTTCCCAGGCAACCGCGCCTCTTTCCCGTATGAGGTGGAAGATGTCGGCCAGGCCCCGCAGGTTGCTCTTCATGACGGTCGTGTTGACCTGGAGCCTCATGCCGCAGGACTTCGCGACTTCGATCGCTTCCAGGGTCGCCCGGAAGGTCCCCGCAATGTCCCGGATCCTGTCGTGGATTTCGGCGGAAGCCCCGTCCAGGCTCACCGACACGATCTCGACTCCGAGCTCTCGCATGAGCGCGAGCTTCTCCCGGGTGAGAAGCGGGGTGACGCTCGCCGCCACCGCGGTGTAGATGCCCTGCCGCGTGGCGTGACGGAGCAGGTCGAAGACGTCCGCGCGCATCAGAGGGTCTCCCCCGGTCAGCAGCAGCGCGGGGTAGGGTTCTCCAAAGTCCCGCAGCGCATCGATGAGCCGCATGCCCGACTCGGTATCCAGCTCCCCCGGGAGCTTGTTCCTGATCGCCGTCGCCCTGCAGTGCCGGCAGGACAGCAGGCAGGATTTCGTGGTTTCCCAGCAGACAAAAATCGGCTTCGTGGAATAGTCCACGTTCTTGGTCCATGGCGGCTGCATTGGCGGGGTCCACCCCTATACTCGGCGGACTGCGCCCGTGGTGTCAAGCCGACCCTATCGAGGGGGTGCGCATTGAGGAAGTTGGTGGTTCGAGGCTAGAAAAGGCCCTCCCAGCGCGTGGTAAACTACCACTACCAAAGATTGCTAAAGCTGGGAGGGAAAAGCGATGGATTCACTGGTAACGCAGATTGTCGAGAACTTCAAGGCCGCCTACGGCTTGAAGATCACCGACAGCGGGGATCTTTTTCTGACCGAGCGAAATCTGCTGGAGTTCCTCATGAAGCTTGGCCGCCAGGCGATGAGCGAGGTGTTTCAAGGCGCGGGCAACGGCTATGAGGGAGCCGTCGTGCGCAAGGGGGGACGACAGTACAGGTTCATCGGCTACCGCGGGACGAGTCTGCACGGGCTGTTTGGGATGGTCGAGTACACGCGGGCGTACTATTTTAGCAAAGAGCAGGGAGGCGGGGGCTATTTTCCGCTGGATGCGAAGTTGGGAGTCCAGAAGCGTCATACCCCGGGCTGCCAGTACTTTCTGGCCTCCTTCACCGGGCGGGAGGCATATGAAAAGAGCTTGCAGAGGTTTCACGAGATCTTTCGACCCGACGGGGCGGAGCAGATTTCGATGAGGAAGTCCTTGGACATGGACGCGCAGTTGGGAGAGGGCTTGCAGAGGCTGCGCCAACAGGAGATCAGCCAGGTATTCGAGACCATGCAACCGCTGGCGAAGGAGAATTCGATCGCGGAGGTCATGGCGGTGTCGGTGGATGCGACGAAGCTTCGCGAACGAGGGGAAGAAGAACGAACTGCCGATGGCAAAAGGAGTTATCCGAGCATCTGGCGTGATGTGAAGATAGGAGCTGTTTCTGCGGTGGGCTGGGCTGAGAAGCGCCAAGAGGCATTCTGCAGTGGCAGCAGCTATGTCAGCGGAATCGAACACGCCGATCTTTTCCTTCGGCGCCTGACGGTAGAGATGCAACGGCGCGCAGAGGATCTGAAGAAACAGCACGTAGTATTCCTGGCCGACGGGGCAAAGTGGATTTGGGATCGTTTCGCTGAGATCGCTCCCCCGGCCAGCACCTTCATTCTGGATTTCTACCACGCATGTGAACACGTCTCAGGGCTGTGTAAACACCTCTATGGCGAACAGACTCCTCAGTATTGGAAGCAGTTCAAACGCTGGAAAGCAACCTTATTCGCCGGCAGGGTCCAGAAGTTCCTTCAAGAACTGCGCCAGATTCGCGATACGACGAAGCATCGGGCGCACCGTGACTTCATCCAGGGGGAAATCAACTATTTCACGGACAACAAAGATCGCATGCGCTACGACCTCTACCGCGCCTGTCGATTGCCGATTGGCAGCGGCACCATTGAGAGCGCGTGCAAGAACGTCATCGGAGGACGCATGAAGCAGGGCGGCATGACTTGGTCGCAGGCGGGGGCCAACGGGATGTTGCAGATCCGTTGTTCCATCGCCAGTGGCCGCTTTCTTCAAGATTTCCTTGCTACCCTGGACCGGGCAGCGTGAACCCACCTACTTATTGAAAGTGCTCCCTGAACCCGGGTCCCAAACCCGCCCCGACAGCAGAAATGGACTCCCCGGTTCCGCCTCGCTATATTTGACTGCCGGTCGGGAAAC
>JBKQPS010000278.1:0-16006 GCA_052144915.1 Spirochaetia bacterium | reverse complement strand
GCCTACCACCCGGTGCTACGGCGCGTAGAGGCGTTCCTGGATTCGCCGCTGCCCGCGGCCCTGCAGCTGCGGGAGGTGCGCGCGGAGAAGCTTCTCGCCCTGGACGACAAGGTGGGCGATGCGGTTGCTGCCCTCCGGGAGCGCGGTTTCACCAGTCCTTACCTGAAGGCCTTCGTCGTGGCGCGGCTCAATCCCCTGCGGTTCCGCAGGGGGGCGACGATGAGCGCGGATGATGCGCTGGCGGCCATGATGACGGCCGCGGAGAAGTTCGACGCCGCGAAGGTGAAGGTGGGAGACCTCGCTGCCGCGCCGCCCGGCCCCGCGGAGGAGTAGCGGACGCGAAAAGGCCGAGCACCGCGTTCACCGTCTGCGCGAGATTTCGCGCGGCCCGCCCCGAGTTCCTCTTCAGGCGAAGCAGCCGCCGGATATTCCGCGGATCGCGGAGGATCGCTCCGAGCAGCACAAGCGGCTGCACGTGAAACTCCTCTCCTCCGTTCATCTCGAACGGGATCGGCTCCCGCGGCGTATCGCTGACGGCACGAAGCGACACCAGGGGAATGCCGCGCGCGGCGGCTTCCTCTGCAATTGCCGCGGTCTCCATCTCGACGACAGCAGTTTCACCGGGAGCGGGCGGTGCCGGGTGGATGCCGCGAACGGTCAGGATTGTTCCGCGAAAGAAACGCGCGCCGCAGGCTTCTGCCGCACGAGTGGCAGCCTGCTGAGCTGTCTCCGACAGCCGGGCAAGCGGGAAGGCGGGGCCGAGCCTCCTGTTTTCCCACGCGCAGCAGCGTTCTCCGGCCACGATATCGCCGACGGCGATCCCCTCTCCCACGGCACCGGCAATCCCGAATGACACGAGAAGCCCGGGGCGGACAGACTCTGCCAGGGCGCGCGTGGCTTTCCGCGCCGGCTCCATGCCCATTCCCGACCGAACGAGAACGCATTGGCAGGGCCCTGCTTCGAACGACCAGGTGCGGAGCCTGCCGAGCCGCCCCGCATGATGCCTGCCGATCAGCTTCAGCAGCGCCTTCTCCTCCATCCGCATCGCCACGACAATTGCCACGGTCACTTTCCGCAAGACTACGGACTGGCTGATGTCGCAGTCAACCGCGGAGATTGTCAAATTCGCACCTGCACGGAGGGGATTTCCGGGATTAAATTATGGAACCCGGGGGAGTTGCAGAAGGGCGCTGTTGGAATCACGAAGGAGGGTGCGCATGTTCGCAGCACGATCGGCATTCAACGGTTTTTCGGTCGACAAGGACGCGGGGCGCTGAGGTGTCGTACTCGGCCCTGATCGACGCGAAAGCCGCGTGGGAACACGCGCGGGATCCCGGCTGGGCGTTCGTCGATTGCCGGTTCGATATCCGAAACCCCGCGCAGGGTCTTCGCGACTATCGCGCTTCCCACATCCCGGGCGCGGTCTATGCGCACCTGGACCGGGATCTGTCGGGCCCGGTTGTCCCCGGCCAAACGGGACGTCATCCGCTGCCGGACCCGGAATCGATCGTCAGGGTCTTCTCCGGTTGGGGTATCGATCCGGGCACCCAGGTCATCGCCTACGATGAGTCCACGGGTGCCCTTGCCGCGGCCAGGCTCTGGTGGCTGCTGAAATGGGCGGGCCACGATGCGGTGGCAGTGCTGGAGGGAGGCTTCCAGGCATGGACAGCCTCCGGACTGCCGTGCGGGTCGGGCGAAGAGTCCCGGCGCGCGGCAAGGTTCGTGGGAGCCTTCAGGCCCGAGCTCGCGGTGGACGCTCCGCGGGTGCTCTCCGTATTGAACGATCCCGGCTGGGTCGTCCTGGACGCGCGGGCCGCGGACCGCTACCGAGGGGAGAACGAAAGCATGGACCCTGTTGCGGGCCATATCGCCGGCGCGGTTTCCGCACCCTATGCCTCAGCCCTCGAGGCGAATGGAGCGTTCAAGCCGAAGGCGGAGCTCGTGCGGCTGTACCAGGCCGCCATGGGCGGACGGGACGCCGCGCACACGATCGTCTACTGCGGTTCAGGGGTGACCGCGGCGCACAGCATCCTTTCCTGCGTGCACGCGGGCTTGGGAACGCCCCGGCTGTATCCCGGCTCGTGGAGCGAGTGGATTACGGACAACGGGCGGCCGATCGCTCGGGACGGTCCCCCATGAAAGCCGCCAGGTACGTTGCACTTCTCCGGGGCGTCAACGTCGGGACGGCCAAGCGCGTGGCCATGGCGGACCTGCGCGCGCTGGTTGAGGACCTGGGCTACGGCGAGGTGCGCACGCTGCTCAACAGCGGCAACATCGTGTTTTCCGCCGCGGGGACCGTGCCACGCGACGCGGCTGTCGGCATCCAGAAGGCGCTGGAGGCGAAGCGGGGAGTCTCGGCCCGGGTGATGGTGGTGAGCGGCAAGGAGCTTTCCCAGGTGCTGGCGGCAAACCCGCTGGCCAGGATCGCGGATAATCCCTCCCGCATGCTGGTGGGAATCCTCGGAGAAGCGGCGGATCGGAAAAAGCTTGCTGAAATCGAGGATAAGGACTGGGGCAAGGAGAAGATTGCCTGGGGAGGGACTGATCGAGCGGTGTACTTGTGGATTCCGGCGGGAGTAATCGAGAGCAAGCTGAACGCCGCGGTCAGCAAGGCGCTGGGGGACGAGCTGACAGCGCGGAACTGGTCGACGATGCTCAAACTGGAGCAGATGACGAAGCAAAAAGAATAATAAGTCCATCCGGGCATGCGGGGCGCACGACAACAGTGCGCCCCCGCTTCTATCCTCAACCCGGTACCGGGTGCAAAGAGGTTGCACTTTCGTCGTTTTTCGCAATGTCGGGCCATGTGGCTGCCAAAAAACCCGCTGCAGCTTTGCTTCCTGGCGGCCGGCCCCGCACGCCAGCGCCGCACGTCGTTTCGCAGAACCTTCTGTTGCTCACGGAGCCGAAGGTCTGCTACGCTCGACGGCACCACGACATGGCAGATCGCCGCTACCTGCTCCTCGTCAACGATGCGCTGAAGACTCACCTTGCGCGCCTTCCGGCAGCTCGCCGGAAGCAGATCCGGGAAAAGCTGGAGTTTCTCGAAAATGGCATGTGGGACGCGGGGGTTCGGGTCAAGAAGCTGCGGGGAACCCCCCGGGTCGTTTTCGAGGCGCGGATGAGCAAGGGCGACCGTCTGCTCTTCACTCTCGGAAGGCACCGGGACGCGGTGGCGATCTACCTCTGGGGCCTGGTGGACCATGACGGGATTTCCGCGGAGGCCAGGCGCATCGAACCCTCCAACGCGCCCTTCCTCGCCTTCGAGGAGCTGGAGCACGAGGACCGCGCCGAGTTGGTCATCGAAGGCCTGCCCGCCCCGTACTTCACGCAGGAGAGCGTGGAGGAACGCGTGCCGGATGACTACGGCCCGCAGCGCTGGCTGGTGTTCGACGACGAGGAGTGGGGCCGGCTGATCGCGAGTCCCGATCCCGCCTCCTTCGAAGGTTTCCTGCACCTCACCCGGGAGCAGGAGGAGCTCCTCGCCTCGGCGCCGCCCGTTCTCGTCTCCGGGACCGCGGGGAGCGGCAAGACGACCCTCTCGGTCTACTACCTCCTGCGGGGCGGACGTCGTGGGGGCAGGCGCCTGTTTCTCACGTACAACCCCCTCCTGAAGCGGATGGCCGAACGCATCTATGCCGGGCTCGTCGAAAAGAGAGTCGAGGAGTCGACTGCCGCGCCGCCGCGTTTCGCGCTGTTCCGGGAGATCGCCCTCGAGGCTGCCGGAGGCACCCGGGCGGGCTTCTCCCCGGAGAACGAAGTGGGTCTTCAGGAGTTCATTGCGATTCTGCACGATCACCGTGACAGAAACCGAATCGACGCCGAGCTGGCGTGGGAGGAAATCCGATCCATCATCAAAGGCGCCACGGTCCCCCTGGATCCCCGCCGGTGCGCTTTCCTGGTCGAGCAGTTCACCCGGGGCGCCGCTTCGGCGGCAGAGCGGCGCGAGCTGGTCGACTACATGGCAGGGCTTCGCAATCTGGGCATCGGCCGCAAGGCCGAGGCTGCTCTCGAGCGTCGATCGCTTTTCCCGGATTGGGACCAGTTCCTCGCCCATCTCGCCCGGCCGAGCGACGAGAGGGCGGCGCCTGGCCTCGCAGCGCTGCAGGCGGTCGCCGACCTTGTGGCGAAGCACCCCGCGGACTTCTCCCGCCCTCTTCTGGCGCTCGAGGACTATCTCGCCCTCGGCCGCAAGCGCGCCCCCAACTTTCACCACGACCGCACGGCGCTGCACGGCGTGGCCGTCTTCTACCAGGAACGGCTCGAGCGTGCGGGCCGCTGGGACGAGATCGATCTCGCCCGTGCGGCCCTGCGAACGCGGGCGGCGCCGATGCCCGCGGCAGGCGTCTCCGCGTGGGACCTGGTGGTCTGCGACGAGGTCCAGGATCTTGCCGACGTGCAGATCGCGCTGCTCTTCCGACTCGCGGCCGATCCGCGTTCGGTGGTGCTCACGGGAGATCCCCGGCAGATCATCAACCCGACCGGCTTCCGCTGGGAGGAGGTGAAGTACCGCTTCCGCGAGCGGGGCCTGCCCGTGCCCGAGGTCCGGCGCCTCAGCCTCAATTTCCGGTGCGTCGGCCCGATCGTTCGGCTGGCCAACGCGCTGCTGGACCTCAAGGCGTCGCTCGTCGGCCTCACCGACACGGAGATGCGGGAGAGCTGGAAGTTCGGAGGCCGGCCGCCGTTCGTGCTGGAGGGCGTCGCCGAAAGCGAGCTCCTGGCTCGGCTCGCGGAGCGCGGCGCCGGACAGGTCATCCTTGCGAGGACGGCGGAAGAGGCCCAGCGGCTGCGGAAGCGCCTGGGCACCGAGCTCGTGTTCACCGTCGCCGAGGCAAAGGGCCTGGAGTTCGACACCGTGCTCCTGTGGCGGTTCGCCGCCGACGAGGGCGCCGATTCGGTCTGGCGCGCCATCGCATCGGGAGAACGGCCGGGTGAGGAGCGCCTGCCGCACGTGCGCCACGAGCTGGCGCTGCTCTACGTCGCCGTGACGCGCACCCGCAGCACACTCCTGGCCTGGGACGGGGAGCGGCCTGCGCCGGTGTGGGAGACGCCGGAGATCGCGCCGCTGGTCTTCCGGGCAGGCGGGCTGGACCGGCTTTCCGAATTGTGGAAGAGCGCCTCCACTCCCGCGGAGTGGGAGGCGGAGGGCGATTACTTCTCCGAGCGGGAACGGTGGGCCGCGGCGCACGAATGTTATCGCAACGCGGGAGCGGAGGCGAAACTGGAGCTGGCTGCCGCGCACGTGCGCGAGGCGGACGGAGACGATGCCGGCGCGGCGCCCCTCTACGAGCGCCGGGGCGAGACTGCCCTGGCCGCCGCCTGCTGGGAGCGGGCCGGCGAGTGGGAGCGCGCACAGCGCGCCTGGCGCGAGGCCGGCGAGCCGCGGCGGGCGCTGACCTGCGGCGCCCGGCTCGCCGAGTCGCGCGGCAGGCTGGAGGAGGCGGCGATTGCCTGGCAGGACCTGGGAGAAAGCGCGCGGGCAGACTCGCTGTGGCGGCGCGCGGGGGCATTCGACAGGCTCGCCCGTTCGGCGCGCGCCGCCGGGGAGCACGGAAAGGCGGCGGAGCTGTTCGAGCGGGCCCGAATGAGCAGGGAAGCGGCGGGGGCGTGGGAGGCGGCGGGAGAGCACGAGCGCGCCGGCGACCTGTGGCTGCGGCTCGGCGACCACGCGCAGGCCGCCCGCCTGTTCCGCCGCGCCGGCAGCGAAGAGAAGCTCCTGCGGTGCCTGCGCCACCTCGGAAACAACCGCGAAGCCGCCCTGCTGCTGGAGAAGCGCGGAGAGATCGAAAAGGCGGTGGATGCCTTCGCCGCGGCCGTCGCGGAATCCGACGAGGCGCGGCGCCAGCTGCAGTCAGATGTGCCGCCGGCCAGGACGAAGCGCACGGCGCTGAAGGCAGCCATCCGGCTCGCCGCGCTCGGCCGCGACGCCGAGGCCGCGCCGCTGTTCCTGAAAGCCGGGACGGTCGACGCTGCCGCGCGGCGCTACGAACGCGCGGGCGACCACCTCGGCCTCGCGCGCTGCCACGAAATCGCCGGGCGCTGGCTGGAAGCCGCGCGTGAGCTGGGCTCCGCGCCGCCCGGTGCGGACCGCGATGAACCGCGCCGCGCGATGGCGATTCAAACCCTGCTGTACAGCCACATCTCGGCCGCGCGCGAGCAGGGCAGGCAGGAGCGCGAGGCCGAGGCGCTTCTCAAGGAGGCCGAACGGCTGGCCGCGCAGGGCAATCTCGTTGCCGCGCTGGCGCGGTTCCGGCTCCTCGGCGCCGTCGAATCGGTTGCCGAGGTGTCCCGAGCGCTGGGGTGGCACGAGGAAGCCATCGACTGGATGCTCATTTCGGACAATACCTCCGCGGCGCTGCGCTACGCGGAGGGTGGGGGTTTTCCCGTCTCCCTCGAATCATTCGACCGCCTGGCGGGCAGGTATCTCGATGACCGGCGTCGAAGCAGCAAGGCGTTCGAAGAGGTGTGTGAAACCCTCCTCCACCTCCTCATCGCCGCCGCAGAGCCGCTCCCGGCCGAGGCAATGACGGAAAAAGTGGAGGGCTTCTTCGCCAGGGCGTATGGCCGGTTCATCTTTGCCAGTCACCTGCCGGATGCGGGCCTGGAGCTTCTCCTGCGGGCGCGCGCATCGACTCCCATCATGAGCCTGCTGCAATACGAGCTGCAGGTCACCCAGGAGCCGGACGCGCGTGTCCTGGAGTTCGGAGAAAGGCTCTCGCGGACCGCGGAGGAAATCGCAGACACCAGGCTCGCGGCCTGCCGCGCGTATTTCCTGGACATGCGGCAATTCAGGCGGCCCGCGGAAGGCTTCGAGAGCGCTGCCGCACGCCTTCCCGTCGCGCGTGACACGGTTGCCATCCTCGGCCGAAGTCGAAGACGGTACCGCGAAGCCGTTGACCTGCTCATGGCGGAAGGCGCGATCGATGATGCGGAGCTGTACTGTCGGATCAACCACGACCACGGTCTTGCGGCCGCCTGGGCGGAAAAACGCGGCGACATGAAGGGTGCGCTGAAATATTACCGGGAGGCGCGCGACCTGGACGGGGCACTGAGGTGCGCCCTGGCATCCGGGGATGAGCGAACGGTGGCCCGGGCGCGCGAGTGGCGGGGCGAGATGGCCGAGGCGCTGCGTATCTGGAAGCGGCTGGGCCGAAAGGCGGATGTCGCCCGCCTGCTGAAGAAGCATCCGCTCCTCAACAATTAACTGCCCGCCCTTACGGCGCGGCAGTCCTCGGGACCTTTGGGGGCCTGTTCAGTATCTTCCGGATCTTTCCCAGGAGCTCCCGGGGGTCGAAGGGCTTCTGCAGGAAGTCGACGCCCGGGTCCAGCATCCCGTGATGAACGATCGCATTCCCGGTGTACCCGGACACGAACAGCACCTTCATGTTCGGGCGAAGGGACGACAGCTCCTCCGCAAGCTCCTTCCCGCTCATCTTCGGCATCACGACGTCGGTCACCAGCAGGGCGACCGCGCCTTCGTAGGATTCCATCGCCGCGAGCGCTTCCCTTCCGCCCGAAGCCCAGACAACCGTGTAGCCGCTTTTCTCCAGCACCCGGCGGGTGAGATTTCGCACCATCTCTTCGTCTTCCACGAGGAGAATCGTCTCGGTGCCTTGCAGCTCACTCGCTTCTCCGATTCCGGCAGCCGCCGTGTCGCGGGCCTCCTCGGTGCGGGGGAAATAGAGCGTAAAGGTCGTCCCCCTGCCCGGCTCGCTGTAGCAGGTGATGGCGCCGTCGCTCTGCTTGACGATGCCGTACACCGTCGCGAGTCCGAGCCCGGTGCCTTTCCCCTGGTCCTTCGTGGTGAAAAACGGCTCGAAAATGTGCGGGAGCACATCGCGATCCACCCCGTGTCCCGTGTCGCTCACGTCGATGCGCACGTATTCGCCCGGCTTCACGCCGGGGTGCTCCCGGGCGTACGATTCGTCCAGCACGCGGTTGGACGTTTCGATCGTCAGCTTTCCGCCGTTCGGCATGGCGTCACGTGCGTTGGCCACGAGATTCAGGAGCACCTGCTCGATCTGCCCGGGATCCGCCTTGATGTCTCCCGCTTCCGGCCGCAGGAACGTCATCAGCTCGATGTCCTCTCCCGCGAGCCGGGCGAGAATCTTTTCGACGTCCCTCAGGAGGCTGTTCGGGCTGATGACGCGGGGGACCAGGACCTGCTTCCTGCTGAATGCAAGAAGTTGGGCCGTCAGCCTGCCCGCCTGCTTCGCTGCCCTCGCGATCTGCTCTATGTGCGCCCGCGCGGGGCTTTCCGGCGGCAGCCCCTCCCGCGCAAGGCTGCAGTAGCCGCCGATGACGGTGAGGAGGTTGTTGAAGTCGTGGGCGATGCCGCCCGCCAGCCGGCCGACGGCCTCCATTTTCTGCGCCTGCAGGAACCTCTCGGCGAGGGATTTCTCTTCCGTCACGTCCCTTCCGTACACGTTGATGTATCCGCGGCTGAGAACGGGGACGATCATGAGCTCGAATGTGTTCTCGCCTTCGCGGACCTCGATTTCCCTCTTTTCTCCTGAAGCCCACGCGCGGAGGAGCTCCGGCAGGTGCTCCGGAGGGAGGCTGTTCCCCGGGTCGGCAGGCCAGGACGGAAGGAGCGATCGGCTGGCACTGTTCGCGTACAGCAGGAAGCCGTCCGGGGAAGCGCGCATGACAGGGCTGGGATTCTCGTCGGGAAACCGGGCGAGATCCTTGATGCTCTCCTCCGCGCGCCGGCGCTCGGTGATGTCGCGTCCCGCGCAGACCACCCCGATGACGACCCCCTGGGCGTTGCGGAGGGGCACCTTTGTCGTCAGGGTCCAGCGCGCGCGGCCCGTCCGGTCGAAGGACTGCTCTTCCTTGTTGATCAGCGCCTTCCCCGTGCGGATGATGCGGCGCTCGTCCTCCCTGTAGCCGGCGGCTTCCGACGGAGGATAGTAGTCGAGATCGGTCTTTCCGACGGCGTCCCGGGCGTCCTCCAGGCCCATGACCCGTGCGTTCGCGGCGTTCGTGACCAGGATGCGGCTCTCCGCGTCCTTCACCGACACGTAGTCCGGCAGGTTGTCGATCAGCGTCAGCAGCAGTGTCCGCTCTCCTTCCAGCGTTGCTTCCAGCTGTCTGCGGGCGGTGATGTCCCGGACGGTGGCGAGGATCGTGGGCTCCCCTTCGACCTCGATGAGGTGATTGCTGATTTCGACGGGGATCCTGCGTCCGGACCTGGTCACGTGGGCGCCCTCCCAGACCGCGTGCTTTTCTTCCTTCAGCCGGGCGATCATCCGCGGCGAGAGTGCCGCGCCGTCAGGGGTGTCGAAGTCGACGGGGCTCATCCGCAGCAGCTCGTCGCGCGTGTAGCCCAGGCGCTCGCAGGCGATATCGTTCACCTCGGTGATCCTGCCGGGCAGCCCGTCGGCCGTGATGCCGTGCACGAGCACGGCATCGTTGATGCTGTTGAACAGCAGGCGGTAGCGCTCCTCGCTCTTCCTCAGCGCCTCTTCCACCCGCCTGCGCTCGGTGATATCGCGGGAGATTCCGAACGTGCCCACGATTGCGCCGTGCCTGTCGCGAAGCGCCATTTTCGTCGACAGGACCCAGGTGGGCGGGCGGTCGGGCCACGTCTCCTTCTCTTCCTTGTTGATCAGGGGCTCGCCGGTGCGGATGATTCTCTGCTCGTCTTCGAATGCTTCCCGCGCGTGCTCCTCGGTGAAGAAATCGAAGTCAGTCTTTCCAATCGCTTCCGTCGGGGTTTTCAGGTTGAAGAGGCTCGCGTGCGCTCTGCCGATATCCAGGAAACGGCTGTGCAGGTCCTTGAAATAGACCCTGTCGGGCAGGTTCTCTTCCAGGGCATCGATCAGGGGGACCTGGTCCCCGGTGATCCCCAGCTTCCGCATGGATTCCCGGGCATTCTGGAACGCCCCCAGGCTTTCGCGTGAACGCCGCAGGAGGCCGTCGATCGCCTCGACGAGCTTGTCAAGGCCGTCACCCGCGGGGTTGTGATCGATCCCTATCGAGGCGTCCCGGGGCGAGGCCTCTTCCACCGCGTCGAGGAGCGCCGCGACGCGCTCCTCGAACGATCGCTCTTCCATTCAACAGATTGTAGCACAACCGCGCGGTCGAATCGTTCTGTCGCCCGGGTCCTATGTTCACGCGGAACGGATGATGCCCATCACCAGCAGGGAGATGAACCAATGAGCACGACTTCCCGCGCCAGTTCGCGGTAGCGGCAGAGGGCATTCGCCCACCGCATCTGCTCCGGCGTGCCGCACGCCGGCTCCAGCAGCCGGCGGCTGGCAACAAGGATGCTGACGCACTGCGCGCGGCTGGTGGCGACATTCAGCCGGTTGGGATTGTACAGGAAGGCCATGCCGCGGGGGGCGTCTTCCGCGGAAGAGCTGGTCATGGAGTAGATGACCGCGGGCGCCTCCTGCCCCTGGAACCGGTCCACGGTGCCCACCCGAACGCCGCGGGGAAGCCGATCGGTAAGGGCCGCCACCTGCGCGTTATAGGGGGCAACGACGACAATGTCGCTTTCCTCCAGCTTCCGGGACGCCCCCGCGGAATCCGTCCACGTGATTCCCGGGGCGAGGAGGCTCCGGGCGATGCGGGCAGCAGCCTCCACTTCCTCGCGTGATGCGTTCTGATTGCCCTCGTGCTCGACAGGGACGAAAAAAAGGCCGCTGCCGGAGAATGGGGTGTCCCCGGAAAGAGCCTGTCGTTCCCGGCCGGGACGGGAATGCAGCCGCCCCTCGTAGAAGACCTCGGACGTGAATCGGCAGAGAGCGGGAGGCAGCCTCCAGGTCTCGTCCAGGAAGAGGCCCGATTCGTCCGCGATGGTCTTTCTGCCCTCCAGGACGTGCACGAGCGCGGCAACCTCCGCGCCCTCCGGGTGCGCGCCTTTCTGCGGCTGTTCCAGCTGTTGGGGGTCTCCCAGGAGAACGATGTTCCGCGCCGATCTTCCCGCGGCCAGCGCGTGCGCAAGCGACATCTGGCCCGCTTCGTCGACGAAGAGGTAGTCGACGGACTCGATCATGTCGTCCCGGGACCAGAACCAGGTCGTGCCGCCGGCAACTCTGCCCGCCCTGAGCCCCGCCGCCGCCCGGGCGTTGTCGTCGACTTTCTCGATTCCCTCGACCGGGGCGTCGCCTTTCCTGCCGGCCTTGTCCTTGTGGATGACCTGCTGCGGAGCTCCTGCTTCTGCCGCTGCCTTCAGGACCTCCCTCAGCAGGTTGTCGATGACCTTGTGGCTTACTGCCGTCACGCCGATACGCTTTCCCTCCCGCGCGAGCGCCAGGATCATCCGTGCCCCCGTGTAGGTTTTCCCGGTGCCCGGCGGACCCTGGATCGGGAGAATGCCGTGGTCGAGGTTCCTTGCCAGCCGCACGGCTGCCTCGACGACGTTCTCCCCGGGTTCGCGCAGAGGGCCTCCACGGGGCCCGGTCATGCGCGGGTGTTTTCTCAGCAGCAGGTCTCGCGCCGCCCGGTAGGGACCCCCGCCGTCCACGCCATCCCGCGCGGCCCGCGCGGCGAGCTCCAGGAAAGCCATGTCGACGGGCTTCATCGGGACGTGCTTGTTCACCATCACCGCGGCGGGATGGACGCCGGCCGCCCGGGAGTGCTTGACGATATCCAGCGTGCGATGCGCGAGGTCTATCGCCCCGACCTTGCCAACCCTCTCGCCGCCGATTTCGTACAGCTCATCTTCCTCGTCGAGGGACGCTTCCTGCTCGGGAAAGGAGTAGCGGTGCACGGGAGCTTTCCCCGCGTTGCCCTGCGCGCCCGCGAACGCAAGCCCGGAAATCGCCTTGCGCTCCTCGAGGAGCTCCTCGTGGTCCAGGCCATGGATCCTGAAGAACTCCCACCACGCGCACTTGTCCTCGCGGCGGAAGTACTCCAGTTGATGAGCGAGGAGCCACTGTGCCCGATCGGCGGGGCCCCATTCGGTTCGATCGCCCGGGAGCTGCGCGGTCAGTCGATCGAAGACTGCCTGGACGTCTTCCGCCCGCCCCGCGACGGCCTCGTTGGCGTCCCCGCTCTTGTCTGCAGGGCGGGGAATCGGACCGTCACGGGCCTCCGACTCCGCGCGGCGCTTTTCGAGCCAGTCGCGGAGGGCCGCGGTGGAAAGGCAGTCGTCCCGGTTGTATGCCTCCACCGCATCGCGGTCACCGGCAGTGATGTCGCCCGGGCCCGTGAGCTCGAGGGCCCAGGCGATCCGCCGCAGAGCGGCTCCGGCGCGCGGAAGGTCGAGGGCACGGGCGTAACCGAAGACCGTTTCCAGCGCTTTCAACGAGTAACTTTCGACACTGGCCCGGACCCCCCGGCGCATCACCGAAAAGAGGTCCACGAAACGCTCCGCCCTGAGGAGCCGGTCCACTTCGGCCTCGTGCGTTCCGTGCCTGCCGATGAGGCGCTTGATCGCCGCGGGCTCGTACGGAGAGTAGTGGTAAATGTGCATCCGCGGGTGGCCAGCCCAGCGGTCCATGGCGAAGTCGATGAAGCTCTCCAGGGCGTCGCGCTCCTGGCCGCTGTCCAGCGCCCACAGGGCCCTGTAGCCGAGCGCTCCGCCCTCGACGGCGAATGCCGCCCCGAGAAGGTATTCCAGGCCCTGGTCCCCCGCGACCTGGTCTGATTCGATGTCGAAAAAGACGTCCCCCTCGTCGGGCACGGGCAGCTGGCCAAGACCATGGCCTTCCTCCCGGGGGAGAAGCTCGTAGAGAGGCCGGCCTTCCTGTCGTCCCCTGAGCTGGATCGCCGCCTGTCCGTGGGCCCGGGCAAAGGCCTCCTCGCTGCCCCGTGCGGGCTTCTGCCGGAGCGGCGCCGGCTCCTCCGCGAATTGGCGCAGCGTGCGGATCCCCTGGCGCTCCAGCTCGCCGATATGCAGCGGGCGCAGGCCGGCGACCAGGCAGAGGTTGTCATCGGCATGACGCCGCGCATCGCACTCTCGGGACCACCGGCAGATGTCGCAGTGGGCCACGGGGGAGGGATAGGTGGACGACGACGCCGGCGACGAGACGACCTCCTCGAGGCGCCGCTTTACCACTCGGTAGTAGGCCCCGAAGTCGTCGAACCGGAAGCTTTCCTTCGCGAGCTCCGGGCCGGGCTTCACCACGTGCATCAGCTCCGGGGCCCGGCCCTGGATCTCGGCGACCAGGTCCGCGTACAGGCACAGCTGGAGAACCGTCCCTCCGCGCGTTTCCTGCGCGAGCTTGGTGTCCACCACCTCGTAGGACCAGTCCCCGAGGCCGCTGGACCGGGGGACACGGAGCAGCACGTCCGCGCGGCCGATCCAGCGGCCCTTGCCGAGATCCGCCTGCACGATTGCGTCTGCCCCGCCGCGCATCGCGGCGATCGTGCGGTCCACCGCCGCGCCGCGGTCCTCTTCCGTGGAGGGATCGGCCGCGCGGGCACTCTCGGGCGGGGAGCCTCTTTCGGCCCGCAGCTCGACCACCGCGAGTCCTGCCGCCCGCAGGTGCGCGACGTAGGCTTTCTCGTGGACCAGGCCTCTTTCACGCAGCAGATCGAGCGATGGATCCATCCATCCGGGCGGGGCGCGCCTTCCCTCCGCCACCTCGCGGTCCAGCGCGGTCAGGTGGCGGCAGGCGAGGTGATTGGCGAGGTCAGTCGCCGAGAGTCGAAGGACTTTTCCGTCGTGGTGCATTTTCCTGCCCGGAATATGATACCCTCAAGCCGGGAGGGGCACCATGGACGAATCAAGGCTGCGCGAGCAGCTCGTGTATTCGCTGAACGGGAAGGGCGCGCACATGAGCTTCGACCAGGCGGTCGCGGGCTTCCCCCGGGACCTGATCGGGGAACGCGTCACTCACCTGGCGCACACGGCATGGCAGCAGGTCTTTCACCTGCGGATCACGCAATGGGATATCCTGGAGTTCTCGCGAGACGCCTCGCACAAATCCCCGGAGTGGCCGAAGGGCTACTGGCCCCCGAACGACGCTCCGGACGCCGTGAAGCTCT
This sequence comes from Spirochaetia bacterium, assembly GCA_052144915.1. Classification (GTDB taxonomy): domain Bacteria; phylum Spirochaetota; class Spirochaetia; order SZUA-6; family Fen-1364; genus Fen-1364. The sequence goes on along the minus strand of JBKQPS010000278.1, from coordinate 2,065 downwards.
GGGACGAAACCATCGCGAAGTTCCGGTCCGATCTCGTTGCAATGATCGAGCTGGTTCGCAACCAGGAGAACGATCTCCTCGCTCCGTTCCCCCACGGGCAGGGGCAGACGCTGCTGCGGGAGGCGCTCCTGGTCATCGACCACAACGCCTATCACGTGGGCCAGCTGGTGGACCTGCGGAGGCTCTTCGCGGTCGGAACCTGAGCCCTGCGGGCGTCAGGCCGGCGGCTCGTATTCGCCGCGGGCCGCCAGGTAGTGCGCCCACAGGAGGCGCGCCGCGATCGAGCGCCAGGGCGACCACCGGGCCGCGATCGCGCGCTGATTTTCCCGGGTGGGCAGCGCGGGCATTTTCTTGACCTCCCGGAGTGCGCTCGCCAGCGCCAGGTCTCCCTCGGGCCAGACGTCGGGACGCCGCAGCGCCATCAGGTAGTAGATGTCGACGCTCCAGGGCCCGAGACCGGGAATCGACAGCAGGATCGAACGACCGGCCGCGTCGGGAAGCGCGGCGACCGCGGAAAGATCGAGCGTTCCCTCCAGGATCCGCGCGGCAAGACCGTGGCAGTACCGGGCCTTCTGCCGGGTCAGGCCAAACTCGCGCAGCCCCTCCTCTCCCATCGCGCTCACCCCGCGCGCCCTCATTCCCCCGAGGCGGCGGACGAGCCGTCGATACAGGGTGCGCGCCGCGGCGAGGGAGACCTGCTGCTCCAGGATGATGCGCACGAGGGCGGGGAAGCCGGGACGGCGCGCCCACAGGGGCGGCACCCCCAGCGTGTCCAGGATGCGGCCGAGATCGCGATCCCGCGAGCGCAGCGCCTCGGCTCCCTCGCCCAGGGACGCGTGTGTCAGTACCCTTCGCACCGGGCCGCAGTGTAGCCCGCCCGCGCCGCGGGACGCAACGATGCCGCGATCGCCCGCCCAGGGGGGGATTGCCCCGGCCGCTCCGCGTGGCTACTTTGCACCCATGAGCAGCAGCGTGTTGTCCCGGCCGCGGCTCGGGCGGCTGCACGACGCGATGGCGGCGTACGTCGAGCGCGGCGACCTCCCCGGGCTCGTTTCGCTGGTCGCGCGGCGCGGCGAGGTTCACGTCGAGGCGATCGGTGCGCGGGAGGCCGGCGGCAGCGAGCCGATCCGGCGGGACACGATTTTTCGCATTTCCTCCATGACCAAGCCGATCACGGCCGCGGCGGCGATGATGCTGGTGGAGGAGTGCAAGCTTCGCCTGGACGAACCCGTGGACCGCCTGCTGCCCGAGCTCGCGGGGCGGAAGGTTCTGAAGAGGATCGACGGCCCCCTGGATGACACGGTGCCCGCTCGCCGTCCGATCACGGTGCGGGACCTGCTGACTTTCCGGATGGGCATCGGCATCGTCATGGCCCCGCCGGGGACGTACCCGATCCAGAAGGCGATGGACGACCTTCGCCTCGGCCAGGGTCCGCCGAATCCCGCCGCGCCGCCGGCGCCGGATGAGTGGATCCGCAGGCTGGGAACGCTGCCGTTGATTCACCAGCCGGGCGAGCGCTGGATGTACATCACCGGCGCGGACGTGCTGGGCGTGCTGATCGCGCGGGCCGCCGGACAGCCGTTCGACTCCTTCCTCCACGAGCGGCTCTTCGAGCCGCTCGGGATGAAGGACACCGGTTTCAGCGTCCCCCCGGTGAAGCTCAACAGGCTGGCCGTCAGCTACGGTGCGCCGAGGGGACCCGGGGTGTTCGAGATCTACGACAAGGCCGAGGGAGGTCAGTGGAGCCGCCCGCCGGCTTTTCCCTCCGGAGCCGCGGGACTGGTTTCCACGGTCGATGACTACCTGGCCTTTGGCCAGATGATGCTGGACAAGGGCATGCACGCCGGCGCGCGCATCCTCTCCCGGCCGGGTGTGGAGACCATGACGACAGACCAGCTGACGCCCGCGCAGAAGGCGGTGTCGGGCCTGGTCCCCGGATATTTCGACGGCCACGGCTGGGGGTTCTGCCTGTCGGTGACGACGCGGCGCGATGACATTTCTGGATCCATCGGGAAGTTCGGGTGGGACGGCGGGATGGGCACCTCCTGGTATTCGGACCCGCACG
>JBKQPS010000277.1:0-2539 GCA_052144915.1 Spirochaetia bacterium | reverse complement strand
ATTTGTGCGCCCTTGGGGTCGGAACACGCAGCCACTGCGCTTTCTTACTGCCAGGCTACCCGCACCGCATGGGGCGCGGAAGTGGCCTTCGCCCGAGAAAACAGGGGGAGCGCCACTCCGGGCCTGTCTAGCGGCAGGCGAGGCCGGATTGCGCCTTTCCGGGCGGAAGACGAACTCGGAGAGGGTCCCCGAAACTCGTCGCCTCCGAATCTCTGCTGAGACTTTGATTTCGAGACGCGAAATGAGGCGGATTCCGGGCCGTTTCGACGCTGACTACGACAGGGCCCGCCGAGTCTCATTATATCGTGTCGGGACTTATAGGTTGGCGATACCATGATTGCATTAACGTTGGCGTAAATCAGTATCAAATAACGCGCATCGAGCGAAAAAAGACTTGACACGGGACTACAGTGCACGAAAATACATGCGGAGTGACTCTCGCGATGGGGCGCACTCTGCGGCTATGGGGGCCCCATGATGCGGGACCAGCGCATCGGCGGGGCCTTTATTATTGCGGTCCTGCGAACCCACATCCCTCCGAGTCACCGCCCGGTGAATGGCCTCGGTCATACAGTATGATTTAAATTATAATTTTTACTCATGTCCGAACACGCCCCGCACTTGGCAGGAGAGTCGCGATGAGCATCGAGAGCCTGCATCAGGAGCTGGGGATCGACTTTCGCGCCGAAGAGCGGAAGCAGTTCCTGGAAGAAATGGAGGCGGTGAGCGAGAACTACGCGAGTTCGCTGGGCCAGCCGGGTCAAGAGACCGAGCGAAGGAGCCAGCTGAAGAAGTTGCTTGAGCAGCTTGGCGAAGAGAGCGCCGAACTCTCGCCGAGTCTTGACGTCCTGCGGTTGCGGAGAAACGTCTTCACCGAACGGGGCTGCGCCGTGCCGCCGCGGATTCGCGACCTGCTTCACCGGTACCAGTTCTACCTCGTGCACGTCCCGATCGCCCTGATGCCCCGGCCGGGATGGGGGTTTACTGAGCTGGAGTGCATCATCGAGTTCAACCCCGAAGCGCCGCCGGACGAGCGGCCGGTCGCCTTCCAGATCTTTCCTCATGAGATCTGGCAGGATGTGCTCAAGGCGTGGCAGGGCCTGGCGATCGGGGTGGGTGAGAGCGTGGGGCTGGACGAGGAGTTCGAGTTCAAGCTGGACCCGACGCGGCTGGGCACGCTGCCGTCGGAAATAAGCGCCGAGGCGCGGGCGGCCCTTTCGGGTCATGTCGCCAGCGGTGCGGGGCTCATCTTGGGCCCGTTCAACTACCAGATTCGGCGGCCAAGGATCGCGACCAGTGGGCGCGGCCACGTCCAGGTCCGCTGGCGGCTGGAGGGAGAGGAGTACGTAACCGAGGGCAAGCCCCAGCTCGGCATCGTGCTCCAGGTCCCCCGCGCCACCAGGCGGGTGGACATCATCGGCGTGCTCAAAGTCAGTAAGAGCTTCCATCTGTTCACTGCCGAGATGCGCTACGTGGTGAACTTCTTGAAGGAGCGGGCCCGCCAGTTCTTCCAAGCCGGGGCGCCGCTGGTGCACGACAGGCAGTGGCTGAATGTCACGGCCGGCCTCTGAGGCCGGAGGGGGCCAGCATGGGAAACGGAAGCACACCCTCCAATTACGAGCTCGAGATGGAAATCCTCAAGAACGGGGAAATCGAAGCCGTTCTGTCCGTGCCTGGCGAGCGTCACATTCGCCAGCGGGGAAAACTGGAGCAGTTGGGCTCGGACCGGCTCCAGGACTTGCGGTCTCAGATCGTATCGCTGAGGGAAGGGAAGCTGGAGGGCAATGAAGAGCTCATCATGAGATTAGGCAGCCTGCTCTACCAAGCGCTATTTCCGGATAAGATCCGCGATCTCTTCGAGGAGGCAGTGCAGAGGGTACGCGAAGCGCAGCATGAGAATCCGGACCTGCGACTGCGTGTCTTCATCACGGTCGACCGTGAATGCCTGTTGGTCCGCGGCTGGCCGCTAGAATTCCTGTACAGCAAGGCAGCTGGGTGGCTGGCGACCGCTGAGAAGCTGATCACGCTCTCGCGGCGCATCCCGATCGACCCGATAGTGCTCGATCACCTGACCCGCCGACGCGAAGATCCGCCGCTGCGGGTCTTGGTGGTGGTCAGTTCGCCGGAAGGCTATTGCAAAGTGCTCATCGCCCCCACACTGGAGTCGATGGCCCGATGGGCAACCGCAACACAGCAAGGATCGCTCCGAACCGATGCGCCGCTATCCAGTATAGCGTGCGAGCGCCCACGGGCCGTACGAGCGGCCGCCGGGCGTCCGGCGGCCGCTCGCGAGCCGCGTATCCGGATCAAGCTGCTGGGTGCCGGGAAGGAGGGGCAGGAGGATGGTATCGAGTGTATTGACCAACCCGCGACGTTCGAAGCCCTCGGCAAGTTGATTGCTGACTGGCACCCTCACGTGCTCCACTTCATCGGCCACGGTGAGTACGAGGACGAGCGCGGCGGGTCGGTGGTCCTGGTCAAGGATGAAACCGACCAACCCGACCCCTGCAGCGCCTACGAGTTCATGGAACTGTTCAGT
>JBKQPS010000276.1:0-24917 GCA_052144915.1 Spirochaetia bacterium | reverse complement strand
TGGCCTTGTTGTAGTACATCACGCTTCCGCTGATGTGGATGGGAATGCTGTAATAGTGGCCGTTGACCATCCCGAGCTCCAGAAGCTTCTGGTTGAACGTGTTTTTCCACTGGTTGTTGTTGGCCGTCAAATATGGGGTCAAGTCCATGGCCATGTTCTGCCGGGTGAATTCCACCATTCTCTCAGGCCAGAAGAAAGCGAGGTCATAGGGATTGCCGTTGACAATTCCCGTCTTGACGAGCATCTCGTGGTTGTTCCAGTCGACGCTTTCCTCTTTGACCGTGTTGCCGGTCTTTTTCTCCCACGCTCGCATCGTGTCGCTCCAGACCGCATCCCACGATTTGAACCCGAACTGCGTCACTGCACTCAGTGTCACGCCCTGGGCGGCAAGGCCGCCTGCGAACACTGTCGCAGCAAGGAGCACGATCAAACCTCTGAGAAATCCTCGATTCATTTCAGTCTCCTTCCTCGTATAAACCTCTAGAAAAGATTCCGAACCTCTGCTTCCCTCGCTCACCTCCTTATTTCCAGACTCGCGATTTTCGTTGCGAGACCGGGTAGCTTGGCACTTTTTCAAGTGAGCATTCTTCGATCCCACGGCGGCATGGCGTGACCCAGATTCGCATCGGATCCGACACCGCCGTTCGACTTCATGCTGCACGGCTGCATGGGTGTTGCCACCCATGACATAACGATGACTATTTAGAATATGCGGAAGAGGCGGCGGGTTATTCTTCGGCCATCGATTACGTAAGGAGTATTGATCGGAAGTCCCTCTTTGTCAAGAAGTCTATATAGCGACCTTTACGTACAGGCGTTCTGCAATCGCGGGAAATTGAACATGGTCGGTGCAGGAGGCTGAAGGCGCTATTCCGGAATCCGCCTTCCGTGCGCCAACCAAAGTTGTATGGATAATCTGTCACTCCTGGATTCGGCAACTCCTGTCCGATTGTATCTCGAAAGCTGACGCTATGGTCTTCTTTCCGCGATCCGGAGCGGAGCCGATTTCGCACCCCAGATCTCCTCCGCGTATGCGCGGACCGTATGATCGCTGGAGAATCGACCCATATGCGCCACGTTGAGAATGGACATGCGGGTCCATGTCTCCTCGGCACGATAGGCGGCTTCCACGCGCTCCTGGCACTCGACGTAGGCGGGAAAGTCAGCGACGAGCATGTATTGATCTCCCTGGTCCAGGAGGGAGTGGAGCAGAGGAGCGAATCTTTGCGGTTGCTCCGGACTCAAAGCACCGCTTGAAATGAAGTCCAGCACTTCCTTCAGTTGTGGGGTGGCGTTGTAGATGGCCCGCGGGTCATAGCCGCGGTTCCGTCGTTCTACGATCTCCGCCGTGCTGAGCCCGAACAAGAAGAAGTTCTCGGCCCCGACAGCTTCCCGTATCTCGACGTTGGCTCCATCGAGAGGGCCTATGGTGAGAGCGCCATTGAGCGCGAGCTTCATATTCCCCGTACCCGACGCCTCCGTGCCGGCGGTGGCGATCTGCTCGGAGAGGTCAGCGGCGGGTACGATGCGCTCGGCCAGGCTGACACCATAGTTGGGAATAAAGACCACTTTCAGTCGTCCCGCAGCCTCGGTATCTTTGTTCACCACGTCCGCCACTGCATGGATGAGCCGGATGATCAGCTTGGCCATGCCATAACCCGGGGCAGCTTTCCCCGCAAAGATGATGGTGCGCGGAAGAATCGCGCAGTTGGGATCCGTCTTGATGCACCGGAAAAGATGCAGGACATGGAGCACGTTCAGGAGCTGCCGCTTGTATTCATGGATGCGCTTCGCCTGGCAGTCGAAGAGCGATGCCGGGTCGACTGCGATCCCGGTGAGCCGCTGGATAGTCCTCGCCAATGCCTGCTTGTTCTGCATCTTCACCTCGCGCCACGCGCGGCGGAACTCCCTGCTCTCCGCCAGGGGTACAAGCTTGATCAGCTGCTCAAGGTCGGTGATCCAGCCGTCGCCGATGCTCTCCGTGATCAGGGCTGAGAGTCCTGGATTACAGAGTCTCAGCCAACGTCGCGGGGTGATGCCGTTTGTCTTGTTGTTGAAACGCTGCGGCCACAGCTCGAAGAAGTCTTTGAAAAGGTTCTCCTTCAATATCTGCGTATGCAGCGCCGAGACCCCGTTCAGCGAGTGGCTGCCCACCACCGCGAGGTGCGACATTCGCAGCTTTTTCTCCCCATCCTCCTCGATCAGCGACATGCGCCGAAGGCGCTGATCGTCGCCCGGCCATCGCTGAGAGACGGCTTCCAGGTGTCTGCGGTTGATCTCGAATGCGATCTGAAGGTGTCGCGGGAGCACCTGGCCGAAAAGTCCTACCGGCCATTTCTCCAGGGCCTCAGGCAGGATAGTATGGTTGGTATAGCCGAACGTCTTCACGGTGATGTCCCACGCCTCCTCCCATCCCAATCCCTCCTTGTCCATGAGGATGCGCATCAGCTCGAGGATGGCCACAGCGGGGTGCGTATCGTTGAGCTGCACTGCCACCTGGTCCGGAAAACTGCGGAAGCCGTCAAAGCCACCTTTCTTATACCGCCGGATGATGTCATGAAGGGTCGCGGCGACGAAGAAGTATTCCTGTTTCAGGCGAAGCTCCCGTCCCTCGAACACATTATCGTTGGGGTAGAGGACCTTGGAGATCGTCTCCGAACGGTCCTTGTCGGAGACCGCCAGCTCATAGTCGCCGTGGTTGAAGTAATCCAGGTCAAACTCGCGAGTGCTTTTCGCCGCCCAAAGACGCATGTTGTTCACCGTGCCGTTGCGGTAGCCGGGGACAGGCGTGTCATAGGCCATTGCCATGACCGTTTGAGTGTCCACCCAGTCAAATACCATCCGCCCCTTCTCATCTTCGGACTGGCTCACCCTCCCGTAGAAATGCACGGGATACAGGTGCTCGGGTCGCTCTACTTCCCACGGGTTTCCATATCGCAGCCAGTTATCCGGCGTCTCGACCTGGGCCCCTGCGCGAATTCGCTGGAAGAAGATCCCGTACTCGTAGCGAATGCCGTAGCCGTACGCCGGAAGAGCGAGGGTTGCCATCGAATCCAGGAAGCATGCAGCCAGCCGTCCCAGGCCACCGTTTCCGAGCCCGGCATCGTGCTCGAGCTCTTGCAGCTCTTCCATGCTGGTGCCTAACTCCAGCAATGCCTGTTCAACGCTCCGCTCGAGACCCAGGTTGATAACTGCATTCCCCAGGGTGCGGCCGATGAGGAACTCCAGGGACAGGTAGTAGACTCTTTTGCATTTCCGGCGGTAGTAGCTCTGCTGTGTTTCGATCCAGCGCTCAATTAGCCTGTCCCGCACGGTCAGCGCCAGGCTGTTGAACTTGTCCCGGGCCGTGGCGCTGAACTCGTCCTTTGCCAGCGCGAACTCCAGATTGTGGACGAAGGATTCTTTCAACGATTCCCCATCCATGCCGAGAAAGGCGTTGTTTGAAGGCGTAAGGCGCGCTGGCGCACGAGCAGTCGTATTCCGTCCAGCGGGGAGCATACCCTTACCTTGCACGGGCGGCTTCCTCTTGCCTTGCTGTGGGGATTGATGCGAACCGTCAGGTCTTCCTTTCTTGTCTGCCATGCCGCGTATTTTACCCGACGGCGTGCAGGCCGACAACGTGACTATCGACACGCCGGCAATCCTTCCTTTTTTCGTCTTGTGCCGCTATCTTTTGCTCATGAAGAACATCTACGCTTTTGCGGTAAGAGACATCGACGGAAGAGAGCGGGCCCTATCAGAGTTCGCCGGGAAAGTTCTGCTGATCGTGAACGTTGCGAGCAAATGCGGTTTCACGCCCCAGTACAAGACCCTGCAAACCCTCTACACGCGCTTCAAGGAGCGTGGCTTCGAGATTCTGGCATTTCCGGCGAATGACTTCGGTCGGCAGGAACCGGGAACGGAAGCTGAGATCAAGAGCTTTTGCAGCCTTACCTACGGTGTCACGTTCCCCTTGTTTTCCAAGATTTCGGTGAAGGGCAAGGGCGTACATCCTATATACGCGTTCCTCACGGACAAGGCGACCAATCCGCAGTTCTCGGGAAAAATCACGTGGAACTTCAACAAGTTCCTGCTGGATCGCAAGGGGAATGTCGTCGCCCGCTTCGATTCCAAGGACGATCCGATGGGCGACAAGATTCCCCGTGCAGTGTCCGAAGTTCTCGATCGCTAGGGGCGGCGTGTTTCTGGCGTCCCTACGTGTGGACCGTTCCAGCCTGCCTTCTATGTGACCTCTGATCTACTGCCGGACCACGTCCTCGAGGTCCAGCAGGCTGTTGAAAGCGAGGGATCGGCGTTGCTGCCATCTGCTCCCTGGGACACTCCGTCCTCAATACCCCGTATTGTTCAAAGCCCGAGGAGAGATGACCAATGGGTCTAAACTGGCCTTCGCGGCCCACATCAGCGGGGTGAAGCCCCTCGCGTTCCGATCTTCGATGTTCGCCCCGGGTCTCCATGGTGCGGTCCTTTGTCAAATCGGGTCTTGACATTGTTTGATTTATCTGTTACATTACACAATATAAATGAGTAATCACCCGGAGAAGGAGAGGGAGACTGTAACGAAAAGGCACAAGCTGAGCCGGGGCCAGGACCAGCTCCTCGCCGAGCTTGAGGGAATACACGACAGGTACCGACTCGACGTGAAGCAATTCATCAAGTTTGTGAAGGATAGGCGACTGTTTATCGTAGACGGGCTCGACCAATATGCAAGGTGGTTGGATGACGGGGGTAATGGCAAAAGGTACTCGCCCGCGACCATCAACAGGAAGATTTCGGCAGCGAAGAATCGTATCCGCTATGCCTTCCGGCACAGCGGATATGCGGCGGATTTGCGGAAGAGGTATCAGCTGGAAGATGTATTGAAGTCGGTGCGGTTGAAGGAGGTCGATTCCCTGCTCGTGCCTCCGGAAAAGCTGCTGAATGTCGACGAAGCGAGACTGTTTGTCGAACGTACGAAAGACAGCACCGTCAGGCTCATGGCCGCCTTTCTTGTCGGCACCGGAGTCAGAGTTTCGGAAATGCTGGGGATACGGCTCTCGGATATCAAGGATGGGAAGGGCGCGTTCGCTGAGGTGAGGGTGATAGGAAAGGGTTCGAAGGAGAGAGTGATCCACGTTAAGAGAGATTTCATGAAGCGCATCAAAAAGCGTTTTCAAGGCGCGGCTCTTCTGTTCGAGCATCAGGGCAGACCCTTCAATCGTATATCTGTCACCAATCGCATCAAGCACGAAGCTCTGAGGACCATCGGAAGAGAAGTGACCGCGCAGCAGCTGCGACACACCTGGGCCACAATCCAGATTCAGCGAGGCAAGGACATTCAGGCTGTCGCGGCCGTGTTGGGACATGCGAATCCCGGGTTGACCGCACGGATGTATATGCGCACCAAACTTACGGCGGAGGAAGCCTTTTTGGACCTTGACGAGAAGACGCCTGCAAAGCCCAGGGCGGGCAAGACTCAGGCGCCCGCTTCTTCAAGATAGCGGGGGGTGCGGCCAAAGCCTCTCGTGACGGTAGGCGGATAGAGGAAAGGAGCGCGTTGTTCGCAGGGGTTTGGAAAGGATGACGACAACATCTGTCGTCGCAGCCTTGCACATCAGCGCCGTTGAAGCGGGCGAGGAGGGTTTTATGTATTACTGGATCGTATTTGCGGGTGTGGTTGTCGTAATAATCTTTCTTTCCGGAATCAGGGTCGTACGGCCGACAACCCGAGGTCTCGTGGAGAGACTCGGGAAATACCGACGTTTTGCGAGCCCCGGATTCAATTGGATAGTGCCAATTATCGATCGACTCTTCAAAATCAACGTTACGGAAGTAATGGTGAATGCAGAGCCGCAGGAGATCATCACAAGCGACAAGCTGAATGCGAGCGTGGACGCCCAAGTCTATTTCAAGGTCAAGAGCGATGAGGAGAACGTGAAGAACTCTCAGTACGCCGTGAACAACTACAAGTACCAGATCGTCAATCTTGCCCGAACGACGTTGCGCAATATCATCGGCACCATGACCCTCAAGTCGGCAAACAGTGAGCGCGGAAAGATCAACAGCGAGCTCCAGGAGACGCTTCGCAGCGAAACAGGACACTGGGGAATCGACATTGTAAGGACGGAACTGAAAGAGATCGATCCTCCCGAAGATGTCCAGGCAACGATGAACAAGGTCGTGAAGGCGGAGAACGAGAAGGTGGCCGCGATCGATTTTGCCACGGCAACGGAGACGATGGCGGACGGCGCCCGAAGAGCGGAGATCAAGAAAGCGGAAGGCGTCCGGCAGGCGAAGATACTTGAAGCGGAAGGCGAGGCGCAGGCGATCAAACTGGTCAACGAAGCCGCGGACAAGTATTTCGTCGGAAATGCGCAGCTGTTGCGAAGGCTCATCGCGGTGGAAGCAGCGCTTTCGGCGAATGCCAAAATCGTGATTCCAGCGAACACGGAACTTGTGAACGTGATCGGGGAAATGGCCGGGATCCTGCCCTGGCGCAAGGCTGCGACGGCAGGGCCTTCGATTACGCCGGGACCAACGAAAAACTGAAGGGAGCCCCGGCCTGCTGGGCTCTGAACGGTATTGAAGGCAGAAAGAAGACGAGGGAGCAGAAGGCGCCAGAGCCGCTGCACGGCAAATCCTCATCTTTTTACGCCGACCAGCGTTACAGTGTAGTTTAGAGGTCAAAAAGGAGGATACCGAGATGCTCGAATCTAGAATGAGGGTTGCGCCTGATAATGTGGCGTATGCTGACTCGGAGAACCGCAAGCTGATAGTGGAATTCGCCATTCCCGGAGCCCCAGCGGAAACCGTCGATCTGAAGCTGCTGGAAGACAGCGTCCATCTGACAGCGCCAGCAAGGGATATCGAGTATGTTGCATCTTTGGCTTTGGGTTGGGCGGTGAAACCTGAAAAAGCAGAGGCGACCTACGAACACGGCCTACTTCGGATCGAGGTGCCCTTCAAGGATCCGATGGAAGATGCCGTGAAGGTGGTCATCAAAGTAGGCGGCGCGGAAACCGAGACGAGAAAAATCGCAGCCAAGTGACCCGCTGAGGAAGTCGGGGCGCGCTATCGCGCTCCGACGTTTGCGGGCATGGTGGCGCCATTCGACAGCCGTCATGCTTCCAGGTCTGTTGTTGACAAGTACTCTCCCGCCTCCTGTAGCGCTGGTGAGGATAAGCACGACGATCACTGAACCCAAAAGATGCGGCATAAACGAGGCATGAAACGCGCCAAACATGGCGTGGCTTGCAAGAGCGTCAGAAGGTGCTTTTGACCGGAGGCGGGGTAGGTGCTGCACCGCTTTGCACCCGGCAGGTTGAAGTTCCAGAGTATCGCCGGCGATACTTTCACTCCACGGGGTCGGTGGGCTCCGCAGGACAAGATAAGCGGTGTTGATGGTCAGAACGTGAAACATCCCAACAAACCTGCGATTTTTCATCTGAACGAAATGATCTATATATTTGTTGTGTTGAGCACGTTCAACAATAGGGTTGAACACGTCAAGACAGAGATCAGAGAGCTGGGCGATGCGGGGCTTGATTCGCGCGCCTGTCGCCTCGAGGCGTTGAAGCGCATACAAGAGATTCTTCCTGTTGACGCCGCCATGCTGATCGATGTCTTCAGCTCTTTTTTCCCTGTACCAGCTTTTCCGAGAGAGGTTCGACTGGCGCAGGTCACTCCTGCCCCTGCTAACATTTGGAAGTTCTTGTTTTGCAGGAGATGCGCCTGCAGGTAGGGGCATGTCTACAAAAATGGTCTACACCCCAGAAACGAGCTCCGGAAATCGAATCCGGACTGCAAGACGAACACGTGTTGTAAGCCCGGCAAGCGTTACCCGGCTGGCCTCGTCCGCGCCCCCTGGAACGACGCAAGATATAGCCGGCGGTGCAGCTCTGCTACCGTCACTGCATCGTTGACTCCTGCGGGCGTACGGCCTAGGATGGCCGCGTGCGCGCCGCGGTACTTGAAACTCCACGCTCCCCGCTAACCGTAAGGGACGTGCCGGCGCCCGTGGCGGGGCCCGGCATGGTTGTGCTTCGCGTCGCGGCTTGCGGAGTCTGCCGGACCGATTTACACATCGTGGACGGGGAACTTGCCGGCGTCAAGCTGCCCATAATTCTAGGACATCAGATCGTGGGTGCGGTGCTGCAGGTCGGCGACGGTGTGCACGGATTTGCTCCCGGCGACCGAGTGGGAGTTCCCTGGCTGAGCGCGACATGCGGAACATGCTCATACTGTCGGAGCGGCCGTGAAAACCTCTGCGACCGGCCTACGTTCACGGGGTTCCATGTCGACGGTGGGTTTGCAGAATTGGCGACCGCTGATGCGCGCTTCTGCTTCCGCATTCCGGGAGGCTACGGGGATTTGGAAGCTGCGCCTCTGCTCTGCGCAGGCCTCATCGGCTACAGGTCCCTCCGGATGACAGGCGGGGCCCGCACAATCGGCTTCTATGGATTCGGTTCCGCTGCGCATGTGATCCTCCAGGCGGCACGGTATCAAAATAGAGAAGTCTATGCCTTTACGCGCCCCGGGGACGAGCGTGCACAGCGGTTTGCGCGCACGCTGGGCGCTGTGTGGGCCGGCGACTCCTCTTCCCTACCGCCCGTGCCGCTGGATGCGGCCATCATTTTTGCCCCTGTCGGAGCGCTTGTTCCCGCAGCTCTCGCGGCAGTTGCCAAGGGCGGCATCGTGGTCTGCGCGGGCATCCACATGTCCGACATACCTTCTTTTCCCTACCGGCTGCTTTGGGAAGAGCGGACGCTGCAATCCGTCGCGAACCTCACGCGGCAGGACGCAGAAGAGTTTCTTGCGCTCGCGCCCCGGGTCCCGATTCGTTCTCAGGTGGAAGTTTTCGCTCTTCGCGATGTCAACCGCGCGCTGGCCGCAGTGCGCGACGGAGACGTCAGCGGCACGGCTGTGATCGATCCCTCGCGGTGACAGCCTTGAGCGTGTACCATCCTTCGTGAGGTCAGCAAAGGGTTCTCAGGCACGGCTTTGACTCACGCGGCGTCGCGCAACGGAGAACGGAAAGGAATAACATTGCATGAGCGACATCTGGATCATGGGTGAGTTGCTAGTTGAGATCATGCGTCCCCGGGCCGGTTTGCCGCTGGGAACCGTAGGGCCCTTCCTCGGGCCCTACCCCAGTGGAGCTCCCGGAATCTTCATTGACACCGTTGCGAGGCTCGGCCACTCCGCGGCGATTATTAGCGGCGTCGGTGATGACGACTTTGGCCACAGCATCCTGGACCGGCTGCGCGCGGACGGGGTGAACGTTGATCTCGTGAAGGTGTTTCCTGCCATGTCGACCGGGGTCGCGTTTGTGACCTATTTCAAAGACGGCTCGCGAAGGTTCATCTTCCACTGGGACGGAACTCCCGCGGTGATGGCGTCCGTGCCGGACAAGTCGCTCGTGAAGGCGCCCAAGTTTTTGCACGTCATGGGCTGTTCCCTCATGGCAAACGACCAGTTCCGGAGGCGCGTGTTCGACGCGGTGGAGTTGTTTGTCTCTCAAGGTGCGCGCGTCACCTTCGACCCGAACATTCGATTTGAGCTCCTGCAAGACCGCACAGTGGAAGAAATCGCCGGTCCGGTCCTGAGCCGCTGCTCCATCCTTTTTCCGGGCGAGAAGGAGCTCGCCATGCTGAGCGGCCATGATATGCCGGTGGAGGGCGCACGCGCTCTCTTGGACCGTTACCCTTTGGAGGCACTGGTATTGAAAAGGGGGAGCCGTGGGTGCGCGGTTTTCACCCGGGACGGGCAGTTCGAGCTGCCCGCATTCAGGGTCCGCGAGGTTGATCCCACGGGGGCGGGAGACTGTTTCGATGCGGGGTTTCTTTGCGGCATGCTCGAAGGGAGGGATCTAAGGGAGTCAGGGCGGATGGCGGCGGCAGTCGGAGCCATCAATGCCCGGGCCTTCGGGCCAATGGAAGGCGACATAAGCCCAGTGAGCGTCCGCGGCCTGATGAGAAAAGGCGCTCGCGCGAGCGGGCAGAAGCACTCGTAAGGCCGGATATTACCAGGAGGAATTAATGAGGTCATTCGATTTGTCTCGGTCATGAGCACCAGGGGAGAGCGGCATGTCAGATGCGCATGAGGAGATGTTATCCAGCCTGAAGGTCAATCACAGGACAGGAAGGGGAGGGATAGCCTCCATCTGCTCTGCCCACCCGACGGTGCTCGAGGCCTGCATGGATCATGCGAAAGAGGACGGTTCGATTCTGCTCATAGAGTCCACCAGCAACCAGGTGGATCAGTTCGGCGGGTACACAGGCATGACACCTGCGCGTTTCCGCGCTTTCGTACAGGAAGTTGCAGAAGCGCGCGGCTTTTCCCCAGGTCGGATAATCCTCGGAGGCGACCACCTGGGGCCGAACCGATGGCGGGGGTTGCGCGAAGGTCCGGCCATGGAGAATGCCGCTGAGCTGGTGCGGAACTGCGTGCAGGCGGGCTACGCAAAAATACACCTCGACGCCAGCATGCACCTGGCCGGCGATCCCGGCGTTGCTTCGGAGCGTCTCTCTGACGAGGTGGTGGCGGAGCGGACCGCTTTCCTTGCCAAGGCAGGGGATGAGGCTGCTCAAGAGCGGGGTGGATCGGCCCCTTATTACGTGATCGGAACCGAAGTGCCCGTCCCTGGCGGGGCGAAAGAACCAGAGGAAACGGTCACACCGACCACGGCAGAAGACGCGCATCGTACAATTGACGTCACACAGGATGCATTCCACCGGAAGAATCTGGATGAAGCGTGGGGACGCGTAATCGCAGTCGTGGTCCAGCCAGGCGTGGAGTTCACGAATGACTCCGTTATTGAATACGAACCTGCACAGGCCGCGGCTCTATCACGCTGCATCCAGGACGTACCGGGGCTCGTATTCGAGGCGCACTCAACGGACTACCAGACAGGCGCTGCGCTGAGACGAATGGTCCATGACCATTTTTGCATACTCAAAGTGGGCCCCGCCCTTACATTTGCCTTTCGGGAAGCGATCCTTGCGCTCGACCGCATCGAAGAGGAGCTGATACAACGGGCCGAGGATCGGGCCCGTGTGCGGGAGCACCTCGAGAAGGAAATGCAGGAGAATCCTGCGCACTGGAAGCCTTACTCCCAGGGGAGTGAGATGGAGCAGAGGATTACGCGCACATTCGGCTTTAGCGACCGCTCCCGATACTATTGGGGCCTGCCACGGTTACAGCAACGGCTGGGAATGCTGCTGACAAGCCTGACTGAAAAGCCGGTGCCCCTTACGCTGTTGAGCCAGTACCTTCCTCGGCAGTACGAGGCCGTGAGGAATGGCTTGCTGAGCCGCAGGCCGCAAGACTGGGTGCGGCATCGGATCAGCGAGGTAGTGGATTTGTACGCCGGCGCCTGCCGGTGAGGCATCGCGCAGATGGACGAGTCTGGCCTGCGCGTGCGAACGTGACCAGGTGCGAGCCGTATCTTCATGCGCGCCGGTGCCTTGCCGAGAATGCGGACAACCCTGCCTTCCTCCTCTCCGCGGGGGGTGGGGTGTCGCCCGGCACGCGTGCGGAAAACATCGACGCCCTAGTGAGGGCCACGCGAGGCGCGCATCTCGCGGTTCCCTGAGCCTGGTTCACTGAGTTGACGGCGGCGCATCAACCGTGTTCTAGTCACACACATCATGGCCAGGTTCATGGATGAAAACTTCCTCCTTCCGACGCGTGCGTGTCGGAGGCTCTACTACGAATACGCGCGGGGCATGCCGATCTACGATTTTCACTGCCACCTGCCGGCGCGCGAGATTGCCGAAAACAGAAAGTTTGAGAATATCGCGGAAGCATGGCTGGGTGGGGATCATTACAAGTGGCGCGCGATGCGGGCGAACGGAGTTCCGGAACGGCTCATCACCGGAGACGCTTCGGACAAGGAGAAGTTCCTTGCCTGGGCGCATGTCGTGCCATCCACTATTGGCAACCCCCTCTACCACTGGACTCACCTGGAGCTGAAGCGGTGCTTCGGGATCTCCGGCAGGCTGCTCAGTGCGGACACGGCCGAAGGGATCTACAAGAGGTGCGCCGAACTTCTGTCCCGGGAGGAGTACCGGGTGCGGGGCCTGCTGGGAATGATGAATGTTCACGTCGTGTGCACCACGGACGATCCGATCGATTCCCTCGAGCACCATGCCCGGCTGAGAGAGGACCCTTCCTTCCCGATCACCGTGGTCCCGACCTGGAGGCCGGACGCGGCGCTGAAGGTCGAGGATCCTCCTGCCTTCAATTCATGGGTCGACAACCTGTCGCGTTCGGCAGGGGTCGATATCAAGGGGTGGAGTGATCTTCTGGCTGCCCTGCAGACGCGCCACGACTTTTTCCTAAAGAATGGCTGCCGAGCTTCGGATCAAGGAATCGAGGAGCCCTACGCGGAGGATTGCACGGAGGGTGAAGCGCAGAGAATATTCGTCTCCGTCCGCGGAGGCGCCACCCCTGACGTCCGGGAAGCTCGTGCGTACAAGTCGGCGCTGATGCGGGAGCTTGCACGCATGGACGCGAAGAGCGGCTGGGTCATGCAGCTCCACATGGGTGCGTTGCGAAATGTCTCTGCCCGGTCCCTGCGGGGCCTGGGACCGAACATGGGGTTCGACACCGTAGGGGACTTTTCCTTTGCGCGGCCACTTGCGCGGTTCCTGGATCGGCTTGAATCAGACAACGCTCTCCCGAAGACGATCCTCTACGCGCTCAATCCTTCCGACAACCCTGTCCTGGCCAGCATGATCGGGTGCTTCCCCCGTGAAAACGTTCGCGGCGCGATGCAATTCGGGCCTGCCTGGTGGTTCAACGACCAGCAGCACGGGATGGAGGACCAGATGCGGGTTCTCGCGGACATGGGGTTGCTGGCGCGGTTCGTGGGGATGGTCACCGATTCGCGATGCTTTCTTTCCTACCCCCGCCACGAGTATTTCAGACGGGTGCTCTGCCGCATGCTCGGGAGCGGGATGGACCGGGGCGAGATCCCCGGGGACTTCGACCTGGTCGGCGGCATTGTGCGCGACATATGCTGGAACAACGCCAACGAATACTTCGCGATTCCCCTGAAGGAGCAGCAGCACCGACCGAGGTAAGGGCCGCGACGCCGCTTTTCTCCTTCCGATGATCGTGCCGCCGATGTCCTACGGCATCCCCTCGCAAGGCTCTGCTACAAGCTCCATCTGGCGGCCCGGATTAGATTTCGGCGTTACTATCCCGCGAAAAACTCCGCGATGACTGGAGCCAGAACCTCCGCGCTCACGTCATGGCTCTGACCGTCCAGGGCACGGAGCTGCGCGTGTGGGATCGCCCGGCTGAGCGCTTGGGCGGTCTCAGCCATGAAGGGATAACTCCTGCTGCCGTGCATGACCAGCGTCGGCACGCGAACAGAGGCTGCGCGCTCGGCGGGCACCGATGCGTCCTTTCCCATGATGGCTGCGTGATCATAGGCAAGGGTCGGCGCAATGGCTTCGAGCGTCGGCCACATCGGGGCATGACGCATACCGGCGATCTCGGCGTCAGGCCTTCTCAGGTACCTCATGAACAGTGCAACCGCGTCCCCGCCGCGGCCTGCCGCCAGCAGGATTCCAAGTTCCTTGATGTACGTGTTCCACGCGGCGCCAGCCGCAGGATCGTCATTGTAGGGAGCATCATACAGGGCAAGCTTCTCGACCTTGTCGCCGAGCTTCACAGCCGCTTCAAGAGCCAGGGCCGCGCCCGAGGAGTGACCGTACAGGCGCGCCGTCCCACCGGCCTCCGCAATCAGCGCCTCGATGTCATCGATCTCCCGCTCGACCGCGTACGGCAGGGTGTCGCCGCTGTCGCCCCGGCCGCGCCGGTCATAGTTGAAGACGGTGAACTCTGGCGCCAGAAATCCGGAGAGGGCCGGCCCTGACCAGGATTTTCTGGCACACAGCGCGCCGGCCACCAGGATGACTGCGGGTCCCGCACCCTGCGCGTCGTAAGCGATTCTTGTGCCATCATTCGAAGTCACCGTTTTCATTCATCCCTCCTTCGGGTTGATGCAACGGCCGCCCTCAGCGTCGGTCCAGGCAGAGGCGGAGCGCGGCGCCCAGCTCCGCCATGTGATAGGGCTTCGGCAGGTATACGATGCCCTCAGCAGTGGCCTTGCCCAGCTGTGAGACCTCGGCGCTGTAGCCGCTGGAGATGATGATCTTCAACCCGGGCTTGTCTTTTCGAAACTCTTCGGCCAATTCCAATCCCGTCATGCCTTCCGGCATCATCATGTCGGTAAGGAGCAGGTCGATCTGGCGGCCCTGCGTTCGCCACAAAGTCATCGCCTGCTGCCCGTTGGAGGCTTCCAGGACCCGGTAGCCCAGGGTCCCGAGGGCCTTCACCAGCAGCCGCCGGACATTTTCGTCGTCTTCGACGACCAGGAGCGTCTCGCGCCCCGGGGAGACCGGCTGCTCTGTGGTTTTCGAAACCTGCTTCTCTTCGTTGAGAGATGCCGGCAGATAGATTCGAAAGGTCGTCCCTGTGCCCACCTCGCTTTCGACCTCGACCCAGCCCCGGTGCTGGGCCACGATTCCATGGACTGTCGCCAGGCCCAGTCCGGTGCCTGCCGACTTGGTCGTAAAAAACGGCTCGAAAATCCTCTTCAGCGTGCCCGCATCCATGCCGGAGCCCGTGTCCCTCACCGAAAGGCACACAAACCGGCCAGGGCTTCGGTTCGGATCCTCCATGGCGCGCGCCGGATCCATCTCGACGGTTTCGATCGAAATGGTGATACGTCCGCCCTGGGGCATCGCGTCCCGGGCGTTCACGGCCAGGTTCACGAGCACCTGCTCCATCATCCCCCCGTCCGCCTCCACCGATGGCGCGGTGCTCTCCCGTTCGAAGGCGAGCGTGATGCGTTCACCGAGGAGCCGCCCGAGCATCTGGAGCAGGTTGGCCACCAGCACATTCAGGTTCAACGGGCGGATTTGCAGGACCGACCGACGGCCGAATGTCAGCAGCTGCCGCGTCAGGCTCGCCGCGCGGGCCGCTTCCGCCTTCAGCTCCTTGACCACGTCGTGCGCTTCCCGGTCCAGGTGGGGATTTTCCTGCAGGAGCTCCAGGTTCATCATCTCGGCGGCGAGGATGTTGTTGAAATCATGGGCAATGCCGCCGGCGAGCAGGCCGATCGCCTCGATTTTCTGGGACTGGCGCAGGTGCTCCTCCATGCGCTTTCTCTCGGTGACGTCCACCATGCTCCCCTCGTAGTGAGTCACGCCGTCGGGAGTATCGCGCACGAGCCGCACGTGCGCGCGCGCCCAGAAGGTGGCGCCGTCCGGCCTGACCATTTCCACCTCGGTGTCCTGGAGGGAGCCGTTCTGCTGGAGCATGTCTCGCAGCCGCTCCCTGTCGCCGGGATTGTTCAGCAGGGAGAAGGCGTTCAGCGCGGAGAGGGAGTCAGTCTCGGAGAATCCGAACATCGCACGCATCCGTACGTTCGCCTGCTCGATGTTGCCCGACGCATCGGTGCGGAAGAGCCCGACCGGCATGTCCTCGAAAAGCGCCCGGTAGCGCGCCTCGCTCTGCGCGAGCGATCCGAATGACGCGCGCAGCTCCTCCCGCATCGCGTTGAAGGAGTCGGCGAGCTGTGCCACCTCGCCGGTCCCCTGCACGGCAATGGGGCTGTCGAGCTCGCCTTTCGCAAAGTTGTGCGCCAGCTCGCTCAAGAGCCTGAGCGGTACACCGATCCGCCGCGCGAGGAGGAGGGCGATGCCCATGGAAAGGAGAAGGAACAGCGCAACGAAGACGGCGGTGGTGCGCATGTCGCGGTAGATGTTCTGGGCGAGGTCGGATTCGGGAATGGACTCGGCAATGAGCCAGTCCAGGCCGTGGCCGTCGCGAAAGGGAGCGACGCGCAGGGTGCGTCGATTCCCGTCGATCGGGAACGCGAATTGCACTTCTTCGTTGATTCCCTGTTTCGCGGAGACGGCGCGCATGATCGTCCGGGCGGAAGCCCGGATGATCGAGTCATCGCTGTCAACCGCGTTGATCCGCTGAATCTGGTCACCCGAGTGACGGTAGGGGGTTGTGATGCTGGATGCGCCGACCAGCATTCCCGTCCTCTCGAGAATGAAAGCCTCGCTGTGAGGTGTCGCCTTGACGCTCTGGAGGAAGCTCCCGATTCCCGAAAGCGTCAGAGAGGTGTCGAGGACGCCCATCAGCCTGCCCGTGCCGTCGCGGATGGGCGTCACCGAGTCCAGGCCGGCATCGCCCGTCACCCACAGGTAGATCGGCGTCCAGGCGGGCGCGCCGGCACGGATCGCGGTCACGTACCAGGGACGGGGGCGGGGATCGAAGGGGGCGGTGCTTCTGTCGAATCTTTCCTGCCGGTGACCGAGCGCGTCGATCCTGTACCCCTCCAGAAAGCCGCCTGTCGCCTGGTCGCAGATTCCGAGGGCGAGAGGCACCCCTTCGATTCCGCGGGAGACCCCGATGTACTCACCACGCTCGGTGGCGTAGGCGATCGACACCGTCGAGGGGTACCGGAGCAGCTGCGCAAGGAATCGCCGGGTCAGACGGTCCTGGGCGAACGCGGCGGTATCTCCCTGCTCGAACGAGAAGAAGTTGATCTCGTTCACCAGCTTGGGTTCGGCGACGTAGTCCTCGAGACTGCTGCGGATGTTGAGCATCGATTGGCGCCCCATTTGAGCAGCCAGCTCGAGGATGGACACCTGCCCGTTGCGGAAAGTGAAGAACCAGGTGAGACATGCCATCACGGTAAGGAGCACTCCGAAGACGGCGGTGATGACTACTTGAAGCGAAGAGCGGCCGGAGATTTGTCTCATCATCGGAGTGTCAACGCGACGTTCACTGACTACAAACTTTACCATGGAGGATACGTCATCACAATCAGAGGGCGCGGGCGTCCCTTTGTCGCGGCGTGGGCGCGCCCTTGTCGGGGCGCAGCGTGTCGTTGTTCCATGACTGTTCCAGTTTCTGTTCCATTCTTCACCGTGCCATGATGCCGGCAGCGCGCTTTGCAATCAGACGCCAAGAGAAACGCGGAAATTCATGGCAGTACACCCTCCCCGTGAAGTGGCATGTTTCTTGCTCCTCAACAGGAGAGCCTGCCGACCGAGCAGAGCTCGAAGGAGGAGCTGATGAGCTCGACCCGGAAAGCCCGAATTTTCACCCGGATGGTCGGGATTTTCATAATGGTGACTGTTCTCATCGGCGTCACGTGGGTGACGTCGCTGATGTACTTCTACAAGAGGAGCGACCGGGCAAGCACGGCGCATTCCGTGGCCAACGAAATCGACATATGGATGCTGCAGGCCCGGCGCAACGAGAAAGACTCCCAGCTGCGCGACATCCGCACGAAGGATTTCTACGAGAACGGCACGGGGACCAACCTCGCCCTCCACGCCCAGTCCGTGGGGCAGGTGATGGGATCGATCGACAAGCTGGATGCTCTGCACCAGGTGAAGAACAGCCAGACGATCGCCGACCTGCGCTCCTCGGTGAAGGCATACGACGATGCCTTCGGCCGGCTGGTGGCCGCGTATCGCCAGCGGGGCTTCGCCGATTGGGGCGCAGAGGGCGCCTGGCGTGTGGCGGCGCACGACATCGAAGACAAGCTGTCGCGCATCAACAGCCCCGCGCTGACGATATCGCTCCTCACGATCCGACGGAACGAGAAAGACTACCTCCTCCGGGCCGACCAGACCTACGTCGACCAGTTGAACGCGGAAGTCGAGAATCTCCGCGCCGGGGCGGGCAGGCTTTCCGAGCCGACAAGGTCCGCGGTGCTTGGTGACATCGACACGTACCAGGGCACCGTGAAGAACTACCTCGACCTGCAGAACCAGATCGGGCTCACGGAGAACGACGGCCTCCAGGGCACGATGCGGGATGCGATCCACAAGGTGGAGCCCCTGGTGGCGTCGGTCGTCGAAGAAACGAAGAACGTGAGCCAGAGCGATCAGGCCTACCGGAACCTCCTCATCGCGATCCTCGCGATCACCCTTGGCGGTCTTCTCGTGGGGGGCCTCGTTTTCGCGGGGTTCGCGCGTTCCATTTCGAACCCGATCGCGAAAATGGTCGGACTCCTGGAAAGCCTCGCGGAAGGCGACCTGCGCACGCCAGTGGGCGAGGACCTTTTGAAGAGGAGCGACGAGATCGGTGTCCTGGCCGGAGCGTTCAACGCGACCTCGCAGAGGCTGCGCGGAATGGTGACGACGATACAGGACAGCGCGGAGCAGGTCGCCGCATCCAGCGAGCAGATCACCGGAAGCGCCCAGTCCCTGGCCGAGGGAGCGCAGAGCCAGGCCTCGACGCTGGAGGAAACCAGCGCTTCCGTCGAGGAGCTGACTGCCTCGGTGGAGCAGGTCTCCGAGCACGCGATGAGCCAGGCCTCCGCCGTGGAAGAAGGCACCGCGTCCATGGCGCAGGTGCAGAAGTCAATCGAGGAGGTGTCAACGAGCCTCGCCGAGATCTCCGGATTGGCGAACAAGTCGGTGGAAAACGCCGTCGAAGGGTCGAAGGCGGTCCAGCAGGTGGTGACGGGGATCAACCTCATCGCCCAGGGTTCGGAAAGGATCAGCGGGATCGTGAACGTGATCTCCGACATCGCCGACCAGACAAACCTGCTCGCGCTCAATGCCTCGATCGAAGCGGCGCGCGCCGGCGAGCACGGCCGCGGATTTGCCGTCGTCGCTGACGAGGTGTCGAAGCTCGCCGACAAGAGCGCGGCCTCCACAAAGGAAATCGAAGGACTGATCAAGGAGAGCATCAAGAACGTCAGCGAAGGGGTGAAGACCGCGGTGGGGTCACAGGTGGGGATGGAGCAGATCCGTTCCGCGTCCCAGAAGGTGAAGGACATGATCGGCGCGCTCACCGACTCGATGTCGCAGCAGGTCGCCGCGATCCACCAGCTCGCCGCGTCGCTCACGAACGTGAGTGAAATGAGCCAGAGCATCTCGGCGGCGACAGAAGAGCAGACGACCAACGCCAGGCAGGTATCCAAGGCGGTGGAGAACGTCAACGACCTCACGCAGTCGGCCGCATCGTCGGCAGAAGAAATGTCGGCAGCCACCGAGCAGCTGTCCAGGATGGCGCAGGAGCTGCAGAGACTCATGGCCCAGTTCAAGATCAAGAACGGCGAGGAAGCGGCGAGCGGCCAGGCGCCGCGCGCGGCGATCGGCGAAACAGGGGGCACGGCCGGCATAAAGGCGGTCGGAGCCGCAGACCTGCAGCTCGTCTCCTAGAGCGCGGGGAAGCATGGACAGCACCCGCTCCAGCGCCGATGGTGCGTTTCAGGCAGTCCTGGACCATATGAGGGAGTGCTTCACCCTCCTGGAGATTGTCCGAGACGATTCAGGTGCAGGCGTGGACCTTCGTGTTCTCGCGGCAAACCAGGCATTCGCCGCCCTCATCGGGACCGGGACCAGGGAGGTGCTCGGCCGGACGGTGAGAGAGCTGGACCAGGGGTTCGATGCGGCCATCATGGCGCGGTTGGGAGAGGTCACGGACGACGGTCCATCTCTGGACTTCGAATACCGAGCCGCGCCGTCCGGGGTCCTCCTGCGGTTCCGCGCCTTCGGTATTTCCCCCGGCAATGTCGCCTTGATATTCGAGGACAGCGTCTCCGGCGCCGAGACCGACACCGCGCTCCAGGAGAGTGAGGAACGCTACCGGCTCCTTTTCAGCTCCATCAACGACATGATCCTGGTTCATCCGATTCGTGGGGACGGCAGTCCCGACATGTTCGTGGAAGTCAACGACGTCGCCTCCGAGAGACTGGGGTACACGCGCGAAGAGCTCCTGCGCATGAGCCCCCGCGAGATCGACGCTCCCGAGGGTCTTCGGATGATCCCCGCGGCGATGGCCCGGTTATCCTCGGAAGGGCACGCCGTGTGGGAGGGAATGCATCAACGGAAAGACGGCCGCACAATGCCGGTGGAAATCAGCAACCGCCTCTTCTCGATGGGCGGAAAGCCCATGGTGCTCGCCACCATCCGGGACATCACGGAGAGAAGACGGGCAGAAGAGGCCCTGCGGGAGAGCGAGGAAAGGTACCGCCAGCTCGTCGAGCTGAGCCCGGATGCCGTCCTCGTGCACCGGCACGGCGCGGTCGCTTTTGCGAACTCCTCGGCGCTGGCCCTTTTCGGCGCCGCCGAACCGACGGCGCTTCTCGGAAGAGAGGTCATGGATCTCGTCCACCCCGATTTTCGAGAGATCGTCCGGGATCGCTCTCTCAGGATTCAGCGCGACGGAGAGATGGTCCCCCGCGAGGAGCAGAAATGCCTGCGTCTCGACGGCAGCGCATTCGACGTCGAAGTCTCCTCGGCCCCGATCAACTACGCGGGTGCCCGCTCATCCCTGACGATCATTCGAGACGTCACCGACCGCACGCGCGCGCAGGAAGCGCTGCGCAGGCGCGTCGAAGAGATGGCTGCCCTGCAGGCCACGCTCCTGGAGATCACGACGCCTCACGACCTGTCGCGGCTGCTCGAGCTCATCGTGGAGCGCGCGGTCCATCTGCTGCACGCGGACGGGGGCGGCCTGTACCTGTGTGATCCGACCCGGCAGCTCGTCCGCTGCGTGGTGAGTTCCCGCACGGCGGCGGACTATGTCGGCACCACCCTTCGCTACGGAGAAGGCGCAGCGGGCCTGGTCGCGCAGACAGGCACGGCCTTCGTGGTCGAGGACTACAGCGCCTGGCCCGGGCGGGCGGGGTCTTTCCAGACGACAAAGCCCTTTCGGGCCCTGGCCTCGGCGCCCCTCGTATGGCAGGGCCAGGTGACGGGCGTGATCCATGTGCTGCGATACCAGGAGGGCAATTCCTTCAGCCCGAACGACCTGGAGCTGCTCTCCGTCTTCGCCAATCACGCTGCCATCGCCGCGGAGAACGCCCGATTGCGCGACGGGCTGGAAAAGGAGCTTGGCCAGCGCAACCGGCTGGAAGCCGAGCGCGAGGCCGCGACGCAGAGACTGGAGTTCGTGGTCAGCGCGACGCGGACGTGGTTCGACATCGTCGATGCCGACTACAACGTGCAGTACATCGACCCGGCGCGCGCGAAGCTGTTCGGCAGCTTTGGCGGCAGGAAATGCTACGAGTACTTCCGCGGCAGGACTTCGCCGTGCGGCGACTGCGCGATGATTCGCGCGCTGGCCACGCGCCGGGTCGTCGTCGCGGAGCAGACCAACCCCGTGGTGGAGACGCGGTCAACGCAGGTGACCGCGACGCCGTACCAGACGGAGTCGGGTGCGTGGATGGTGGCCGAAGTCAGCGTCGACATCAGCGAGAGGAAGCAGGCGGAAGAAGAGCGTCTGGAAATGGAACGCCGCATGCTGTCCGCGGAGAAGCTCGAAGGCATGGGCATCCTCGCCGGTGGCATCGCCCACAACTTCAACAACTTCCTCTCGATCATGCTCGGCAACGCGGAGCTTCTCCGCGACATTCTTCCCCGTGATTCGGATTCCGCCGCCCTGGCGCAGGAGATCGTCAAGGCAGGGTACCGCTCGCGCGACCTGATCGGCCAGCTTCTCGCCATGGGACGGAGGCGGGTTCTCGAGCTGAGGCCGCTGGACCTGAACGAGGTCATCCGGGAGTGCGGCGCAATGCTGCGCAAGGCGCTTCGGGAGAACATCGCCATCGACTACCAGTTGTCGGACTCTCCCAGCCCCGTGACGGCGGACCCGGGCCGCATCGAGGAGATCCTGCTGAACCTCGCGCTGAACGCCCAGGACGCGATCCCGCGGGAAGGCCGCCTGACGATTGCCACGTCGGAAGTGTTCGTGGAGGGGCCCGCCGATCAGAGTGAAAAGACGCCCCGCGGCCGCTGCGTGCTCCTCACGGTCAGCGACACCGGCGCCGGCATGAACCCGGAAACGCTGACCAAGATCTTCGATCCTTTCTTCACGACAAAGGAACCCGGCAAGGGCACGGGGCTTGGTCTTGCCACGGTCTACGGGATCGTCAAGCAGCACAAGGGGACCATCGAAGCGGACAGCAGGCCCGCGGAGGGGACCCGGTTCAGGATATATCTTCCCCGGACCGAGGATTCTCCCGGGGAGCCGCCCGCGGCGGAAACTCCCCCGCCGATCGGTGGAACCGAGACGGTCCTCCTGGTCGACGACGAGGAGCCGGTCCGGCGGCTTCTCTCCCGGCACTTGCGAAGCCTCGGCTACAATGTCCTCGAGGCCGCCGACGGCAGCTCCGCCCTCCGGGTTTTCGAGGAACACGCGGGGGTCGTGGACATGCTCCTCACCGACGTGGTGATGCCGCAGATGAACGGCAGGGTGCTGTACGACGGCATTTGCGCCCGGGCGCCGGCGATGAAAGTCCTTTTCATGTCCGGGTACGGACAGGACGTCGTTTCCAGCCACATCGCGCAGGGCGCGGGGATGCCCCTCATCACCAAGCCTTTTACCCGTCTCGCCCTGGCGTCCCGGGTTCGGGAGATCCTCGACCGCCCCTGCCGTTGACCTGGCTGGCCTGCAGCAATATCTTTAATGAAGAAAACGTGCGACCGGTTCGGAGGATGCCATGAAGTCAACCACATCTCGATGCGCCCTGCTCGCCTTTTCCCTCTGGTTGCTTGCGTGTGTCCCCGCGGCCTGGGCCGATCCTCCCGATCGTGTCGGCCGCCTGAACTATCTCTCCGGGACCGTCTCCTTTCACCAGGACAGCGTGGACCAGTGGGCTCCGGCCACCCTCAACTATCCGTTGACCATCGGAGATCACCTGTGGACGGACCAGGACGGGCAGGCAGAGGTGCACATCGGCTCCACCGCGATCCGTCTTGACTCGAGTACGGAGATTTCCTTCCTGAACCTGAACGACCAGACGATCCAGATTCGTCTTTCGACCGGGTCGCTGAACCTGCGCGTTCGTCACCTGGGCCCCTCGGATGAGATCGAGCTGGATACGCCCAATGCGAGCCTCTCGCTGCTCCGGGCCGGCTCCTATCGGATCGACGTGCAGCAGAGCGGCGACACCTCCGTGACGGTGCGCACGGGAGAGGTCGAGGTCACGGCAGGCAGCTCGGTGTTTCCCGTGAACCAGCGCCAGGCAGCTGATATCACCGGCCTGGATTCGCCTTCCACCGAGGTCACCGCCGCACCGCTCACGGATGCGTGGGACAGGTGGTGCCAGGCGCGCGATCGGAAAGAGGACACGATCGCCTCGGTCCAATACGTTTCCCGCGATCAGATGAGCGGCGTCGAAGACCTGGACCAGTATGGCAGCTGGAGCGTCGACCCCGACTACGGGCCCGTGTGGGCACCGACCGTGGTCGTCGTGGGGTGGGCGCCGTACCGCTACGGGCGCTGGTTCTGGGTCGACCCCTGGGGCTGGACCTGGGTGGACGACGCGCCGTGGGGATTCTGCCCGTTCCACTACGGCCGCTGGGCATACCGCAGCAGCGCCTGGGTGTGGGTGCCGGGAGTGCGCGTCACTCACCCCGTCTATGCTCCCGCCCTCGTGACATTCGTCGGCGGCGGGGAGTGGCGCCCCGGAGGCGCCCCCGGGGGGAGCGTCGGCTGGTTCCCCCTGGGTCCGCATGAGCCGTACATCCCGGCCTACCGGACCAACAGCACGCGCCTGCACAACGTCGACGTGGAGCACGTCGCGTACGTGAACCGCGAGGTTCCGGGTGCGGTGACGATGGTGCCGAACGACGCATTCGTGCGCGGCCAGCCCGCGGCGGGAGCAGCACTCCAGCTGCCTCGTGACGAAATCGCCGGGGCCCCGGTACGCGGGCCCGTTGCCCCGCTCGCCCCGCAGAGAGAAAGCTTCCTCGGCTCCGTCGTTGCCGGGCGCGGTCCGGTTGCCCAGCCCCCCGCGTGGGCGACCTCCCGTCCCGTGGTTGCGCGATTGACTCCGGCGCCTTCGGGGCCTTCATTCGCGTCCCGCCAGGAGGCATTTGCCGCTCATCCGGGTCAGCCGCTGGCAGTGCAGGCACCGTCCAGCGTGAGAGGACCCGCTGCCGCGGCACAGCCGCCCGTCAGGATCGTGACACCGGGATACCCGCGAAAGAGCTCCGGTCAGGTGCAGGGAGCGACGCCGCGGCAGCCAGTGCCCGGGCAAGGGCAGAATGCCGCGCCGGCCCGGCGGCCACTGGCGCCTGAAGGTCAAACGGGGCGCATCGTGCAGCCTTCACGACAGCCGCGGCCGGGCGCGGGGCCGAATGGAGAGCTGCTCCCGCCGACGAGCCGGCCCCGGTCGCAATCCCCCGGCGGGCAACCTCCCGGCGGGCAGCCGGGAGCTGTCGTTCAGCCGCCGCGGCAGCCGGATGTCAATCGCCCTCCGGCGCCCCCACCGGGCCCCTCGGGATCCGGGACTCCTCCCTGGCTCCTCAACGGGAACCGCACGCAGTGATCGCGGTGCGGGAGGCGCTTCAGAAGACGAACTGCACCGCGCCGTACACCATCCCGGCGCTCGCCGGGCAGAACACGACCTTGTTCCCGCGCTGCAGTCTGCCGCACTTCAGGGCCATGTCCATACCGACGGGGATGCTTGCTGAAACGAGGTTGCCGTATTTCGGGAAGACTTCGGCGAACATCTTTTCTATGGGAAGGCTGTGGTCCTTGCTGGCCGCGAGGTACGCGTTGTCCGAGGCGGCATGCGGGAAGTAGATGTCAGGGTCGTCGAGGTCCTTGACCAGCTCTTTTACCAGCGGCGCAAGGTACCTGCGGGCGTTGTCGAACAACTCCCTTCCGTAGGAAACGAAGTTGTACAACCCGTTCCTTCCCAGCCGCTTGCTCGGCTCCACGAAGTTGTCCCAGCCTCCCAGCGGGATCGTGCACAGGTCCGCGAGAGCAGGCACCGACTTGTACGCGAACTTCCATTCCTGGTCCGAGGGACTTAGAATCGTGGCAGATGCCGCTTCACCGATCGTGTAGGTCGGGAAAGTATACTCCACCTGGCGCAGATCTTTGATCTTCAGGTTGTCCGGGAAGCCATGGTAGATGTTGAACTCCCCGTTGGCGAT
>JBKQPS010000275.1:0-7301 GCA_052144915.1 Spirochaetia bacterium | reverse complement strand
GTCTCGATGAGTCCGAATATCGCGGCCAGCAGCTCCTCCCGGGGAATGCCCTGGCGTGAGGGGGCCGATTCCTCCACCAGTGCCCGGCCGGATATGTCCAGGAGGCTGCCGCGCACCATCGTGGCCTCAAGGAGGATCACGATCTCCAGGCCCGCATCGGGGTTCAGCTCCAGCACGGAGGAACGCCGGCCTCCCGTGGACTCCTCCCGGTCGGATTCCCGGATGAGCCCCTTGTCGATGAGCACCTTGGTGTATTTCACGATGGAGGAAGGGCTCAACCCCAGGAGCGACGCGAGATGTCCCCGTGACGCGCGCGGCGTTTCCAGGACCGCCCGGAGGATCGCGTTCATCCGCTCCCGTTGAATACCCGGCTGGACGTCGACCATGCCTTCCTCCGATCAGCCCTTCAAGGCGCCCGCGGAGACTCCGCTGATGAAGTCCCTCTGCATCGCCCACATGATGGCCACGACCGGCGTGATGATCACGCATCCCATCGCGGCCATCGGTCCCCAGACCAGAGCCTTGTCGGTGATGAACCCGGCGATGAGCACGGTGAGCGGCTTCGCCCGCACGATGGTGAGGATGACCGCGTAGAGGAACTCGTTCCAGCTCGCCACGAAGGTGAGCATGCCGGTCGCGATCAGCCCGGCCTTCACCATTGGGGAGGTGACGTAGAACCAGCGCTGCAGGAGGTTGCAGCCGTCCAGCATGCCCTGCTCCTCCACCTCGAACGGCGCCTCCTGGAAGAAGCCGACCATCAGGAGGATCACCAGCGGGAGATTGAAGCTGGTATTCATCAGCACGAGGGCCGCCACGCGGTCCATCATCTGGAGGCTGCGGATGATGTAGAAGACCGGCACCGCCACGACGATGGCCGGGTACATCTTCTGGATGAGAAACCACCAGGCGAAGATGTGCTTCATCCTCCTCGGCAGCATGCCATTGACCAGCGCGTAGGAGGCGAGGCTCCCGAAGAGCACCGTGCAGAGAGTCGTGAACACGGCGATGAGGAGGGAGTTCTTCAGTCCGGTGAACAGGTCCCTGTTGACCACGATGTCGACAAAGTTCTGCCCCGTGATCTTCGTAGGAAACATGATCGGCGGGCTGTGGTAGTACTCCTGTTCCTGCTTGAAGGAATTGGAGACCAGCCAGTAAAGGGGAAACAGGATCACGGCAAGGAGCACGACGACCACTGCAATCCTGACCGGGCGCCCGAGGAAGTTGCTGAGCTGGAGGTCCCGGCTGCGGCGGGAGCTCGCGCGCGGCCTGCCCATGCGGCTAACCCAGCCTCCGAAGCTGCCGGTCGCGCAACCGCTGGAACGACCAGGCGATCAGGGACATGGCGATGACGAACAGGATCGCGGCGGCCGAGGAGTAGCCGATGCTGAGGAACTTGATCCCCTGCCGGTAGATGTAGGTCGGGAGCATCTCCGTCGCGTTGCCCGGCCCCCCCTGTGTCATCACGAAGATCGTGTCGAACACCTTGAATGCGTCGATGAAGCGGAGCATGGCCACGATGATGATGACCGGCGCGGTGATGGGGAGAATGATGCGCCAGAACAGCTTCCACGGCGACGCCCCGTCCACACGGGCAGCGTCGAGGAAGCTTCTCGGCATTGCCTTGATCGAGGAGAGCACGAGCACCGCCACGAAGGGGATGAACATCCAGGCGTCCACCAGCACGATGGTGTACAGGGCGATCTTCGGGTCCCCGATCCAGGAGATGGGATGGATCCCCAGGAACCCCAGCAGGTAGTTCACCACGCCATACGTGCGGTCCAGCATCATGCGCCACAAGGTGCCCGCCGCGACCGGCGCGATGATCATCGGCACCATCAGGATGCTCACCAGCCCCCGGCTGAGGCGGTTGTCGTCGGAGAGCATCATCGCCACCGTGACGCCGACGACGAGCTCGATGGACACCGACAGAACGGCGAAGATCACGTTGTTGCGCAGGCTGCGGAGCATGAGCTCATCGCTGAAGATGTCGATGTAGTTCTTCAATCCGATGAAGGCGGTGGCGGACGGCATGTTCAGCTTGTAGCGGAAAAAGCTCAGATAGAGACCCCATCCCAGCGGAATGAAGGCCGTGGCCAGCAGGATGATGATGACCGGCGCGACGAACAGCCACGACCACGCCTTGTCTGTCCGGCTCTGGTACAAGGTCCGCGTGACGAGCATGCAGGCTCCTTCGAAAAGAGAGGGGGGCCCGCGGCGGGCCCCCGATCATGCGACAGACTCTGCTATCTGCCGGTGTTCAGCACGCCCTTGGCGGGCGGATAGTCGGTGAGCAGCTTGGTGAACCCGTCCTCCATGTACTTGACGGCCTTGTCCTGGTCCCACTGGTCGGTGATGTAGTTGGACACCGAGTCGCGGACATAGGTCTCCGCCATCGTGCCGGCGGGGATCCTCCACCAGATCACCGCGCCCTGCTGGGAGGCCTGCCAGTGGGGATAGAGCTTGCTGCTCTTGACCTGCGGCAGCTGCCAGACCGAGATGCGGGACGGCAGGATTGCATATTTCAGGAAGTTGTTGAGCTGCTTCTCCTTGCTCGTGTAGAACTTGATCCACTCCCAGGCGATGTCCTTGTTCTTCGCCGCCTTGGGGATCCCGATGTCCCACGAGGAAAGCACGGTCACGCCGTTCTTTTCATAAGGAATCAGACCGATGGCCCACTTGCCGACGACCTTGGATTTCTCGGGATTGTCCCCGTTGGGAGCGATGGACAGCGTCGGCCAGGAGAATGCGATGGCCGCATTGCCGTTGAGGAACGCGGCATCCGATTCGGGCAGCCCCCAGGCAGGGGCCGCCGGGTCCGCGTACTTCATCCATCTCTTCGCGATGTCCAGGGATCTGCGGGTTTCAGGAGAGTCTATGGTGAGCTTCCAGTTCTTGTCGGCCCACCGGCCGCCGATTGACCAGTCCACCATCATCCAGAGGCCGTCGAACTGCTCCTTCACGCCGGGAATCGCCAGGGCGTAGAACCCTTTCGCGGGATTGTTCAACTTGTCGCAAAGGGCGAAGAAATCGTCCCAATTCTTCGGCATCTGCTTGATGAGGTCCGTGCGGTACGCCAGCGTCTGGGGCGTGTTGGAGAAGGGGATCCCCATGATCCTGTTGTTCCACTTCCCCGACTGCTCCCACAGGCCCGGGATGATGTCCGCCGAGTCGAACTTGTCCTTCTGTATGTATGAGGTGAGATCCTCCATGTACGGTTCGAACTCCCCGTCCCACTGGCATGCTGGCGTCACCGCGTCATACGACGAGTCGCCGCTCGACAGGGCCAGTCCCATCTTCTCGTACAGCGTGAGATAGGGGAAATCCACGACCTCGACCTTTGCTCCGGTCGTTGCCTCGAACTCCTTGGCATACTCCTTGGCCGCATCCGCGTAGGTTGCGGAGAAGTAGAGGACCCGGATGCTCCTGCCGGCGAACTTCTGCTGGCCAATGGCGGCCCCCGCCGCGACCAGGAGAAGCACGAGCAGAACAGTGATGATCTTGCGGATCTTCATGATTCCTCCTCTGAGTCGTCTTTGAAAATGAAAGGGACGCAACGTCCCTCTGTCCCTCCTTTCGTTGAGGCAATTCTATATGACGTGCACCACGTGCTGTCAATACTTTCATGAAAGAGATTCCAAATCGTCAATATTCGTTGACAGGAGCGAACGACACAGCTACAATTCGATCAACTTTGATGAATTTCTGTGCTTTTTTCAGCCTGCTGTGGAGATGGAGAGGAAGAAATGACAAATAGAAGAATCGAGCAGCTCAGCAGGAAATTCAGATCCTCGCTCCTCGATGACACCATTCCGTTCTGGTTGAGCCACTCCACCGACAGGCAGTACGGCGGCTATACCACGTTTCTCGACCGCCAGGGCAACATCCTGTGTCCCGACAAGCCGATGTGGGTCCAGGGACGGATCGGCTGGGTCATGGCGCGACTGTACAACGACATCGAGAATCGTCCGGAGTGGCTGGCCGCCGCGCGGCACGCCGTGGATTTCATCAATGCCCACGGCTTTGACAAAGACGGCCGGGTGTTCTACTCGGTCACCCGTGATGGCAAGCCCCTGCGGAAGCGGCGGTACCTTTTCGCGGAGATCTTTGCGATCATGGCTTTCGCCGAATACGGCAAGGCAGCGCGGGATGCCGCGGCGCTGGAAAAAGCGAAAGGCCTCATGACCTTCGTCCAGGAAATCAATTCGAAGCCCTGGAATGCCCCCGGGGCCCTCGAGCCGAAAGTCAACCCGGAGACCCGGCAGATGCGGGGGCATTCGATGGCGATGATCCAGATCAACACGCTGCAGGTCCTGCGCCAGGCCGACTTCTCTTCCAACCCGTTGCCCTATGACCGCATGATCGATGCTCAGATCGACGAGGTCTTCCGGTACTTCGTGAAGCCAGAGATGAAGGCGCTTCTGGAAACTGTCGGGCCGAACGGGGAGTACCTTGGGGAAACCCCGGAGGGCCGCTGCGTGAACCCCGGTCACGCCATCGAAACCGCCTGGTTTCTCATGACCGAGTCGAAACGCCGAAACGACACGGCACTGCTGGCGCGCGCGCGGGAGATCCTGGACTGGTCGCTCGTCCTTGGCTGGGACGAGAAATATGGTGGCATCCTGTACTTCGTCGACATCGAGGGCAAGCAGCCGGTGCAGTACGAGTGGGACATGAAGCTGTTCTGGCCCCACAACGAGGCCATCTATGCCACCCTCCTGGCCTACTCTCTTACGGGAGAGCAGAAGTACGAGGCGTGGTTCGAGAAGATACTGAAATGGGCAATGAAGCGCTTCCCGGACAGGAAGTACGGAGAGTGGATCGGGTACCTCCACCGTGACGGCAGCGTCTCCCACGACGTGAAGGGAAACATGTGGAAGGGCGCTTTCCACGTTCCCCGCATGCAGTTGTACTGCCACGTGCTGCTGGAGGAGATGCGCGCGAAAAGTCCGCGCTGACCGGGTCGACTGGCTTGAATCCCTTCGGTGACGAGGCTACGGTAGAGACATGAAAGCAATCCAGGTTCAGCGTTTCGGCGGGCCCGAAGTCATGGAGCTGCGGGATGTCCCGGCGCCGTCCCCGGGTCCGGGGCAGGTGCTCGTGCGGCAGTCGGCAATCGGAGTCAATTTCATCGACGTCTACCGCCGCACCGGTCTCTACCAGGTGCCGCTCCCGTTGACCCCCGGCATGGAGGGAGCAGGGACCGTGGAGGCCGTCGGGGCGGACGTGAAGAGCCCTCGCCCGGGAGATCGGGTCGCATATGCGAGCGTCCCCGGAACCTATGCGGAGCTCGCGCTCATCGCGGCCGACCGGACCGTGACGCTCCCCGGACGCGTAACCTTCGAACAGGCCGCGGCAGTGATGCTCCAGGGCATGACCGCCCACTACCTCGTTTTCGACACCTGTCCGCTGCGGAAGGGAGACGTCGTCCTCGTGCATGCTGCTGCCGGCGGTGTGGGACTCCTGCTGGTCCAGACGGCGCGCATGCGCGGCGCACGAGTGATCGCCACGGTTTCGACGGCCGAGAAGGCCGCGCTGGCGCGGGATGCAGGCGCCCAGGAAATCATCCGGTACACTGAACAGGACTTCGTCGCCGAGGTGAGGCGTCTCACGGCCGGCGCGGGCGTCCGCGCGGTTTTCGACTCCGTGGGCAAAGACACCTTCCTGAAGAGCCTGGACTGCCTTGCACCGCGGGGAATGCTGGTGTCCTTCGGCCAATCCAGCGGCAAGGTCGAGGGCTTCGAGCCGCTGCTCCTCAGTGCGAAAGGCTCACTCTACGTCACCCGCCCGCTGCTGGCCCATTACGTGGCGGACACCGAGAGCCTGCGCCGTCGGGCGGGCGATGTGCTGGGCTGGGTCGCCCGGGGCACGCTGAAGGTGCGCATCGGGGCGAAGTTCCCGCTGGGAGATGCCGCCGAGGCGCACCGTCAGCTCGAGGCGCGGAAAACCACGGGAAAGGTTCTGCTGATCCCGTAGGGCCGCGCCCTTTTCCCCGAGTGTTGACAATTTATATTATGGTTATGTTGACAATTAGGTGACAACACCGCACCATACGCCGTGGAGACACGCGATCGAATCGTTGATATCGTCCGCCGGCGAAGGAGCATCTCCGGAGCCGGCGTCGCGGCAGAGTTGGGAGTTTCTCGTCAGGCCGTTCACCGACATCTGACCGCACTCATGGACCAGGGCCGCCTGGTCCGCTCGGGGAAAACTCGGGGCGCGCTCTACCGGCTTCCGCAGCCCGCAGAAAGAGGAAGAATCAGTCTCCCTGCACCCTTTCGCAGGACGTACAGGACGAGGGGACTGAGCGAGGATGCCGTGTTCGCAGAAGCGGCGATGCAGCTCAGTCTTCGCTCCGTCGTTTCCCCTGCGGCCTACCAGATCGGGGCGTACGCCTTTACGGAAATGCTCAATAACGCCATCGATCATTCGAAAGCTTCGACGTGCCGTGTGGAAGCGGCGCTGAGAAGCCGCACCCTGAGCATTTCCATACGCGATACGGGCGTCGGCGCGTTCGAATCAATCAGGAGAAGACTCCGGCTTCCCGACGAGGCACAGGCCGTTGGTGAGCTTTTGAAGGGCAAGGCCACTTCCAGGCCTGAACGACACTCGGGCGAAGGAATCTTTTTCACGTCGAAGGCGTGCGATCGATTCGTCTTGAGGTCGCATCGAATCGAGATTGTATTCGAGCCGGCCAAACACGATACAATTGTCTCCGTCCGCCGGCACATCAGAGGGACGAAGGTCGATATCTCCATCAGCCGATCTTCGCGGAGAAAACTGGCGGACGTGTTCGCCGCGTACTCACCCGAAGAGTACGATTTTCGATTCGAGAGGACCGTCGTCACGGTGCGGTTTGCCGCACGTGACTACGTGTCGCGCTCAGAAGCACGACGGCTGGTCACACGCCTGGAGGAGTTCCGGGAGGTCATTCTCGATTTTTCCGGCGTGAAGTCCATCGGGCAGGGATTCGCCGATGAGGTGTTCCGGGTGTTCGCGGACGCTCACCCGAAGCTCATCCTCCGGCGTGTGAACGTCCCGCCGGCGATCGATGCCGTCATCAGGCACGTTGTTGACAATAAATTGTAGCAGTTATTGACAAACGCTTGACAATTCGCGGAGGCAAGGCAGGCAAGCTCCGCTCCAAGCGAGTGCACTAGGCGGACGCTTCGGCGCCCGGTCACTTTTCCCGCAGATACCCCTTGATGGCCTTCACCTGTCCCCGGCCGTCGAGCCCGGCTTCCTTCATGACCATTTCGGCCTGGCCGCTTCCCAGGAAATGCCCCCTGGTGAAGGGGTGCAGG
>JBKQPS010000274.1:0-8890 GCA_052144915.1 Spirochaetia bacterium | reverse complement strand
CTGCGCGTCCAGAGAACCGAACAGGTTTTCCAGGGCGGCCGACACGGCCTTCTGGAAGAAACCGAGCCGCGACCGCATGAAGTCCAGTGGAAGAGAGGCCTCGAGGTCCCGCCGCAGGCCGTCGATCCGTGCTTCCCGGACCGCGTCCAACCGGCGCGCTTCCTCCGCTTCGCGTCGCTCCCAGTCGGCGCGCACGGCCGCGCATTCCTTGTCTGCCGCTCCCAGGATCCGCTTCGCCTTCGCGCGCGCGTCCTCCAGGATCTGCGACTCCAGCACCTCGCTGGTTCTCACGGTTTCCATTTTGAACCTCTCCTAGACGTGTATCCCCACGGCATCCCTGATGGAGTCGATCAGGCTCCGGGTCCCCGCGCGGTGGCCGGCCATTCCGGGGATTTCCACCACCAGGGGGTACGCTCCCCCCATCTGCCAGTCCATGACCTCCCGCGGTATCAGGGCCGAGACGTCCTCGGTGATGACCAGCACGCGCGCCTCACGCGCCTGGGTGACCGCGAGGAATGCCTCGCGGGCCTCCGCGGCCGTGCGCACGACGGTGCCCGGCACGCCGACAAAACGGAAACCGATGACCAGCTCTTCGGACCCGAGAAAGTGGAAGGTCACGGAACCGTGTTTCTCAGGCTGAAAGGATCATCAGGGCCACGATGAAGCCCCAGAGGCAGATACCTTCCGCCAGGCCGACGAAAGGCAATGCTCGTCCCGACAAGTCGGGATTCTCGCTCATGGCGGCCATCGCCGCCGCGCCGATCTGGCCAACAGCGATCCCGCCTCCCAGGGTGGCGATCCCGACCGCGAGCGCGGCCGCGATGTACTTGATCACCAAGCCCGGCGCGGCAGCCCCCGCGGCCGTCGACTGGGCGAACAACACGGGCGCGGCCGCAACCAGCAGCAGCACAAGGGACACGATTGTACGCTTCTTCACCTCAAACCTCCCGATGACGAAGAATGAACGGCGAGAACTCCTCCCCGGTCTCGTTGAAGAACTTGGAGAAGAACTCATAATACTGCAGCCTGACGACCTGGATCGTCACGATCAGGCCCTCGAGAACGATGATGATGGAGTTCCCGATCAGAATGACGAGAATCCTGAATGCAATTCCGCCCGGCGCCCCGCCCACCAAATCGGAGAGCAGGAACACGATGGAGCTCAGCACCGTATGCGCCAGGGCAAACGCGGCAACCCTGAGGAAGGAAACCGAATTGGAAATGTAGTAGATCGTGGATTCCAGGATCTCGACGATTCCCTCCATGATGAAAGAGAAAAGGCCCTCTTTCAGGAGCGGCCGGTGCCCGGTGGCCAGGTGCATGATCGGGTCCTTGAAGAAAAGCGCGAGCAGGGGCACGGCGAGAGCCGCGAAGTCCGGCGTCCCGATTCGTCCGCCGACGGCTACCCGCACGCCGATCGAAAGGGCATACCAGAAGAAGACCGCACCGGCGGCTCCGGTTTTCGACAAGATAGCTTTTTCCCAGTCGCGGCGGCGCGCGTAGTTCACGATGTTGATCACCAGCCCGACGGAGTTGATGATCGCCCCGACACCGATCGTGATCCCGAAGAAGAGAATGATCTTCTGGAACCCCACGAGGCTCACGATGTGGTCGAGAGGACGGCCGAACAGAAGCCGGGTCACGAACCGTGTTGCGGGCTCCAGGACGTGGTCGTTCGCGAAGAAAGAGCCGTACAGAAACCCGCTCACCATGGAGGCGAGGCCCGCCAGCAGGAAGGTCGTGCCGAAGCTCTTTCGGCGGTAAGGCTCGAACGAGCCTATGCGGCCGCTGTTGATCAGCAGGCCCAGGCAGACCCCGACAAAACCCTGTCCCACATCTCCGAACATGACCGCGAAAAGGACGATGAACATGACGGCCACGAAAGGCGTGGGGTCGATCGTGCCATACAGGGGGACAGCGTAGGAAAAGACCATGCGGTCGAACGACCGGAGAAGCCGTCCGTGAGGCGTGGAGACCGGTACCTTGACCTTGCCCGACTTCACCTCCCGCAGCTCGGATGGGTCGAAGACCCGAACGGCCATCCGGCCCCGAGTCAGAGAATCGAGGCCTTCCAGAACGGCCGGAACTCGTCGCGCGGGGATCCAGCCCGTCACCTTGTGCACGCTGCCCGTGGACGCCAGCGTCTGCTTCACGGAATCGATCGTGACGCTGAGATCCAGGTCCGCGAGCAGCGCCGCGAGCTCGGCGCCGTGCTCCCGGCGAATGACTGCTTTCCGGGATTCCACCTCTCCCAGCGACCGCTCGACCGCGGAGAGCTCCTCGCGGAGGGCTGCCAGCATGTCCGCCGGAACTCCCTTTCTCTCTGGCGGAAACTGCGATGCCTGGAACTCGTGGCGCGTCAGCTCCGAATCCAGAGCCCAGCGGCCTTTCCTCGGCGCGAAGGCGATGAAAGAGCCGGGGCGGGCGAGCGGCAGGACGAGGGCCCGCTTCGCCAGGACCTCGGTAAGCTCGGGGAGACGTTCCGGGGCGACCGCGCCGACGCGAACGGTGAGGTAGCTCAACCGCTGCATCTCCTCGAGGGGGATTGTGACCCGGGAGAACGCGGCAAGCTCATCCGCTGCCTGCCGCAAAGCCAGGCGGCGTTGGAGAAGGCGGCTCTCTTCCTCCACGACCGGTTTCGTTGCTTCCAATAGCGCGCCGGCCCTCTGCGCCATCACGCGTCGGTCGGGAGAGCCGATTCCCGCTCCCCCGACACCTTCATCGCTGACCCCCAGGAAGTGCGCCAGAGACTGGAGCCGGATTTTCAGCTCCGCGGCTTCCTGCTCCTCTGCGCCGGGTCCCGCGGCATCCCGTTGCTCGGAAATGAGCTGGACGCAGCCGGCGAATCCCAGCGAGCGCATGACCTTGTCCGAATCCCCCTTGAGCATCAGGATCTCTATCTTCTTCATGGGCTCCGTGAAGAGCATCAGCGGGCCCCCACGATGTTCAGGATGTCCTGTTCGGGCACAGAGAGGTGCAGGGCTTCCACCGCGATGCCCAGAAGGCTCGCCTCGTATTCCTTGAGC
This sequence comes from Spirochaetia bacterium, assembly GCA_052144915.1. Taxonomy (GTDB): domain Bacteria; phylum Spirochaetota; class Spirochaetia; order SZUA-6; family Fen-1364; genus Fen-1364. The sequence continues at coordinate 5,864 of JBKQPS010000274.1, read as the reverse complement.
TTGAAATACGCGATCAGCGGCCCGAGGGAGAACGGATTCTGGTGGAAGGCCTGGTGCGCGCGGGCATACATGGCCTGCGAAGCCTTCTGCTCGGCCCGAACCGGGTCGGGGGCGAGAAAGGATTCGCCGAGCTGGTCTTCCAGGAGCCAGCCGTATTTCCATTTCCGCCATGCCTCGGCGGAGTCAGGGGGCAGCTCGAAAATTTCGGCCACGGCGGAACGCACGGTGCTGCTGGTCCTGCCAATGTGCAGACGGAGCGCCTTTTCCGCGTCCAGCTTGAAGAAAAAGCGGAGCCGCAGTGCCCAGATGACGTTTGCCAGGGCGATTTCGGCGTTCTCGAGGCGAATGACTCCCGCCCGATCGCGTGGAGGGAGTGCTCCCGCGAGGTGAAGGAAACGCTCGTAGTAGTCGCGATCCAGCCGGTTCTCGAGGTCCGCGAGAGGCATGGTCCGCAGGAGGGGGATGACCCACCTGTAAGGGCTGGCCAGGATGGCTTTTTCCGGATCCTTCGCGCCCTCCAGCCTTACGCCGGCGTATTTCCCCAGGTCCCAGATGCGAAGCTCCTCCGCCCTCCCGTGGACGATCCCCCGCACGACCGACTTGACGTTCTGATACTCGAGCTTGCGTGCCGCGTGCACGAGGATCGACGGCGGCTCGCGGAAATAATCCAGCACGTAGGCCATCGCCTCGATGGATGCGCGGACGATGCGCGCCTCGAGCTCGATCGGCAGGGGCATCTCGGGAGACGGTGCCCGTTCGCCCGGAAAAAGGCGGTCGGAGAGCTCGGCAAGCGATTTCAACCGGAGAAGATCCCGGTAGCTGGCCCCGACGTACGAGCGTGCCATGATGCCGTAGACCTTCGCCAGGATGAAGGCGTACCGTGACGTGCGGCTCATCACCGCCCTTTGTCGATAAGGGCGATCACGGCTGCCCGGAACGACGCCGTATCCTGCGAAAACCGGGACAGCCTCTCGCGCTCTTCCCGGTTGCGCGTCCTGCGTTCCTCGTCGATTCGCGCGCGCTCCGCCGCGAGGGCAGACTCGTTTTCCGCCGCCCGCGTCTTCAGGAGCTCCGTGTGCCGCTTCTGCGCCTCCTGGCGCGCCTGCGCGGTCCGCCGGCCCGCTTCCTTTTCGGCTTCCGCCACCAGCCCCGCGGCGGTCTTCTCCACGCCCAGGAGTTTTTCTAGCACGTCAGACATGAGAGCACCTGTTCCTTCCCAAGGACCCGCCGCCTTCTATGCGTCGTGCGAGTCCAGGATCTCCTCATAGCCGCGCAGCACCTTGCCGGCCTTTTCCGAATCGCCCGCCGCGCAGGCGTCGCGGAAGAAATCCGGGTTTTCCACCAGGACCGCGATCTTTTTCAGCACGGCAAGGTGCGTCCCGGCATCCGCCTCCGAGCTCACGAGCAGAAAGAGCATGCGGACCGGTTCTCCGTCGAGAGACTCGTAGTCGATCCCCCGGTCAGAGATGCCCAGGACGCCGATCACGCCGCTGGTGAAGCTCGTCTTCGCGTGCGGGATCGCGATTCCGCGCTTGATCCCCGTGGACATCTTCGCTTCCCGGCGGTTGATCGCATCCAGTATTTCGTCCCGACAGTCCAGGCCGTAGCTGGTCACCAGGAGATCGACCAGCTCTTCGAAGGCTTCCGACTTGTCTTCGGCCTCCATGTGACACTTGATGCGGGCGGGAACGAAGAGTTCCTGCAGAAGCAACGCCACCCTACTGGCCCCCGGTGCCGGGTGACGCGGGTGCGGGCGCCGGGGTCGCGGCGGGCGCAGAGGAGCCCGCGGGGGCGGGAACCGGCGCGCCCTGGGGGGCCGTCGTGTTGAATGGCGATGCCGCGCCGTTGGCTGCCGGTGCCGGGGCAGGGGCCGCAGGAGCCTGGACCCACCAGCTCTGCTGGTTGGTGCCGTTGAGAGCTGCCTGGCGGGCCTTGCTGACGACGTCACCTGCCGTCGGGGTCCTGTTGGTCCATGCCAGCCCCAAAATGCAGAAAAGGAACACGCCGGCAAGCACGGCGGTAAACCGGGTGAGCACGTTCCCCGATCGTGACCCGAACGCCGTATTGCTCCCGCCGCCGAATATTCCTCCAATGCCTTCCCCCTGGTCGTCCTGGACCAGGACGACGAGCACGAGAAGGACGGCGCTGATGACCATGATCACCAGGAGAACGATTCCAATGATTCCCATATCCGCAGATCCCCCTTACCGATCGTACTTCACAATTGGCAGGAACGTCTCCACCTTCAGAGACGCTCCTCCAACCAGTGCGCCGTCGACGTTTTCCATGGCCATGAGCTCGCGGATGTTCTCCGGTTTCACCGAGCCGCCGTACTGGATAGTGATGGCCTGGGCCTCGGACGCGCCGTACAGGCCGCCCACGAGGCCGCGGATGAACTTGTGCACCGCGTCCGCGTCCTGCGGCGTCGCGTTCTTTCCCGTGCCGATCGCCCACACGGGCTCGTAGGCAATCGTGACTTTCGCCAAGTCGCGCGCGGACACGGAGGCAAGCGCGGCGCGGGTCTGAGTTTCCACGACCTTCTCCGTTACGCCCGACTGCCTCTCGTCGAGAGTCTCCCCCACGCAGACAATGACCTCGAACCCTTCCGCCAGGGCGAGACGGACCTTCCGATTCACCAGGGCGTCGCTCTCCCCGTACACGTGCCGACGCTCCGAATGACCGAGGATGACCGCCGTGACCCCGGCGTCGCGAAGCATGCGGAGGGAGATTTCACCGGTGTGCGCCCCCTCGAGCTCGGCGCACGCGTTCTGCGCGCCGAGGACTATCCGGGACCCCTTCAAGGCCTCGTGGACCGCGTGCAGGGCGGTAAAGGGCGGGGCGATCATGACCTTCGCGCGGGTCTCCGACGCGAGGGCCGCCGCGAGGGCACCGGCAAGGGAGACCGCCTCCGGCACGGTCTTGTACATCTTCCAGTTCCCGGCGATGAATGGCTGCCTCATGCTCCCCTACCTGTCCTGGAGCGCTACAACGCCGGGCAACTGCTTGCCCTCCAGCAGTTCCAGGGAAGCGCCGCCGCCGGTGGAAACGTGCGTGATGCGATCCGCGAGGCCGAACTGATTGACCGCGGCCACCGAGTCGCCCCCGCCGACGACCGTGACGCCCTTGCAGTCGGCCACTGCCCGGGCGATATCCCGGGTGCCGGCGCTGAACTCGGGGAACTCGAACACGCCCATGGGGCCGTTCCAGATCACCGTTTTCGCAGCGAGGATGCGATCCCGGAAGAGGGCGACGGTCTTCGGACCGATGTCCATCGCCATCTTGCCGGCGGGAACATCGATGCTGTCCACCGGCTCCGCCCTGGCCTTTTCGGAGAACTCCGCGCCCACACGGTGGTCCACGGGGAGGAGCACCTCCACGCCGGCCTTTTTTGCCTTCTCCAAAAAGACCCGTGCCGTGTCCAGGAAGTCTTCTTCCACCAGGGACGTGCCGACTCCATGGCCCTGCGTCCGGGTGAACGTAAAGGACATCCCCCCGCCGATGATCATCGTGGTCACGCGGGGAAGCAGGGATTCCAGCACGGCAATTTTCGTGGATACCTTTGCGCCGCCGATGACCGCGACAAAGGGCTTCGCGGGGTTTTCGAACACGCCACCGAGAAACTTGATCTCCTTCTCCATGAGGAACCCGGCGACGCCCGGAAGGATCTTCGCCACGCCTTCGGTGGACGCGTGCGCGCGGTGAGCGGTGCCGAATGCGTCGTTCACGTACACGTCGCCGAGGGCTGCGAGCTTGCGCGCAAACTCCGGGTCATTCTTCTCTTCCTCGGGGTGGAAGCGCACATTCTCCAACAGCACGACCTCTCCCGGCTTCATCGTCTTCACGATACCTTCCGCCGCCGGGCCGACGCAGTCGGGGGCGAGGGCCACCGTGCGGCCGAGCAGCTCGGACAGACGAACGGCAACCGGCGCGAGGCTGTTCTCCTTGTCCGGCTTCTTCGGGCGGCCGAGGTGGCTCATGAGGATGAGCCGCGCCCCTTTCTGGTCCAGGATGTACTTCAGGGTCGGCAGCGCGGCGGTGATGCGCATGTCGTCGGTGATCCTTCCGTCCTTCAGGGGCACGTTGAAGTCCACGCGGACCAGGACGCGCTTGTTTTTCAAATCGACGTCGCGGACAGTCTTTTTGGCCATACGCATGCTCCTTGAGGCAACCCGTGCCAGGTGACACTCGATTCAATCTCAAATTTCAGCGAGGGGGAAGTGCGCGAGAACGGCAAAAATATACGGGAACGGCCCGGGAGTGTCAACGGCGCCGGCTCCCCACGGTCGTGGGAACGGCGGGGAATGCCGCCAGAAGCGGCCGCGAATGCCGCCAGGAGCGGCCGGGCCGTCAGCCGCCGATGCGGAAGATGCGCGTGAGGATATTCGGGGAACGCTGTGCCGGGGTCAACGCCGGCGCCGGCGCCATCTTCATGGGGAAGAGGACCTGGTCCCCGACGTTCACAAAGTCGAAATATCCCCGGCCCGCGACGGTCCCCTCCGACACCGATTCGTCAAGGCCGGTGATGCGAAAATCCCCGACGACATCGTTCTCGGCATAGGAAAGGCCGGGGCCGTCCGATCTGAGCGTTACCCCGCCCTTTCGGACGATGACGAGGGCGTCGTCCTTCTTCATTCCCTGGAACGATCCGAGATCGATCACGCCCTGGCCGAACTTCCGCGTCAGCAGGGATCCCCTCGGCGGCAAGATGTCGGCAACCTGGGAGGCCAGCTTCATGAATGCGTCGCGGACGCGGTCGTTTCCGGTACGAAAGGCGGCGAAGCTCGCGATCCGGGCGGCCGTCCTCGCGAGATACACGTCCGCCGTGGCGGAAAAGCTGCGGTCCGCCTCGTCGATGCCGAGCATGATGAAGTAATCGTTCCCGGCAGTCCGTGCGGCGCGGAACGCCTGGTCGAACCCTGACACGCCGGGCGGCGTATCCGGCGTGGAGATCGAGTCGAATCGGCCGAGGAGCGACGCGAAGTATTTCGAAAGGTCGTCGCTTGCCAGCGCGTGGACGAGCCTGTTGCCCGCCGGGAGGGTGTAGACGGGGATGACGTAGCGCACACGGTCGAGATTGTACTGGTCATAGCCCCACGCACGCGACACGGAATCCGAGAGATCGCTGGTCAGTCTCTCGATTTCGTCCGAGACGAAGGTGTCCTTCGATCCGAGCTTGGCGAGAACCTGCAGCTCGCTCAGGTATTTCGCGGGAAACCCGAGGCTCCGGTAGATCCGCGCGTACCCGATCCGCGCGTCCGCCGAGGTCGGGTCCAGGATCAGTGCGCGGCGATATTCCGCGAGCGCCTTTTCCAGGAAGCTCCTGTCCTCGAACGCGCGTCCCTGGGCAAGGTGATAGGCGCCCATGGCGCGACGCTGCGTGTCGTCCATCGGAAGGGACTCCACCGCGGTGGCCTCCTGCCCGATCCGCGCCGCTTCGTCGTCGGGCCGGGCCTGAAGGGCCGCCGCGAAGCTCGTCAGGGCCTTCGCGGGGTCCCCCGACCTGCGGTATGCCAGGCCGAGGGAATACCAGGCGGACGCGTTGTCCCTGTTCGCCGTCACCACGTCGCGCAGGTCGGCGATCGCCTCAGCGTAGCGCGCGGTCTGCAGGTAGATTCCGCCGAGCAGGATCTTCGCCCGATCGAGCCCGGGCTTCAGCGACAGCGCGATCTGCGCCCGCTTTTCCGCGGCGGAAAAGTTCCCGCGCGACGCATACCACGCCGCGGCCGCCAGCTGCACCTGGGGATCCGCCGAGTGATTCTTCAAAGCAAGCTCGTAGTACGCCGCGGCCCGGTCGACGTCGCCGGATTCGTCCGACAGCATGGCGAGCGAGAGGATCGCCCGCGTGCTCTCCGGCGCGAGCTTCA
>JBKQPS010000273.1:0-17773 GCA_052144915.1 Spirochaetia bacterium | reverse complement strand
ACGTATAGGTGATCGTTCCGTCGCGGTCAGGGGTGAACTCGATCAGGTTGTCTCCGGGAACCAGCTGCTTTCGGATACCGTACTGGGGAACGGTGAGGGGATTATTGCAACCATTCAGGTCCTCGGCCTTCGCGTTCACGATCCATCGCACCGGAATACCGTCTTGCACGATGAAGGGGTGATACTCCCCCGATTCAACGGTGGTCCTGACTTCCTGGTATCCGCCGACGACTTTCGCCACGGCCACTGAGCTTCCAGGTTCCGGCCTGAGCACGGGGAGCGCAACCCCGAAAAGGTTCATACCGCGCGTGAACATCACGAGGCCGAGCGCCATGACCAGGACGCCGCTTGCTTTCAACATCCGGCTGTTGAACTTCGCGCTGAGGAACGCGCTGATCGCTCCGAAGCCGAGAAGCAGCGGCACCGTTCCGAGGCTGAAGAGGAACATGGAAAGCGCACCCGCAAGGAAGCCTCCCGTTCCGAGGGCGTACACCTGCATCGTCTGGAGGGGCCCGCACGGCATGAGGCCGTTCAAAAGCCCGACGACAAAAGGCCCCCGTCCCGAAGCCGCGGTGCGCATCCTGCTTCCCCCGAGGCCCGGGAATCGTACTTTCAGACGGGAAAGCCACGGGAAGATGCCGAGCATCCGCACTCCGAGGAAAAGCATGAATGCTCCGGCGATGACGGGCATGATGCCCTTGAGAGTCGTGGAAAGGCTGAAAAGGGAACCGAGGGCTCCCACGGTTCCGCCAATGATAGTGTAGGAAACGACGCGCCCTCCGTTGTACAGGAGGCTCGGAAGAAGCCGTTCCTTCAATCCGATCGGGCTCGTCGAGGGCGCCGCGTGAGCGTCCGGGAGGTCACCGGCCTCGTTCCGCTTGATCCCCTGCGACAGCACGATACCGCCGCACATGGCGACGCAATGCAGAGAGGTCAGGAGCCCCACGATGAAGATCAGCCCGTAGCCCATGGACTGCGTGACGGTCGGCAGAAACGTGAAGCCAACGGTGTAGCGGATGATGAAATAGAGGGCCGCGACAATCGCGATCAGGCCGAGGAACGGATACACGGCGCCGGACTTCGATTTGTCCGCTGACGAGTCCCCGGCCGCGCCTGTCGAGCGTACCGCCGGGGTGGAGTCATCGCGAACCTTGTACCCCGCACCGCGGATCGCCTCGAGAATTGCTCCACGAGTCACGAGCTGAGGGTCATAGGATGCGATCACCTCGGAAATCGGCGCGCTGGCACTCACCCGGCTTACTCCCGGAAGGGCACCCACCGCCTTTTCGATTCGCTGCTCGCAGCTGTTGCACGTCATGCCGTCCACTGTGAGACGTGCGGTTGCACGCTTTCCTGCCATGAAACCTCCCCGCTGATCCTGGATGAATGCAACCATAGCCGCCGGGTGTGAAGGAAATATGAAGATCGGAATTCATACTTTCTTCACACCTCCAGGCCAGATTCGATGCACCACAACTCGAAAGGAGCCAGATGCATGACCATGAAATCCGCAGTCAGTCTATCTGCGGCGGCAGTTCTTTTTCTCAACACGTTCGTCGTTTTCGCCGGGGGCCCGATTCAGTCGAACGGTGATCTGCAGATCTCCAAGAAAGACATCACGGCCACCACGAAGTTCTACCAGTACAGACTGGACGGCGTGCTTATGGAGGTGCTGGCGCTCCGTGCGCCGGACGGGACTGTCCGGACGGCATTCAACACCTGCCAGGTATGCTATTCATCCGGACGCGGCTACTACGTGCAGAAGGGCGACGTTCTCGTCTGCCAGAACTGCGGCAACAGGTTCAAGGCAAGCCAGGTGGAAATCATCAAGGGCGGGTGCAATCCGCTCCCGATCACTTCGGACCTCAGGAGGGAAGACGCGAACACGATCACCATCGCAAAGTCCCTTTTCGCCGAAGCGAAGCCGATTTTCCTGAATTGGAAGACGAGGTAGAGGCAGTGTGGCGGGCACCAGTACAGTCGTCTGCAAGGAGACAATCAATGAGAAGATTCATTCCCTTTCTCTTCCTTCTGTTGCCTGTGGCCCTGTTCGCCCAGAGCCCCCGCGATCAGGAGACAGCGATGCTGAAAAAGCTCGGGCTTAACGATTCCCAGGTGGCGCAGGTCCTCGACATCCAGAGCAAGACGTATAGCACGATCAGGCAGGATGCCGTACAGCTCCGGCTGCTGCGCGCCCAGATGGAGAAGGCGCTCCTTCCCACATCGCCCAACATGCAGGAGATCAACGGATACATCACCCAGATCGCGCAGACGCAAGCGGACCTGTTGAAAGCACATATTTCGGCCCGGGTCCAGTTGCGGCAAATCATCGGAGACGACAACTTTCCCGCCTACGCCAGGTTCATCATGCACGGCTATCGATATGGCATGGGCTCAAACCGCGCGAGCGAGGGGGGAATGATGGGCGGAGATCGGCCGATGATGGGTGGAGGCGGGATGATGGGCGGAGGCGGGATGATGGGCGGAGGCGGGATGATGGGTGGCGATGCGCCGCAGGGCGATGAGCAGACAGAGTAAGAGATTCAAGCACACCTCTCGCCGCACAACGGCGAGAGGCTCATGTTTTTGACGTTGACCGGAGATTTCCCGGTCTGCTCCTCGGTGGGACGAAACGGTTTGTTTCATCCTTGACGACGCGCCGGGCACGCGAGTAATCTAGTGGCCGGTCATGCTGGACGTCGTACACGAACACGATCTGAAAGACCTTCCGGCCCCGGACGAGGAGACCCTCGGCTACTGGGTGAAGCTTGCCTTCATGACGATGCGTCGCGAGATCGAAGTCGCCTTCCGCAAGTCCGGCATGACGGTGACGCAGTGGCGGGCTCTCGGTGTGCTGCTGAACAAGCCGGACGCCACTCATTCAGATCTGATGCATCACCTGGACATCGAAGCGCCGAGTGTGACCAGCCTCGTGGATGGCATGGAACGAAAAGGCTGGGTGAAGAGAACCCGCTCTTCGGAGGATGCCCGGGTGAAGCGGCTCTCCCTGACGCCCCAGGGCCGGCGGCTGATAGAGGACGCGCATGAAGCAATGGCGCCCATCGAGGAGCGAATGGCGGCGACGCTTACCGCAGGCGAGCAGGCGACACTGAGGCGGCTTCTTCGCACGTTGACCGTGGGAATGCATAAATCCCCCTGACAGGGGCGTAAATATCCAACACATCTTTTTCTTGACTTTTACTTCGAAGTCTAAGTAAATTGCTTCCCTGGATAGAGAGGAGAAACTCTTCATGCCGCAAGGCGTTTCACATATGGTTTCGAGTCCGATCGTCGATTCCCGGGAATACCGCTGGCGCTGGTGGGCGCTCATCGGCGCTTCCCTCGCAGTCTTCATGGCCGCGCTGGACAGCAACGTCGTGAATGTCGCACTTCCCGTCATGGCCCGCATCTTCCACGTCGACCGCCAGATCCGGTGGGTCGTCCTGAGCTACATCCTGCCGACCACGGCGCTTCTTGGTGCGTTCGGCGCGCTCTCGGACGTCGTCGGACGGCGGCGGATCACGATGCTGGGAATCACGCTCTTCACCGCGGGGAGCATCCTCTGCGGAACCGCCCAGTCGCTCCCGCAGATGATCGTCTACCGGATCGTCCAGGGCATCGGCGGTTCCTGTATCGGCTCGGCCATCCTCGCAATCGCGACCGTGAACTTCGCTCCCGAGGAGCGGGGAAAAGCGATGGCCGTCATCGGGCTCATTGCCCCGCTCGGCGCGGTCCTGGGGCCCAGCCTCGGCGGCATGCTGATCGGTGCGCTGGGCTGGCCCGCCATCTTCTACATCAACGTCCCCTTCGGGCTCCTGTCGTTCGCGCTCGTCTACCGGCTGCTGCCGCGTGACTCCGGCATGGCGCTGAGGATTTTCGACACCGGGGGGGCGGTGCTGTTCAGCGCCGCCTTGATCCTCCTGATCCTCGGACTGGCGCCGACGAACGGCCGCCTGACGAACCTGGACTTCATCCTCCTGGCAGGCAGCGCCGCCGCGGTCGCGGTGCTTGTCGTGGTGGAACGCCGCGCGGCCAATCCGCTGGCGCCGCCGACTCTGGTGGCCCGGGTCCCCTTCACGTTCCCCCTCCTCAGCATCATGACGATGGGAATCGTCGGCGCCGGACTGGGGTTTGTCATGCCCTTCTTCCTCGAGGGGACCCTCGGGCAGAGTCCCGAACGGGCCGGCCTGACGCTGCTGTTCTTCCCCCTCGCAATGGCCGGCGCCTCCCAGGTCGGCGGCCGCCTGTCGGACCGGTTCCATCCGCGGCTTCCCGCCGCGGTGGGCGCCGCGCTTTCCCTGGCGGGCGTCATCCTGCTGCTGCCGCTGGATAGCCACTGGGGACTGGCGGACCTGATCGTGCGTTTCGCCCTGGTCGGCCTGGGGTTCGGCTTCTTCGTGTCGCCGAGCAGCGTTGCGGTCATGGCAGCAACGCCTCGGGATCACGTCGGCGTCGGGGGAGCCATGGCGAACACGGCGCGCTTCCTCGGGTTTGCCCTCGGGCCGACGCTTGCAACCGTCTTCTGGAACCCGGGGCTCACCGGGGCGACAGGCCTTGGCGCAATGAGAGTCGTCGTGGGCATCCTCGTCGGTGTGCAGGCCCTGACGTTGACCAGCGTCCTGGGTTACGGGGCCCCGAGCGACGCCCGGCAGGCCAGGGAGGATGCGGAATCCTCCAGCAGCGCCGCCTGAGCCCTTCAGGAAAGAAGCTCGGAAAGCCTCTCGGAAGCGATCTGCGGATTCTTCTCGTGCAGGTAGCACGAGACTGCCTGCTGCTTTCCCAGGCGAAAGAGCGGCGGCGTCTCCCGGCACATTTCCATGGCAAAGGGACAGCGGGAGAGGAACCGGCAGCCGGGAGCGTGATCAGATGAGTCGGCTTCCAGCGCCTTGATCTCGGTCTGTCCCCACTTGCGGTTAACGTCCGGCCAGGGGATCGAGTCGATGAGAAGACGGGTGTATGGGTGCTGCGGCCGGGTGATGACGGTGTCCGTGTCCCCCGCCTCCATGACCGAGCCCCGGTAGAGCACGATGATGGACTTCGAGATGTGGTAGGCGGTGGTGAGGTCGTGGGTTCCGCAGCGAGGTGAGCTTCGTCACGACGTTCAAGCGCAAGACAGGGCTCACGCCCACCGCGTTCCGCAAGGAGCAGTAATTCCCGGTGGATCAGTCCTTGCCGACGATCGCCTCGGCGATCTCCTCGTCCACCACGAGAGCGGTGACGAACCGGCCCCGAAGGGCGCCTCGCACCACCGCGGCCTTGTCGGTTCCTGCTGCCAGGCCGAGGCGGACAGGGATCCGGGCGAGAATCTCGGAGGAGATGCCCACCAGCCGCTGGTTCAGCGATCCCGGCCAGACCCTTCCGTCCTCGTCGATGTGCAGGCCGCAGACCGTGCCCACTGCGCCGTCCGCGACCAATAGGGACGATTCCTTCTCGGTCAGCGCGCCGGTCCTCACGAGGGAGCTGATCGAGGGCAGGTTCGAGCCGATGCCGAACAGCGCGATTCCCGCCTCGGCGCCTTTCTTCAGCGTCTCCGCGATGCGGGGCTCGCGCATCAGCATGTCCCGAAGCTCGACGGTCTGAACGACGATCGGGGCCTGGATGATCCGGTAGCTCCCCGACAGCTTTTCGGCGAGCTTCTGCGCCAGGCCGAACCCGTCGATCTCGGGATCGCGGGAACCGAGGCCGCCGTGCAGCTGGACGATCTCCACCCCCCTGAGCGGCAGTGGCCGGACGTTGCTCACCAGCTGGTGGAGGGTGGTGCCCCAGCTGATCCCGATACGGATGTTGTCCCGCAGGAGCGGCTCGAGGAGCCCGGCGGCAGCCCTTCCCACCTCGGCCTTTGTCTGCTCGACGTCGGTGCGCGAGGGAACGACCACGGCGTCCGCCAGCCCGTAGCGCTCGCACAGCAGCCGCTGCAGGCGCACGACGCGCGAGCGGACATCGTTGATGCGGATTTCCACGATGCCCTGCTCGCGGCTGAGCTTCAACAGGGAGGACACGAGGGACCGGGAGACGTCGAACTTTCTTGCGATCTCCGCCTGCGAGAGATCCTTTTCGTAGTACAGCTTGGCGATCTCGATCAGGAAGTCCCTTCGAACGTCGTCCGGTGCCCTGGCCATGACCCGGCTCATCCCACCAGGGAGCAGCAGTTCTCCAGGAGCGCCCTGATCCGTGCGAGAAAAACGGCCGCCGGCGCCCCGTCGATGTGACGGTGGTCGTGCGTGAGGCAGAGGCTCATGACCTTGCGGGACTCGATCCGGCCATCCGCCCCGGTGCGGAAGGCCTCCTCGATTGCCCCGATGGCGAGAATCGCGCTTTCGGGCGAATTGATCAGGGGTGTGAACTCCGTGATTCCGTACATGCCGAGATTGGTAATCGTGAACGTGCCCCCCGCGCAGTCGCCCGGCGTGAGGGAGCCTGCGCGCGCGCGGCCGGCGAGATTGCGGGCCGCCGCGGCAATCTGCCGCACGCCGAGCGCCTCCGCCCCGTGCAGGACCGGCACGATGAGGCCGTCCTCCAGCGCCACCGCGATGCCGATGTTGATTTGCTCCCGCAGCAGGATGCGTTCCCCCTCAATGACCGAGTTGACGAGCGGGTGCTCGCGCAGCGCCATCGCGGCGGCCCGCACGATAAAATCGGTATAAGAAACCTTCCCCGAGTCTCCGGAGTTCATCCGCGCGCGCAGGCTCACCAGCTCCGTGACATCCACCCGGGTAACCAGGGTGACGGAAGGACACTCGTGATGGCTGCGCACCATCTTTTCGGCGATCACGCGTCTCATGCCCGAAATCGGGATGGAAGTCCCCGCGGCGCGCGTTTCGGCGTGCGCCTCGACGTCAGCCTTGCGGACCCTTCCGCCCGCTCCCGAGCCTTCGATACCAGCCAGGTCGACGCTGCTCATCTCCGCCACTTTCCGCGCAAGCGGCGTGGCCTTCACGGACATTGCCTTCGAGAGATCCTTCACGCGCACCGCCCCGCCGGGCCCGGTCCCCGCGACGGAGGAAAGCGCGATCCCCGCTTCGGCCGCAGAGGCGCGGGCGGCTGGTGTCGCGGGCACCTTCTCGAGCGCCGGCACTTTTTCGCCCGGCGCGCCGAGCCATGCGATCGTGAGTGTTGCCTTCACCGTCTCACCGTCGCCGTGGACGATCGCCAGAAGTGTCCCGTCGTAGTCCGACTCCAGGTCCATGGTGACCTTGTCCGTCTCTATCAGGGCAATCGCCTCACCCTTCGCGACCGTCTCTCCCACCTTCTTCAGCCATCGGACGACGGTCCCTTCTTCCATTGCCATCCCGGTCTTGGGCATGATGATGTTGTGCGCCATGGTATTCCTCCTGCTACCCCAGGAGATCGCGCGCCGTCCGGGAGATGAGGTCTTTCGTCGGCACGACGCCCGCTTCCAGGTGCCTGTTGTAGGGGATCGGCACGTCGCGCCCCGCCAGGCGGCGGATCGGTGCGTCCAGGTGATAGAAAGCCTCGCTGTCGGTGATGGTCGCCACGATCTCCCCGCCGAATCCTCCGAAACAGCACGCCTCGTGCACGACCAGGACCCGACCCGTCCGTTTCGCGGAGTTGATGATCGTCTCGGTGTCCAAAGGACGGAGACAGCGCAGGTCGATCACCTCGGCCTCGATTCCCTCCCCCGCGATCTCGGCGGCTGCCTCCACGCAGCGTTCCACCATCCTGCCGTAGCTGATGATCGTCAGGTCCCTGCCGGGGCGCCGCACATCGGCACTCCCGAGAGGGATGACCGTATCGCCCTCCGGCACCGGCCCCTTCACCCTGTAGAGAAGTTTCTGCTCGAGAAAAACCACCGGGTTGTCGTCCCGGATGGACGCCTTCAGCAGGCCCTTGGCGTCCGCGGGCGTGGAGGGGGCGACGACCTTGAGCCCCGGGACATTCAGGATCCAGGACTCCACGCTCTGCGAATGCTGCGCCGCGGCGCCGGTTCCCGAGCCCTCCGGGGTCCGCAGCACCATCGGGATCGCGGTCTGCCCGCCGAACTGGTAGCGGGCCTTTGCCGCCTGGTTGACCAGCTGGTCCATGGCGATGGTGATGAAATCGCTGAACATGATCTCCACGATGGGACGCATTCCCGTCATTGCAGCGCCCACCGCGCATCCGGTGATCGCCGCTTCCGAGATGGGGGTGTCGCGCACCCGCTCCTCGCCGAACTCCTCCAGCATTCCGCGGGTCACCCCGAAGGCGCCGCCATACGCGCCGATGTCCTCGCCCAAGATGAAAACGCTGGCGTCCCGGCGCATTTCCTCGCACATGGCATCCCTGATGGCCTGCGCGTAGGTGATCACGCGTAGACGTCCTGCTCGACGTTCTCGACTCCCGGCTCGGGGCTGGCCTCGGCAAACGCGAGGGCGTCCGAGACAGCTTTCTCTGCCTTTTCTTCCAGGTCCGCCAGCTCCGTTTCCGAGAAGCACCTGTCCGCGAGGAGTTCTCGTCTCATTCGCTTGATCGGGTCTTTCCGCTTCCACTCCTCCACTTCTTCTTTCCTTCGATACAAGCCCGCGTCGCTCTTCGAATGGCCCAGGATCCGGTACGTATTGAGGACCAGGAGGATCGGCCCCGTGCTCCGGGCGATCTTTCTTGCCTCCCCGGTCTCCCGGAAGATTTCGAAGATGTCGTTCCCGCCGACGGACTTCCCGGGGATGCCGTACGAGGAGGCGCGCGCCGCAATGTCGGCGATGTTCATGTGTCTGCCGACGGACATCGACATGCCGTATCCGTTGTTCACGCAGGCGAAGATGATTGGAAGCTTCCATATAGAGGCGAGGTTCAGCGATTCGTGGAAGGTGCCCTGGTTGGCCGCGCCGTCCCCGAAAAAGCAGACCACGACCCGGTCCTCTTTCCGCATGGAGACGCTGAGAGCCGCGCCGACGGCAATCGGGATGCCCCCGCCCACGATCCCGTTGGCCCCGAGGTTCCCTGCCGAAACGTCTGCGATGTGCATACAACCGCCCCTTCCCCTGCAGACCCCTGTCTCCTTCCCCATGAACTCGGCCATCATCCTGTTCACGTCCATGCCCTTGCCGATGCTCTGGCCGTGCCCTCGATGGGTGGCGTAGATCAGGTCTTCCGGCTCGAGGGCCTCGCAGACACCAATACCGGTCGCTTCCTCGCCAATACAGAAGTGGGCCGTGCCATGCACCTTTCCGAGCGTGAAAAGACGGGCCGCGGTCTCCTCGAATGCCCGTGTCAGGGCCATTCGGTAGTACATCTCTGTCAGCTTCTCTTTCGGGATAATTACTTTCGGCATATTCAAAACGCCATCTCCTTGGCAAATGACAGTTTTCGTAACCAATTTTGTCATATGACAATTACCTTGTCAAGAAGGGGTAAGCCTACATCAGGCCCTGAAATTTCCAGGTAACGATGACCTGCGGGCGGCGCGCGCCCTACGCGTCTGCTCCTCGAGGCCCGCGTCCCCGAAGGCGCTTCTTCACTCCCCGATAGTAGAACATGCGCACGGCTTCCGCGGCGCGGTAGAGGGCAAACAGAACAGGTTGAAACGGCGCATCCCACGTCCCCCAGCGTTCGAGCACCTTGTCGGAAAAGCCCGTCTTGAACTGGTAGAGCCCGAACATGGGGTGGCCCTGGTCTGGCCGCGGAGGCACGCCGTACAGGTCGTACGTCCGGCAGCCCGCCGCATGCGCCCGGCGCATCGCATCCCACTGCAGGGCGTAAGTCGGCATGAGGTTGCGCTTCGTTCCAGATGACGCGCCATACAGGTAGACCGCGCGGGCTTTCCAGTACGCGACGATGTTCCCCGCCAGCAGCGCGCCGTCGTGCCAGGCGAGGAGCAGCCTCACCTCGGGAGCGGGTCCCGGGGAATCGTGCGACGAGCGAAGCAGGCCCTGGTAGTACGAGAGGGAGTGGATGCCGATCCTGTCGCGGCGCGCGGTCTCCTCATAGATGGTGTACCAGCGGCCCAGGTCTTCCGGGGCTCCTTCCGTGACGGTCACGCCCTTTTTTTCCGCGAGACGGACGTTGTACCGGGTCTTGGACTTCATCGAATCCAGCACTTCATCCAGGGGCCGCCCGAGGTCGACCACGACCGTGTTTGCCGGCTGCATGTCGCTCGCGCATTTTCTCACGCGAGGATGCGCGCCGCTCCGCGAAGCAGGCGCCTCGCCGCGCCGTTCCCAGGGGAGGTCGAATCTCAGGAACAGCGTGTTGCGAGGGAGCATCGGGCGCAGCGCCGCTGCCAGTCTCCCGAGGAACTCCCCCCTCCCCGTATAGGGATCCAGGATCGGTCCGAAAGGAATGTAGGCAATGGTAAACAGCCGGGCGAGCGTCCGCGTGAGCACGAGCAGAGCGCACCCATCGGATCCGCGGGCCACGCGGAAAGCGGAGGCGCGCCACCCGTGGTCCTGCTTGAAGCGTCCCCAGAAACCCGACTGGAGCATCTCGTCGTTGGAATCGAGGATCGACAGCGGGGCCTCCCGCGCGGAAACAACCGTGCGCGCATCCCCCGCGTCGATTACTTCACCCTGCCCTTCGAAACCCTCGTCGTGGTGAGCGGCTTCCCTCCGCACTCCAGCGCGGCGTCACCGACCATGACACAGTTGTTCTCCGCGGTGATCGGCATCGCGAAGAAGGTGTCGATGTCGATCTGGTCGGGGGACGCCGCGGAGGCCCCCCCGGCCAGGAGTATCCGGTCTCCGGGGCTCGCCGAGTCCACGAACAGCACCTCCACCGTCGTGCCGTCCTGGGCGGCCAGCAGCATCCCCTGGCTTTCCACGCCGCGCAGGAGAGCCGGCTTGAGGTTGGCCACCACGACGACCGTGCGGCCGAGCAGATCTTCCTCCTTGTAGTGCGGCACGAGCCCGGAGACGATCGTCCTTCGCTCCGCGCCCAGATCGATCGTCTCGATGTACAGCTTCTCGGCATCCGGGTGCCGCCGAATTTCCACGATCTTCGCCGCCCTCAGGTCTACCGACGCGCGAAACCGTGACGCGACTTCCGCCGGGCTTGGGCCGGCTGCCTGCGCCGCGGCCTCCGCCGCTCCCTGTCGGTCCTTCTGCGTGCCCGAAAAACGGATGCGCAGCGCCTCGATCTCCTTGTCCTCCAGCCGGGCGAACAGGAGCTCGGGCTTCTGCACGACGGTGATGCCCTTCAGGACGCCGAGATCCGACCACGAGATGGCCCCGGAGCCGAGCGTCGCCGCGATCCTCTCCGAGGTCGCCGGGATGTACGGGCTGGCAAGGATCGCCAGGTCGCGCACCAGGTAGGTCAGGTTCCAGATCAGGCTGGCCGTCGGTCCGGGCGTCTCCTTCACTCCCTTCCACGGCTCACCGTCCTGGAACTTCTTGTTCCCCAGGGACGAGAGAGTGAAGATCCTGTGGAACGCCTCGCGCAGCTCCACCTTTTCCAGCAGGCCGGCGATCTCGGTTTCCGCCGCGCGCACCTGTCGCCAGAGCTCATCGTCCGTGCTGCCGGCCGGAAGCGCGCCGCCGTAGAAACGCGAAACGAACTGGAGAGTGCGGTTGACCAGGTTTCCCAGGTTGCCGATGAGCTCGGCATTCACCTTTTCCTGGAAGTCTTTCCACGTGAAGAGCGAATCGGATTTCTCGGGTCGGTTGTAGTACATGTAGAAACGCCAGACATCCGCGGGGATTCCCGTCTCCTTCGCGTCCGTGCCGAACACGCCCACGCCCTTGCTCTTGGAGAATTTGCCGCCTTCGTAGTTGAGATACTCGGTGGAGGACATGTGATAGAGGGTCGTCCACTCCTCTCCCGTGCCCAGCTGGCTGGAGGGGAAGATGACGGTGTGGAAGGGAATGTTGTCCTTTCCGATGAACTGGTAGAGCTTCACGTCGTTCGGCGCATACCACCAGCTCTTCCACTCCGCGGTATGGTCCGCGGTGATGGACACGTACCCGATAGGCGCGTCGAACCAGACGTAGAAGACCTTCTCCCTGTAACCGTCCAGCGGGACCGGAATGCCCCATTTCAAGTCGCGCGTGATTCCGCGCTCCTTCAGGCCGTCCCGCATCCAGGCATGCGTCATCTGCACCGCGTTGCGCGCCCAGAAACCCTTCTCCGCGGCGGGCTCCATCCACGCGCGCAGCCGGGGCAGGATGGCAGGAAGGTCGATGAACAGGTGCTTCGTCTCCCGGATGACAGGCCGGGTGGAGCACACGCTGCACCGGGGATCGACCAGTTCGATGGGATCGAGCAGCTTGCCGCAGTTCTCGCACTGGTCGCCCCGCGCGTCGGGGTAGCTGCAGTGGGGGCAGGTACCCAGGACATAGCGGTCCGCGAGGAATCTCTGGTCCTTCTCGCAGTAGGGCTGGCTCAGGACGCGCTCGTTGATGTAGCCGTTCTCGTGCAGCTTCGTGAAGATATGCTGGGTGATCTCGGTGTGGACCGGCACGGACGTCCGGCCGAAGCGGTCGAAGGAGATGTTGAACCACGCGTAGATGTCCCGGTGGATCGCATGGTAGCGATCGCAGAGCTCCCGCGGGGTGATACCCTCTTCCAGCGCTCTCGTCTCGGTGGCCGTGCCGTATTCGTCCGTGCCGCAGATGTACAACGTCGGGAAGCCGGCGAGGCGGCAGTAGCGCGCGAACACGTCCGCCGAGAGGACCTGGATGAGGTTGCCCAGGTGCGGGATGTTGTTCACGTACGGCAGGGCGGAGGTGATGAGACGTCTTTCCATAAGTGCGGCAAATGTAGCCGAGGCTCCGGGGGGCGTCAAGGCAAGGGGTGTTTTGCGCTTCATTGACTCCCGCGCGCAGGGTCCGTAGACTACCCGGGTGGAGGCGCTATGACAGACGTCACCCCGCGGAAGGCTTTCCGCACCATCACGCCGGCGCTCGTGTGGATCGCGATCGGCGTGATACTCGCCCTCATCCTGCTGTTTTCGAGTTTCTTCATGGTCGATCAGAAAGAAGAGGCGGTGGTCCTGAACCTCGGCAAGTTCTCCCGGATGGTAGGTCCCGGCCTGCACTTCAAGATCCCGTTCGGCGTGGAGAAGAACTACAACGTACCGACGCAGAGGATCCTGAAGGAGGAGTTCGGCTTCCGGACCCTGGAATCCGGTGTCGTGTCGACCTTCTCCAACGAGGACTTCTCCTCGGAGTCGATCATGCTCACCGGGGACCTGAACATCATCGATGTGGAATGGATCATCCAGTACCAGATCACGGACGCCCGCGCCTGGCTCTTCGGCGTGGACAACCAGGAGAAGACGATCCGCGACATCTCCCAGTCGGTCATCAACATGCTCGTCGGAGACCGCACGATCTTCGACGTCATCGGCGCGGAGCGGGCGAACATCGAGGTGCAGGGCGCCGACCTGATGAACGAGCTGTACAAGTCGTACGGGCTGGGCATCCGGGTCACCACGGTGAAGCTGCAGAACATCGTTCCGCCCAAGGGCGCCGTGCAGGACGCCTTCGAAGACGTGAACAAGGCCATCCAGGACAGGAGCCGGCTGATCAACGAAGGCAAGGAGGCGTACAACCAGGCCATCCCCCGGGCGAGCGGGCAGGCGGACCAGACGATCCAGGAAGCGCAGGGATATGCCACGGAGCGTGTGAACCAGGCGCGCGGCGACGTGTCCCGGTTCCTGGCCGTCCTCGGCGAATACCGCCAGGACCCGGACGTGGTGCGCACCCGGCTGTACTACGAGATGTACGACCAGGTCTTCGGCGGCTCCGAAGGCACCGATCTCATCGACAAAAACCTCAAGAACTTCCTGCCGCTGAAGAACGTGGGAGGGGGAGGCGCACAGGCGTCTCCGCTGCAGACGCCGAGCTCATCGGAGCCAAATCCGGCGCCGACTCCGCCGCCGTCAAACCCGCCGGCGCCCGTCGCGCCGGCGGCCCCCGCGGACCAGGGAGGCACGCAATGAAAAAGACAATCATCACCATTGTCATCATCGGTGTCGTGCTGCTGGTCGTGTCCATCCTCGGCCCCTACTACATCCTGACGGAGGGAGAGCAGGCCGTCATCGTGCAATTCGGGAGAATCGTCCGCGTGGACACGCAGGCGGGCGTGCATTACAAGGCGCCGTTCGTGGAGAACGTGGTGAAGTTTTCCAAGAAGGTCCAGTCCTGGGACGGCGATGCCCAAAGGATCCCCACGTCGGAAAACCAGTTCATCTGGGTCGACACCACCGCGCGCTGGCGCATTTCTGATCCGAAGAAATTCTACGAATCCGTCGGTTCCATGACCCAGGCCCAGGGCCGCCTGGACGACGTGATCGACTCCGAGGTGCGGAAGATCATTTCCAAGAACCCGCTGCGCGAAGCGGTGCGGGATTCCAACATCATCAGCCAGATCAAGCGGACCAACGCCCTGGCGAGCGTCGCCGGGTCCGCGGAGAACTCCCAGGGCCTGTCCAACATATCCACGCTTGCGGAAATCACCTACGAGCAGATCGTCACGGGACGAAGGGCGCTCTCCCTGCAGATGCGCGACGAAGCGGCCACGATCATGCCGCAGTACGGCATGCAGCTCATCGACGTGCTCATCCGCCAGATCAAGTATTCCGACGATCTCACGCAAAGCGTGTATGACCGCATGATCAAGGAGCGCAACCAGATCGCCCAGGCGTTCCGTTCCGACGGAGAAGGCGAAAAGGCGAGGTGGCTCGGCCAGACCACGAGGGAACTCAAGCAGATCCAGTCCGATGCGGAGCGCAAGGCGAAGGAAATCAAGGGCAAGGCAGACGCGGAGGCTCTGGCCATCCGCAACCAGGCCTACAACCAGGACCCGAATTTCGCCGACTACTGGATGGCGCTGGAAGAGTACAAGGCCATCCTTCCAAAGTTCAACAAGACGATGACCACGGACTCCGATTTCTACAAGTACCTGTACAACAGGAGGGGACGGTAGAGACTCCCGCCCCCTTTCCCCCTCTTCGAAGCGTGTGCGGGCCCCGGGCGACCGGGGCCCTTTGGAAAGGCGGCGTGACGTGAAAAAGCTGCCCCGCATCGTCTCGCGGCTCTTCCTCAGCGGCGCCTGGCCGCGCACACGCGGCCGCGCGCCCGGGCTCCCGGTGGATGACGAGGTGGAAGTCGCGCGCGACCGCTGGGGAATCCCGCATATCAGCGCGCGAACGACCCACGACCTCTTCTTCGCGCAGGGGTATGTCCACGCGCAGGACAGGCTGTGGCAGATGGAGACTCTTCGAAGGCTCACCGCGGGCAGGCTTGCCGAAGTCGCCGACACGCGGGCGGTCCCCCTGGATTGGTTCGCCCGGATGAGCGGGATGCCGGCGATGAAGCGGCGCGTGGCCGAAAAGATGTCGGCGGAGGAGCGCGCGCACAGCCAGGCGTACGCGGACGGCGTGAACGCGTGCACGCAGGAGATGGGCCGGCGCCTTCCCGTCGAGTTCCGATCGATGAGGTTTTCCCCTGAACCCTGGACCGCCGAGGATTGCGTGAGCGTTCTCCCGTACCTCGCTTTCACGCAGCTTTTCTGGCCATGGGCCGAAAAGCTGCTCGCCGTCTCCTGCGCGGGCCGCCTCTCCGAACGGGAGTGGAACGACATGTTCCCCAGCTACCCCGGCGCGCACTTGCCCCACGATGACTGGTTCGCGCGGGCACCGGAACTGCGCTTCGGGGCGCTCCACCCGGGTGCGCTCGCTTACCATGGGAGCCTCACGGGCGGGCGCGCCGCGCCCGAGCTGGCGCGTTCCCTGGTCGCCATGGCGCAGCCCGGTTCGGGATCGAACAACTGGACCGCGGCAAAAGGCGAAGACGGCCGCCCGATTCTCGCCAACGATCCCCATCTCGGGGCGCGCCTTCCGCCCGTGTGGTATTTCTGCCACCTGCGGATCCCGGGCGTACTCAACGTCGACGGCGCGACCCTCGCGGGCTCTCCGGGCGTCATCATAGGCAGAACGGAGCGCGTCGCGTGGGGGCTCACGAACTTCATGCTGGACGCGGTCGACGTCCTCACGTACCGCGTGGACCCGGACGATCCCTTCCGCTACTTCACGCGCAACGGCCCGCAAAGGATGCAGGAGAAGCCCGTCAGGATAGGGCTTCCGCACGGCCGGTCGGTGACGCTTCCCCTGTACCTCACGGAGAAGGGGCCGGTCGTCACGTCCCTGGAGAAAGGCGTGAACGCGGCCGCGGTCATGCGGTGGTACGGAACGATTCCTGACGGCCCGCCGGAGGACCTCGGTTTCCGCGGCGTCTTCGCCTTCATGAAGGCGGGAAGTGCCGCGGAGCTTCTTGAAGCGGCGGGGACCTGGAAGTACGTGAGCATGAATTTCGTGGCCGCGGACATCGATGGGCACATCGGCTGGCACGTCTCCGGCGCGGCACCTGTCCGCACTGGATACACCGGCAGGCTCCCCGGCGATGCCTCGGCAGGAGCGGACTGGAACGGCTTTCATCCCTTCGAATCGCTGCCCCACCTCCATGACCCGCCCGAGGGCTTCCTCGCCACCGCAAACTACCGGCCGGAGAAGTGTCCCGGCGCGCCGGTCCTGAGCAACATCTGGTGCGCTCCGTACCGCTACCGGAGGATCGTATCTGAACTCCAGCGGATGCTGCTCCCCGGAGTGAAGGATTTCCAGGCACTGCAGATGGACGTCCATTCCGGGCAGGCCGACAGGATCCTCCCGCTCCTGGACGGGATGCGATTCGCGGACACCCGGGCACGGGAAGCGGCGTCACTGCTGGCAGGCTGGGACAGGGAGGTACAGGCGGAAAGCGCGGCGGCGGCCGTGTACGAGTTGTTCATCACGGAGCTCATCAGGGTCCTCCTCGGGGAGAAGCTGGATGATGACCTGGCCCTGTACTTCAATGCGCACTCCTACGGCGTGGAGAACGAGATCCTGGAGAGGCCGGAGTCACCTTTTTGGAACGGGGACATGATCGGCACGATCGGCGCCGTCCTTGCGAGCACGATCGACGCCTGCGTGCTCCGCATGGGAGCGAACCGGCGCCGGTGGTCCTGGGGCCGCCTGCATCGGCACACATTCCGCCACCCCGGGGCGAACGGACGCCTCGCGCGGTGGCTGCTGAATCCGCAACCGACGCCCGCGGATGGGGACTGCAACACGATCAACGTGTCCTGGTCGAACCCGTCCCGCGGTTCCTACAGGGTCACCAGCATTCCCTCCATGCGCATGATCGCGGCCCTCGGAGATCCGGATGGCCTCCTGATCATCGGGCCCCTGGGGCAATCCGGTCATCCCGGGCACCGCCATTACGACGACATGACGCGCATGTGGCAGGAAGGGAATCTGGTGCGTATCCCGCTCACGGAAGAAGGAGTGCGTCGCGCGACCACGGAAAAGCTCGTCCTGTCCCGGCGGTGAACGCCGGGACGGCCGCTAGTCCGGGCGCGACGAGGCGGCCATCCTCCTCTGCGCTCTTTCCTCGATCGCATCAAGGCCCGCAATGAAGCCGGGCCCGGCCCCGAGAAGCGTGCGAGAGGCCGCGCGCATCGCCGACAGCGCTTCCCCAAACTCCCGTCGGTACTTCCTGTGCGCCAGCTTGTTGAGCAGGCGGAGAATTTCCTTCAGCATCCGCTCCTTTTCCCGGCCTTCGTCCAGGTCCGCGACAACGGACGCCAGGACGTCGATCTCTTCCCGGATGTCCCGCGTTGCGCACGCCGAGAGCGTCGAAATGAAAGCCTCTGCCGCTTCGGCCGACCGGAACGAGGGTGTCGGCCCGTCCGGGAGAAACCGCCAGAAATGCCGCATCGGAATTCGAATCGCGGGCAGGTCGCCCGCGACCAGGGATTCCCCCTCGCACGGGAAGCTCCGCCGAATCCTCGCAGGGTCGTACGAAAG
>JBKQPS010000272.1:0-2985 GCA_052144915.1 Spirochaetia bacterium | reverse complement strand
AGGAGCGCCCAGGTGATCGAGAAACTGCTCCGGGTTGAGCTGCGCCTGCGCGGCCTCCGCGGGATCGTCCAACGTAACGAACCGGGCGCGCGGCTAGGAGTGTTGGAGAAGTGAAGTCTTTCCGCTCTGCCGCACGCCGGTTACGAATACGACCTTGAACTGGCGCGCGAAACGCATGAGTGTTTCCTGCGCATCCCGCTCAATCCACATTCTGAAATAATGCAATCGGATTGCGGAATTGTCAAGTCGCGAAACATCCTGGGAGGGGAGACGCGGAAGGTCGGCGGCGGGTCGGGCTGGGAGCCAGTCCCTACTGCTGGTAGCTGTCGCTGACTTTCACGAGGAGAAGCAGCTCGACAAACTTGCCGCCCGGCACCTGGCGGTTGCTCTGAGTCTCGCTTCCTTCGGCGCCGTAGAGAAATACGGGTCCAAACTGGAGGGTCGTCAGAGGCACGGGAGACACTTCGAAAAGAGGCGAGACCAGGCCCGAGCCGTCGGACCAGCAGTGCTGCCAGAGCGTATTCAGAGTAACCCCGGATGAACCCATGTTTGCGACCCTCAAGGCGAACACGGTGTTGTGACCACCGGGCCCGGTCTCGTCCAGGAGCCAGGAGGTGCCCGGATCCCGCTCGCCGTTGAAGGCGTATTCCGCGGACAGCTTGACGTGGGCATCCGACCACTCCCGGGAGAGCCCGACATCCATAGTGGGGTAGATGCGCTGCAGCATGCCGCCCACGTATATTCCACCGCCGTCCGCGCCAGTTGGCACCACGCTGTTGTTGGTGAGATCAAATGGAAATGCCATCGTCGTTTCAGCCGACAGGTCGAAACCCATGAGGCTGGATTTCATGGAGAGAGAAGCCCGGGGTGTCAGCAGGTGCTGCCAGAATCCGGCGAGCGTCCACTCGATAGGCCCCGTGACCATGGTGAATTGCAGACCATACCCCGCGT
Organism: Spirochaetia bacterium; assembly: GCA_052144915.1. Lineage (GTDB taxonomy): Bacteria > Spirochaetota > Spirochaetia > SZUA-6 > Fen-1364 > Fen-1364. The sequence continues at coordinate 2,034 of JBKQPS010000272.1, read as the reverse complement.
CCCGCGGGTCAGGGGTGGTGGGGTTCGGAAAGCCGTAGTTCTCCGTGTCCAGCCGGACGAGAAAAGTGAAGCTGTCGAGCCCGAAAGGGATGCTCATCTTCAAGGACACCGGCGGAGGGATGAGCGGAGGCAGCGATATGAGGTTGTTCTTCTGCCATAGGGGTTCGTTGCTCACCCCCCAGCCAGGAAGGCTTCGCGCGGGCAGGTTGCCGAACTGAAAGAACTGCGAGACTCCCCACGTGTAGTTGTAGATGCCGAGGCGGAAAAATACTGCCTGGCGAACGGCGTAGTCGGTGATCAACTCGGTGACCTGGGGGCCGGGGCTCGGCCAGTTGTAGCTCAAAGTGGCGCGAATCCGAAGCTCGGGCGCCGGGCGGACTTCGAATCCCAGGCTGGCAGCGAAAGAACCGTTGCCTTCCCACCCAAGTCCTTGAAAGAGATCGTTCGGATCTGGCCAATCGGGCCACCCGGTGCCTAACAGTCCGTAGACATCCAGGCTGCCGAAGTAGTGGATGGTGCGGTCCTGGGTGAGGTCATCTGGACGGACCGCGGGGCTGGTACCCGCCTGCGCACCGGGCGCTGCCTGTGCTCCAGGCGCGGCCCCTGTCGCAGGCCCGGGTTGCGCGGCACCTGCGCTCCCTGTCGTGCCGTTGTCGTTGAAGAGGTTGTCGAGGTTGTCGCTGCCGGAAGCCGGGGTCGTCTGAGCCCAGAGACCTGCGGCTGATATGCAGAGCACCGATGCCAGGGCAAGCAGCCGGCGCAGACCACCGGCGCTTCTATTCACTCAGGTTCTCCAGCCAGGACTTCGTGAAAGTCGCATCCGGCAGGCGCTGAAGGGAAGGCCGGGCGATGGTGTAGGTTGTCCGCTCGTTGACGAACGTGCCGTTGATCATCGCTCCGCGCAGCTCATCGACAATGACGACGGTCAGCGGAACATAGCGATTGCCCACCTGCTGGTACGAGGGAAACGCCGACGTGCGCAGGTGCTGGCCGGAGAAACTGTAGTCTTCCGTCTTCCGCACAAGCCCATCGTCGCTGATCCAGATCTTCATTTTTGGAAAGCCCACGTCGTCCGTCTTCGCCTCGAGGTCCAGAACCCAGCAGTCGAACCTCCCCAGCTTCTGTCGCGCAGAGGCGACCACGTTGTAGTCACCCGCGAGATTGGAGCGCGTGAAGTCGGAATTGCGCGCGTTCATGTTCTGAAACCGGTCCTTCGCGCTCGTGAACGTGAATCGCCGGGCAACAGGGTCGTAAAACCAGAGATTGTTCCCGGACTTCAGATACCCCTTTCCCTTGTCCTCCTCCGGTTTCACCATGACGATGAGATAGGTGTTGTCCTTGTCTCTTCGAAAGACCATGGCCTGCTTCGTGCTCATACCCGGGCCGGGGGTCTCCTGGACGAAGGAATACACGGCGGAGAAGTCCGCTTCCGGGAAGGTCACAAGCGCATCAGCCTGCTTCAGGATCTTCGTGAAATCCGGTGTTGCGGCACTGGCCTGGGCGCTCCCGGCAGGCGGAGCCATGACCGCGACCACACAGGCAAACAGGAATATTCCAACGACCGGTGTCCTCCGGGGTAAAAGGCTCATGCAACTCCTCGTCATTCGGCACGCAGAGCGACCACCGGTTCGATCATTTGGGCCGCTTGCGCAGGGCTCAACGCGCCAGCCACCGTGACCAGGATGATGAGCAGGGCGTCTACTATTATTATATCAACATTCAGGATCCAATGCAGGTGTCCCCGATCGAGGAAAATGTCCAGCCCCGCGGTACCGGACAGGGGAATGAGAGAGGCGGCCGTCAGGCCGAGGAAGCTCAGAAGGAGACCGGCCGCGGTCCCGCACACGCCGAGGATGAGGGCCTCGCACAGGACGAGGTTTCTCACCTGGTGCCTCTGCAGGCCAATGGCGCGCATCGTCCCGATCTCCCTCGTGCGCTCGTAGATGATGACCCGGTAGAGGTTGAGTATGCCCACGGCGATGACCAGGGACAGGAGCACGAGGATTCCGTAGCTGACGATCGTGAGTGCCCGCA
>JBKQPS010000271.1:0-9660 GCA_052144915.1 Spirochaetia bacterium | reverse complement strand
CCTCGGCAAGGCCGTCGGCGGCGGTTTTCACCATGTCGTAGTTCTCTATTTCGAGGCCCGTCTGCACCTCGGAGGAGTCCAGGTCCTGGCCGTCGCGCTGGACCGCCACTGTTCCCTCCAGGTAGGAGGTGTCTCCCACCTTGTCCGGCGATACGGGCGTCTTTGCCCCGCCGAGCAGGAACAGAGCGCCGGCCATGAGCAGCGGCGCGGCCCGGGAGAAGATTACTCGTCCCATCTCAACCCTCCGATCTGAAAAGATACGGAGATCGAATCTGAAATGGAAATGAATTGTCCGGAAGGGTCATTGCGGCTATACTGACCGACCGGGGAGGAGAGAATGTCGCCGAAGAAAAATGGCTTCCTCGAGCGCTACGGTCCATGGGCTCTCGTCGCCGGGGGCTCCGAGGGACTGGGCGCAGCCTTTGCCGACGGGCTTGCCGCCCGCGGACTGAACCTCCTCCTCATCGCGCGGCGACCGGAGCCTTTGGAGCAGACCGCCGCGGGGCTGCGAAAGGGGCATGGCGTCCAGGTGCGGACGGCGGCCATCGACCTCTCCCGCCCCGGATTCCTCGAGCTCGCCGAGAGCGCGGCCGCGGGACTGGAAATCGGCCTCCTCGTCTGCGATGCGGCCCACTCCCACACGGGCGGGTTTCTCACGGCGAACCTGGACACGTACTACCGGGTCCTGGATACGAACTGCCGCGCGCCCCTCTCCCTCATCCACCGGTTTGGCGGCGTGATGGCCGGGAGGGGCAGGGGTGGCATCATCGTCATGTCCAGCCTGTCCGCCTTCTGGGGATCTCCCTACGTCGCGGTGTACGGCGCCACCAAGGCGTTTCTCCTCAACCTGTCCGAGGCGCTGGGCAAGGAGCTCGGGGAGCGGGGAGTGGACGTGACCGTCTGCACGGCCGGACCGGTGCTGACTCCGAACTACGTGTCCAGCAAGCCGGCGAATGTGGGCCCTTCCGCGCTCGAGATGCGTCCCGCCGATGTCGCCGCGAGTGCCCTGGGGGCGCTTGGCCGCCGGCCCCTCGTGGTCCCGGGAGCGTTGAACAAGCTCGCCCGATTCTTCATGACGAGGTTCGTCCCGCGCCGGGCTGCTGTGGCCTTACTCGGGAAAAGCACCGCCCGCATGTACGGCTGAAGTCGCTGACCATGAGCGGCGGAACGGTCACGGCGGTCACCGGGGCTTCCGGCCATCTCGGGGGGAATCTCGTCAGGGCGCTCCTGGCGGAGGGGAGAAAGGTCCGCGTCCTGGTCAGGGCGGATCGGCGCGCGATCGAGGGCCTGGACGTGCAGGTCGTGGAGGGGGACGTCTCCGACCCGCGATCCCTGCGGGCTCTCATCGACGGTGCGGAAATGGTCTACCACCTGGCAGCTCGGATTTCGATTGTCGGCAAAGAAGGCGGGCTGGTGGAAAGGACGAACGTCGGCGGCGTGCGAAACGTCCTGGATGCCTGCCGGCGAGCGGGTGTGCGGCGGCTGGTACACTTCAGCTCGATCCACGCCTTCGACACCCGGCCGAACGATCAGCTCATTGATGAAACACGGAACCTCGCGCTCGGTCCCTACCACGCGGCCTATGACCGGTCGAAGGCGGAAGGTCAGAAGGCCGTTCTCGACGCCGTGAGAGACGGCTTCGATGCTGTCATCGTCAACCCCGGGGCAGTCGTGGGGCCTTTCGACTTCAAGCCCTCCCGCATGGGGGCGGTATTTCTGGACATCTATCACGGCCGGCTGCCGGTGCTCATCGACGGCGGCTACAACTGGGTGGACGCCCGGGATGTCTGCCGGGGAGCGATGCTGGCCGAAAGCAAGGGCCGGAGTGGAGAGTGCTATCTTCTCACCGGGCTTTGGGTCCACATCCGCGAGCTTTCGAGGATCATCGGCCGGCTCACCGGCAGGAAGACCGCGCAGCGGGCCGCCCCGATCTGGCTCGCTTCGGTGGCATCCTGGTTCTCCCTCGGCTGGGGAAAGCTCCGCGGATCCACCCCGAAGTTCACACCCGCGGCCATTGCGGCGATCCAGAGCCACCGACTCATCAGCCACGAGAAGGCTTCCCGTGAGCTCGGCTACGAGCCCCGGCCGCTCGAAGAGACCGTCGGCGATACGATGGAATGGTTTCGCGATGCCGGCATGCTGGAGGACCGCCGCAGACCCCGGCGCCCGTCCGTGGGAGAGTGACGCATGGCTCCGAGCGCCGCGTGGTGGAAGAAGGCCCGGGACATCCTGGGGGAGAGAGTCATCTCGGATCCCGACCTCCTCGAGCCCTACGGTCACGACGAATCGGCGCCGGAGGAAGCACGCATGCGGCCGGAGGCTGTCGTTCGACCGCGGGACGAGGGTGAGGTCTCCGCCGTGCTGAAGCTTTGCGGCGAGGAGAGGATCCCGGTCACGGTGCGCGGCGCGGGCACCGGCCTTTCCGCCGGTTGCGTCCCCTCCCCGGGCGGCATCGTGCTCTCGACGGAGCTGATGAATCGCGTGATCGAGGCGGATCCGGACAATCACACGATCACGGTGCAGTCGGGAGTCCCCCTGCGCAGGCTGTACGAGGAAGTGCAGCGCATGGGCCTCTATTTCCCGCCGCATCCCGGCGACGAGAGCGCGCACGTGGGCGGCGCCGTTGCCGCGAATGCCGGCGGCTCGCGCGCGGTGAAGTACGGGACGGTGCGCCGCTTCGTGCTCGGTCTCCAGGTGGTGCTCGCAAGCGGAGAGATCCTGGACCTCGGCGGAAAGTACATCAAGTCCAGCACGGGTTACCACCTGGCGGACCTCATGATCGGCTCGGAGGGAACACTCGGGGTTCTCACCCGTGTCACCCTTTCCCTCCTGCCGCCGGTGGGATCCGTGCAGACGATGCTCGCGCCGTTTCGGACCGTGGAATCGGCGATCGGCGCGGTCCCTCCCGTGCTGGCAGCGGGCGTCATCCCCTGCGCGGTGGAGTTCGTCGAACACTCGGTGATCCTGCTCGCCGAACGCCTGCTGAACAAGAGCTGGCCGTCGCACGAAGGAGCTGCTTCCCTCATGCTGATCCTGGACGGCAGGAACGAAGAGGACACCCTCGCGCAGGCCGAGGCAGTCGGTGCCGCCCTGGAGAGCGCCGGGGCCATGGACGTCCTGCTCACCGGCCAGAAGGATCGGCAGGCGGAGATGCTGGAGCTCCGCAGCATGCTCTACGAGGCGATACGGCCGGGCACGGCCGAGGCGTTCGACGTCTGCGTTCCCCGGTCGGAGATCGCGCCCCACGTCGGGTTCGTCCATCGGCTGGAGGAAGAGTGGGGCACCCCCATCCCCACGTACGGACACGCGGCGGACGGCAACGTGCACAGCCACACGCTGCGCCGGTCCCTGGAGAACGGGGTCTTCGGCGAGGAGGTTCCCGGCTGGCCGGAGCGCAGCGTGGCGATCCGGCGTTCGCTGTACGAGGACGTGGTGCGGCGGGGCGGCGTCATCTCCGGCGAGCACGGTGTCGGCACGCTGAAAAAAGACTACCTCCCGATGAACATCGGGCCGGCGCAGGTGGCGGTGATGCGGTCCATCAGGAAGGCGCTGGATCCGGACGGCATCCTCAATCCCGGGAAGATCTTCGACGCATGAGCGGCGCGCGCTCAGATGCGATACGCAATGCCGACGCTGAGAAACTGGATGTCCGCGAGAGGCGAATTGTACCAGGGGAAGACCCCCGGGAAGATGAAGTCGAAGCCGAGTGACCCTTTCAAGGCCACGGAGGGAGTCACGGACCAGACAAGGGCGGGAGAGATCCTGATCCGGGCACTGAGGCTGCTCCACACGGAGCTTCCCTGCGCGAGCACCACGCTGCCCTGCTGGTTCACGACGTTGCCGGAGTTCGCCGTGAGGTAGATCCAGCCCGCCGAGAGCGTGAACGCGAGCTCCGCGGACACCGTTCCCCGCGTCCTGTAGATGATTCCAAGCCCAGGGAAGAGGAAGACGCCGGAAGCGGCATATCGGGAGCTCTGGCCGAAATCGAATGCATTCGTGTCGTTGAAGTAGAAGGAAAACTGGATGCCGAGGTTCCTGCTGAAGAACCAGTCGGCCTCGGCGATCAGGGGGGGAATGCCCAGGCCGAAGTAGAATCCCCCCGAATTGCCCACTCCCGTGCTGTCCAGGAGCCGCAGCAGGCCCGATGCCCACAGCGTGAGCTCCAGCCTCTTGTCCGTCTGCGTCACAGCGTCCGCTTCTTTCGCCGGCTCGAGAACCTGCTGGTCAGCGGTGACCTGCAGAGCCGCCGCCACGGGGTCCACCGGGCCGAGGAGAGGGGCAAACCGGGATGACGCTTCGCCGAGAAATGCGCGGAACGATTCCAGGTCCAGCGCCGCCGCGCTGAACTCGCGCGCGGTTTCGGATTTCGTCGATCCCGCCTCGAGGAGCCGGATTCTCACGGTCAATCGGCCGGCCCTCGCGGGAGACGCGGTCACCGCGATCACCGACCGAGCCACATCCTCCGAATCGGCGCGGGTGAACGGCTGGAGGGAGGCGATGGAGGTGGCGAGGATCTCGGGAATCTCGAGGACCAGCGCCTCAGTTTCCCTGCCCAGGGCGGCGTCAGGCGCGACGGGTGGGAAATACACGGCGCGCAGGACCTTCGCGGGCGTTTGCTGGGCGAACGCCGAGACGGCGGCCGCGGCCGCCAGCAGCAGGACGTGCACCAGTCTTTTCACAGCCGGAACCCGTACCCGAGGGAGAGAGCGATCTCCAGCGGCGCGCCTCGCGGCTGCGAGAGGTCGAACTCCGTTTCCACCCCGACGAGGTACCACTCGAAGCCGAACAGGAAATACGAGGGCCGATCGCTGATGCGCGGCTGCGTGTAGAGGCGCGCCGAAGTCTCCAGGTCCAGCCCGAAGACCCAGACGGACTTGTAGTCCTTGCCGCCGGAGCCATTGTCAAACCACGCGCGCGTGAAACGGGCCCCGCCGAGAAAGCCAAAAGAGAAGTCGGCGTTGGGTCCGAACAGTGTGTAGGCAGGGCCGACTCTCAGCGGTATGTCCAGGTACGGAACGGAGGTGTACGAGGTGCCGGGGGCGGTTCCGGGGCCGAAGGCAACGGCCGGCTGCAGGATCGCCGTCAGCGAGATCGGCCCCCCGAGGGAATAGTCGTAGATCGCCCCGAACGGGACGAAGGCGAGCAGCGCGTAGGGGAACTCGGGCTGGTAGACGCTCCCGATCGCGGAAACCGATGGTCCGACGAAGAACGAGAGCGAGCTCCTCATCGCCTCCCTTTTCTCGACGATCGCCGTTTCTGCGCGCACGTTCTCGTAGGAGACCGTCCTGCTCTCGAAGGTCCCTCCATTCTTCACCGTGCCCTGCCGAACGGCAGGAAGCGCCCGCCCGATTCCCTTGATGAACTCTGCCGCCATCGAATCGATCGAATCGAACATGGCGAGCCCCGCCTTGCCGGTATACGTGATGGAGGCGCGGGGAAGCCCCGTCTCCACGTCGTACAACGCCGCGTGGACCAGCAGGCCGTCATTCCGCGCCGTGTAGTATCCCGAAACGACCAGGTCGATCCCTTTCTGGCGGGCAAGCGCGAAATCCGGTGCGCCCTGGCCGGCGTCCACGAGGTCGATCCGCGTGTCGTCTCGAAGATCCGCCCCGATAACCTGCGGAAAGACGGACCGGTAGTTGTCGTAGTCCGTCGAGCCCAGGTTCTGAAAACCGGAAAGGAGGATCGAGATCTTCCGCGAGCCGTCGTTGAAATCCTTCGCCTCCCGCTCGGGCAGCGGGTGGAGGGTGACGTGCATTTCTTCCCGGGATTGGACGTCGATAAGGCTCTTCGCGGAGGCGATTCCGGGGATTTCCACCTGGAGCAGATGCTGGCCGGTCTGCACGGTTGCCTTAAGCGGCGTGGCGCCCCATCCGCGCTCATCGATGGTGACCTGCGCGCCGGAGGGGGTGGAGGAAATGTCGAGCTCGACGTTCCCCTGGTCGTGTCCGATCCGCGGCGGATACGCGCCGAACCCCACGACGGCCCTGCCCAGCCACCTCTCGAAGTCGACGTAGTCGGCCAGCAGCGCGGCGGCGTTCTTCTGGTCTTCGGGATCGAGCGGAACGAGACGGCGGAGGCGCACCTGCCCGTCACCGCGCTCGCGCGTGAACTTCATCGGGAAAAGGCAGACGGCGCCTTCAGGCACGTCGAACCCGGAAGCCGCCGCGGCCGTGGGGCCGGCGGCGAGGTCGGATCCGGCCAGCGTATAGCGTCCGGGCTTCACGCGAACGAAGTACCCGCGCCTCTCCTCCGAGCCGACGCGGATGCGGAAGGGTGTCGGCCCGTTGAAACGCAGCGTGTCCGATCCCTTTTCCGGACCGGTGCGGGGGGCGGGATTTTCACTGATCACGACGAAGAGCGAGTCCTTGTCTGACGAGGGACTGGGAAATGAGGCGCATCCGGCGAGGAGGAAGACCGGGAAAAGGGTCACCGCGGACAAGAGGCGGAGCAGGGAACCGAACGCCATGTCCGCGCCGTCTCTTATTGGATCGAATCCGGGTAGATGACGAAGACCTGGCCGGTCGTGGTCCCGACCAGAACCCTCGGCCCGTCCGCCTGCGGCCGGGTGTTCGCGACTGCCTTCAGATCCAGTGATTTCAAGATCTTTCCCGTTCCCTCATCGGCTTCGGCCAGAATACCACGCTGCGTCCCGAAGTACAGCCTCCCCATTCGGTACAGGGGCGGCGTGGACGCCCCGCTGATCGGCGGAAACAGCGCGGAGCCGTCGGACACGGAAAACCCGTAGATCGTGTTTCCCGCGAACGCGAGCACGCCGCGGGATGACTTCTCGAGGTCCTGGAACACCCCCGAGCTTCCCGGGCCCTTCAGCCGGACCTTCCAGAGCACCTTGTGCGCGTCCAGGTCCACGCAGACAAGGAGTCCCTTTCGGTCGGCGAAGAACGCCCGTGATCCGGAGACGAGCACCGCGCTTGCCACCGGCTGGCTCGCGCCGGTGGGAACCTGGAAGAGCTCCTTCCCGGATTCCGGATCCATCACGAAGAGCACGCCGGTCTGACTCACCGCCAGCACCCGTCCGTCGGAAATCGTGGGAGACATGAGCGTTCCCTCGACCAGCGGAATCTGCCGCACCGTCGCGCCGGTGGCGGGGTCGAAAACCGCGAGGGAGGTGGAGGTCGGGTACACTCCGAGGGACGAGGAGACGGCCACCCGCTGGCCGAAGAGGTGCGTCGTCCCGCTGTCGAGAGACACGCGGCTGATCACCGCACCGGTGCGGATCGCCACGACGAGAAACTCTTTCGGGCCCGTGAAGTACAGGTTGTCGGCTCCGATGACGGGGAAGGAGTTCTCGTTCGGCGTGTTCTGCGTGGCCACCTTCCACAATACAGTGCCCTGCCTGTCGGTGCCGATGAGCTGGCCCTGGCGGTCCGCGGCGACCAGCACGTCACCGGATGACTGGACGGCTCCCACGAGTGGCTCGCTGCCTTCGGCAAACGATGCCTCGACTGGCATGGGTTCCAGCTCGACGGGGTAGGCTGCCGGACCCCGGACGGTCACGGCGATGGTCTTCGTTGCATAGCCTTCATGCCGGATGACGAGAGTGAGGGAGCTCCCGGGATTCACGTCGGCCGAGTAGGCGCCCGTTCCCACGCTGCTGCCGTTCATGTCGATCTCCGAATCCGCCGGCGTTGCGGAGATAGAGATGCGCACCGGAGTCGGATTCACCGGCGGAGCGGTGGGCGGAGCCGCCATGGGCGCCGACGAGGACAGCCCCGAAACAGGAATGTTCGGCGCGGGCAGCGTGTCGAGGGGCTTCAATGCCTGGTCGTGCACCGGAGTTATGGTGCGCGGCGTTCCCACGATGGAGGCGAGGGTGGCAGTCGCCGCCTGGACGGCTTGTGACCGTTCCGCAAGCGCGGCAGTTGCGGAAGCCTGCGGAGCGGCGGAGGAGCTGGCACCCTGGCTCGACGCCTGCACCTGCTGCTGCGCGATCTGCGCCGCGGCGGCCTGCACGGCCTGGAAAGCCACCTCCGCCTTCGCGGCCTGCTCGGGGGTGATCGTGATCTCCTGTCCGGCGTGGACCGCGGGAGCTGACGACTCGATATCCTGCGCGATCTGCTCCAGTCCGGGAGAACCGGTGGTCATCGCGCGCACCGTGTCGGGGTCATACGCGGCCGGCAGCACGGCGACCGCCCCTTCCTTCACGGCCACGAGCGTTCCTCCCTGGGGCGTGACGGTGACGCCGAACTCGGTTCCGCGCACGCCTCCCACGGCGGTGTCCGTCCGCACGGCATAGGAATCCCCGCCCGCGAGTTTCTTCACCTTGCTGAGAACCGTACCGGACTTCAGGCCCAGCTTGACCTGCGACGCGGACTGGCTCAGCACGAGAGAATCAATGGACACCTGCGTGTTTTCGCGGACGCTGACGACGGCCATGTCGGCGAACTTGAGTTGGCACTCCGAGGAATCGCCGACCTTTACCGAATCTCCCTTTCCCAGCTTTGCACCGATTTCGAGGTCCGCCCAGGCGCCCTGTCGCTGTCCTTGAACGTCTCCGCTCGTGTACACCACCTGGACCGGCAGGCTCGCGGGAGCCGGTGCGGGCTTCTCCGGGGCCGAGGCAGGTGCAGGGCCCTGCGGAGCCGCGGGATTCTGCGGAGCCGGGGCAGGGGCGGGAGCCTGGGGCGCGGATCCCGCGGTGCTCGAAGGGGCTGGCTTGCCGCAGGCGATGAGCGCAAGCGGAAGGAGCAGGACCCACGCCCGGGGTCGCGATCTCACGAGTTTTCGCTCCATTCGTTCTCCCATCGACAGTGAAGTATAGCACCCGGCTTCGACGACTGCCAAATTGCCCGGGCTCTCATCAGGCCGAGTCGTCTTTCTTCTTCATCACTTCCATGACAACGCGCGCGATGAGGTCGATCAGCGCCGGTTCGATTTCGTCACGGCCGCCCGTCCTCCCCCATCCCTGCCGCTCCCGCACCCGGTGCAGCTCTCCCACCTGGTCCGTGGACAACGGCTGCGGCTCGCCGAGGATGCGGGTCACCAGCCGGACCCGCGCGTACATTTCCAGGACCTCCATGCGGTAGTACGCCTGCATGACGTCCGGGCCCACCGTCAGGGCGCCGTGATTCGAGAGGAGAAGCGCCTCGCAGTCCGGGATCTCCTTCACCACGGCGTTCGGGATTTCATCCGTCGTGGGGGTTCCGTACTCCGCGAAGCCGATTTTCCCCAGCCCGAACACGACCTCCGGAAGGATGACGTCCTGGTCCAGGCGGATACGGCAGGCGGCGAACCCCGTGGCCGCGGGAGGGTGCGCGTGCACGATTGCCTGGACGTCCGGCCGGGCACGGTAGACGGCGAGGTGCATCTTCGTCTCCGAGCTGGGTTTCAGGCTTCCCGCGACCACCTTCCCTTCCCGGTCGACGGTGAGAATCTGCTCCGCGGTCACGTCGCCCTTGTTCATGCTGGTCGGGGTTATGAGGATCCGGTCTTCCGAAAGACGCGCGCTCAGGTTCCCGTCATTCGATGCGACGAAGAACCTGTCGCGCAGTCTTCGTCCCGCTTCCACAATCTGCCGTCGTGCCTCCGCGTCCTGCATGGGGAAAGTGTAGTCTATGCGCGCGAATACCGCTATCTTTGCGCTGGGATGCGGGTGGAATCTTTACCCCGGGCGGCCGCGGCCGCGGCACTGGTGATGGG
>JBKQPS010000270.1:0-54052 GCA_052144915.1 Spirochaetia bacterium | reverse complement strand
GCGCATGCCCAGGAGCGTCCTCTGCAGAAGGGCGCTGCCGCGGCTGAGCTTGAAGCACCTTCCCTCGACCGGGGAGAACCCGTCCTGCCAGGTGATCCCCTCGGGGGCCGGGAAACGCGATTCGGTGGACAAGGCCAGGGCCCGCTCGATGCAGAGGCTTGCGTTCTCCAGCGCGCCGGAAAAGAGACTGCCTTCCGCGAGAAACAAAAGAACCTCACGGGTCTGCCGGGCGAGGCTCTCCAGGAGCCGCGTGCCCGATGCGATTTCATCCTGGTGAAGGAGAGTCCTGCCCAGCCAGGCGCGCAGGACGGGCATCGCATCTTCGAGGGAATACAGCGTTGCGTGGGAGAGGCTCGACTGCAGGTCCAGGGAACACTGCTCATACGCCCCGACCTGGAAGCGCGTGCGTGCCCGCAGAAACAGAAAGTACAGCTCCACTTCCCGCCGGAAGAGCTTTTTCGCCTCGGCGAGTCCCTGCTCGATCACGGAGAGGCACTGGGAAAAACGGCCGCCGACGAACAGGCTCCCGGCGAGGTAGGCGAGAGTCCACAGGGAGCCCGGCGCGTCGTGGGCCTCGTAGCAGAGCCGCTGCGAAAGGGCGAGGTACTCCACTGCCTCGCCGAGCCGGCCCTCGGCGAGCATGGCCGCTCCCAGCCAGAGATAGCACGCCCGCTCGCCGCGCCCGGCTGGAACCTCCGGGTTCTCGCCGCGGGACTCCTGGTACAGGAGGAGCGCCTTTTTCAGCTCATCCAGCGCCGCGAAGGAGTTGCCGCCCGACAGGAAATACTTCGCCCTCTCGATCAGCACCTCGCCGCGAAGCGACGGCCCGAGATCGGACGCGGCCAGCTTCTTCGCTTCCTCCTGTGCCGCTTCGGCCGCCTCCTCGTTGCGCTCCAGGAGGGCAGCGCGAAGCTTTCCCAGGGTCGTGACGGCCAGGAGATCCTTCGCCTGCGCAGCGGTCGGGGGCACGGAAAACTCGAGGGCCCGGGGATCGCAAAAGGCGGCAGCGCCCGCCGGGTCGCACTCGTCGAGCTTGCGCCGGATGATGTCCGGCAGGATGCGCAGCGCAAGCTCCGTCGAGCCGCTGCGCGCGAGAAAGCTGAAGAGGAGAACGGGATGCCGATACCTGCCGGTTTCCCACAGCGTTGCCATGTGCGCGACGAAGCGCCGCCGCAGCGCGGCACCTTCCCTGCCGAGGAGCTCCTCCAGCTTCCGCCGGAGCGTGGGGAAGCGGGGAATCAGCTCCCGTTCGTCGGCCATGAGTCCGGATGCCATGAGGTCCGACAGCGATCTCCCGACGGTCGCGGCATCGAAGCCCGCCTCGCCGAGGAACCGGAGAAATCCCTGCCTGTCCAGCAGACCGCCCGCAAGGTACAGGCCGTAGAGGAGCAGGAACGCGTCGTCCCGGAGCGTCCGAATGAGGAACCAGGAAACCGAGAGCGGGTTGGCCGGGAGAGCGGGCTCGTCGGCCGCGCCGCCGCTCCACTCGTGGCCGCGAGGCGTCGAACGGATCCGACCGGTCCGAGAGAGGTACTGCAGGTAGGAGACGACTGACACGTACAGCCCGCCGGAGCGGCGTCTCAGGCGGCGCGTGAGGGATTCAGGCATCGAAAGGCCGGGGAAGAGATGCTCGGCAAGGGACCGGATCTCGCGCTTCCCCAGGGGATGCACGTACAGGGGACGGAGGTCGAACCCGGTGAGATCCTCGGGGGAAGGCGGAGAGGAACTGGAGACGACGGGCACGAACCCCGTGTTCGACAGGAGATCGTCGAACAGTCGCGCGACGACCTGGCGCGCCGACGGATGGTACCCGTCGATCCCCTCGGCGACAAAGAGCGCGGGGTGCAGCGTCTCCGCCGCCATCCGGACCCAGGCGAGGAGGTAAAGGCGGTAACCAAGGTAAAAATCGTCGAGGATCCTGTCCGGCAGCGGGTGCACATCCGCGCCTCCCCCCTCTCCCGCCGGGTCCTGCAGCCACCCGAGGAGCGACCCGACGTCGTCCCAGCAGGCTCGTTCGGGCCCTCGCAGCCGGGCGGCAGTGCTGCCGAGGAGCGCGGGGTCGAGAGTCGAGAGAAAAGGGTGGAGGGGCGAACGACGCCGGAATATGGTGCGCATCCGCAGCGCGGGAGCAGCCCCGTCCCGCAGCAGTCGTGCGGTGAGCTCGCCGAGCAGCGCAGTCTTGCCGACCCCTGCGGGACCGTGCACCCAGAGAATGTCGCGGCCTTCCCCGAAGTTCAGCCGCGGGGAGACGAGATCCATGGCCCGTTCCACCAGGGAGTGGCGGGCCCAGGGCAGAGAAGCCGGGAGCGACTCCTCTTCACTCTCGGCGGGACCGCGCACACCGGTGACCCGGTGCAGGGGTCCCGATGTCTCGAAGGCGAGGGCGTCCGCGAACAAGGCGGCGCACTCGGGCGCGATCCACAGCTGGTCGTCGCTTTCCGCGCCCTCCAACAGCTTCTCGACGCGCGCGGCGCGGACGCCGTCAGGCCCTTCCGGCAGGGGAGAAAGAAGAACGGAGAAGCCGAAGAGCTCGGTGCTGTGCGCCGCGAGCAGATCGCGGATGCGGCGTGCCGCGGCGGCCGCGGCCGGGATGTCCAGGTCCTGCTCGGCTCCCAGCTCGGCCAGCCACACTCCCGGCCCCGCGGACCGGGCAGGCGACGCCGGGGAGCCGAGGGCCGTCGCGAGCGCTGCCTCCAGCGAGGAGAGGCCGTCCGCCCGCAGGCGCGCGAGCTGCCGGTAATTGCGCAACTCGGCGATAACATATAGCATGCCGCCATTATCTACGAATGAGACGGACAGGGAAAGGGACGGACGACATGGACTCTGGGGAGTCCCTCCAGCTAAACGGCACGCAAAGTCGTACGATCAGGCTCTCGGTGAATCCCCAGGCGGACTTCCGCCAGGTCATCCGCACCCTGGAAGCAATCGTGCTCCCCCCGGTGCGAGTGCACGAGGAGCACGTGCGGTTCGCCGTGCTGGAGCTCCTGAACAACTCCATCCGCGCGCACCGGGAGAGAGGCGAGGCGAGGGACATCTCGATCGACCTCACGATTTCCGATGGCAGGCTCGTGGTGACGATACGGGATTACGGCGGCGGCTTCGATACGACGAAGCTCCCCTATGCCCTGGAGGACGACCCCTCGCGGCTGGACCTGCATTCCGCGAAGTTCGAGGACTACCAGAAGAGAAACGGGTTCAAGAGATTCGGGATGGGAATCTACGTCGCAAAAAAGACGTTCGACGATTTCCGCCTGGTGTTTCTCGACGACCGGGATCAGCCGATGAGCTGGAAACCCGGAGAAACCGCGGGAACGCTCATCGTTCTCTCGGTGGGCACGCGCGGGGCGCCGGACGGTCCCCCGGAGGACCGGGAATCAAGGGAGGCCGCGGATGGGAACTGAGCATCGCAAGGATCCGCGCGTCCCCGGCTACGCAAAAGCGGTTTTCGTCGAAGGGCAGATCCCCGGATACATCCGGGACCTGAGCCGTTCCGGTTGCCAGGTGTCCTTCATGCAGCCGGTCCCCGCCGCCGTGGGGGACCTCATCACCGTCCAGATCATCGCCGAGCACGATCCGTCGATCGGTCCCTTCCGGGTCCGGCTCCGCGTCCGCCACGTGATCGAGGACGCCCTGTGGTACTCTGTTGGCACGGAGATCGAGACGATTTTCGATCCGAAGGAAGCGAAGGCGTTCGACGCGCTGGTGAGCTACTATAGCGCAAACACCGGCGAGAGATAGCTGGGCGCGGCCGGACCCCGTCTACCAGTGATCCTTTCCGACGACCTGCTTGAGCGTCTTGCGGGGGGTCGGTTCGGGGGTTTCATCAGCATGGCCCACCAGGATGAGCAGCACGACGCGCATGGAAAAGGGCGCGGTGAGTATCTCCCGCACCTCCTGCTCGTCGAACGTGGTGATGCAGCACGTCCCCAGCCCTTCGTGAACGGCCTGCAGGACGATGTGGGACGCGGCGAACGCGAGGTCCACGGGGTAGGAGGGCTGGCCGTTGGGCATGCGGTAGTCGATGTTCGTCGTGCACACGGCGATGATGAGCGGCGCCTGGCCCACGTAGTCCTGGTTGAACGCGGCGTCCATGACGCGAAGGCGGGTCTCCTTTTTCTGAATGACGATGAACCGCCACTCCTGCCTGTTCTTCGCAGAGGGAGCGAGCCTCCCGGCTTCGATGATGCGCTCGATCTGGTCCTTGTCGACGGGCTGCGGGGTGTAGGCCCTGACGCTCCGCCGCTGGAGGATTTCAGGCATGACTTCCATATTGATGGAGCAGATGATAGTTGAAAAAAGCGCCTATTTCAAGGTTTGCGTGGGCATCGATTGACCGCCGATTCCACTTCTCCTATGCTTCGAAGCGCATGATCCCCGCGTTCCTGCTGATGCTCCTGCTTGCGATCTCGCCGGGAACGCCGCCGGTCCTCGCACAGGCCGCGCGCGTGGACTCGTCCCCGGAGACGATCCTCCGCGCCGTGTCCTCGTTTTCGCCGCGCCGGGAAGGATCATCGGCCGAGGAGGCGCTCCTGGACTGGATCGGCGCCCGCGTGGCGGGGATGTCCCTGCACGCAGTTCCCTTCGACTTCAGCAGCTCGGATTTCGAGCATTCGTTTTCGCGCTGCCTGCGCGTCGACGTGCCAGGGCGCTCCCCCGACTCCCTGATCATCGCCGTGCCCATCGACGCGCCGCCGGCCGGGCCCTCGGAAGGAGACGGGTCGATCAACGTCGCCCTCGCCCTCGATCTCCTCGGCCGCGTGCAGGGCACGACCCCGCCCCTCAGCCTGATCGTGCTTTTCCTCGGCGCGGAGTATGGGGACGCGGACGTCTACCCGATGGGAAGCACGCTGTTCCTCAGGGATTTCCAGCCTGCCTCCCGTGCCGCCGTGGTGTACCTGAATCTCCGCGGCGTTCCCGACAGGGTCCTCGTGCGGGGCGGAGGGAAGGGGATCGTGAGCCCCTTCTGGCTCATGAACAGGTGCGTGGATTCCCTGCGGATCTCCCATGTCCCGTACCGCCTGCAGGCAGACGAGGTGCAGGCATTCCGCCTCGGGGCAACCGACGAACGCCCGCTGATCGAGCCGTACCTCCGCGCGGGATATCCCTCGGTGGGGCTAGAAGGCGAATACGGCGCGGCGCGTGCCGCGGCCTCGCCGGACATGCTCTCGGCGCTCTCCTCGTTTCTGCGCGCGTTTCTCGAGTCGAGCCAGGGAGGGATACCCGAGGAATGGGACCGACACTACCTGCTCTTCCAGGCGGGCGATTTCTCCCTGATCGTCGGCGAACAGACCTATGTCGCCCTGTTCGCCGGGAGCATCGCGGCGGTCCTGCTTTTCGCCCTGATTTTCCTCCAAAGGTTGAAAAAATACGCGCGCACGCTGCGGCGGAACATCGCCGCAATCGTCCCGCTCGCGGCCCTCGCGTTCCTCTTCCTCGTCGCGGGCACCTACGTGGCGCAGGGCATCCTAACGCTCCGCGGGTTCCCGTCACTGTGGCGATACGCTCCCCTGGAGTTCCTGGGGTTGAAGCTTTGCACGGCCCTCGTCCTTTCCGCCGCCCTGTACAACCCCCTGCGCCGGTTCCCGGTCCCGCGCAACGGCAGCTTCTACTCGGCAGCGGCGCTGTTCTTCCTCCTCGTGGAGACCGCCGTCGTGGCAGTGTTCGATATCACGTTCACCTCGTACTTCCTGTGGGCGTTTTTCCTCATGTTCCTCTCCACCCTCGCCCGCAAGAGGTGGGCAAAGACCGTCCTCGCCCTCCCGGCGCCATTCTGGGGCATCCGTGGAATCGTGAAGATCTTCCTCGTGCCCGCCCTGCCCTTCTTCAAGATCATCACTCTTTCGCCCGTCATCGGAAACCTCCTGGTGGCCGGCGCATGCATTCCCTTCATCCTCATACTCCTGCGCATCGGGCTCATGTTTCCCGGAAGGGGAGTCCTCCGCAGGGGGACGCGGGAGCCCTTGCTCGCCGGTATCCTTCTCGTCGCGGCGGGGGTGCTCGTAGCCCATCTCCTCATTTTCTCCCCCTTCTCGCCGCAAAGGCCGCAGCCGATCGTGGCTTTCCAGACCGTCGTCGTCGACGCGACCGGCCGCACTTCCTCGACGTCGCTCGAGGTCGAGAGCCCAGCGCCGGTCAATGGGCTGTCTCTCTCGACTCCGCGCGGACCACGGCCCCTGCCGCGCGACTGGAATGGGAGCCCCGTAACCCTGGAGCGCGTCGAATCGCCCGTCCAGGTCGCGGTCACCTCGGGCCAGTTTCTCCAGCAACGGACACTCACGCTCGAGGTCGACATGCCATCGCGGCCGAGGTCTTTTTCCCTGTCGATCGAGTCCGCCGACGATTTCGTCCTGTTCGACAGCTCCTTTCCCGCGGTGCGGATAGGCCCGCGCTCCTACCGGGTGCTCGTCGGCGCCTTCCCCCCCGATCCGCTGTCGCTCCAGGTCTCCCTCCCCGTCGGGCAGGCGTTCACGCTGACTCTCAGCGCGGAGTTCGACGCGCCCCTCCTGGGGGTCGAGCTGGCGGCGCGGCCGGACTCCCGCGTGGACACGCGGGTGCGGGTCGTGCGCACCCTGGAAGTGAAGACGTGAGCGATCCGGAGATCCGGCCTCTCATCTTCCACGTCGACCTGGACGCGTTCTACGCCTCGGTGGAGCAGCGGGACGACCCGTCGCTGAAGGGACGTCCGGTCATCGTGGGGGCGGCACCGGGCCATCGCGGCGTTGTCTCCGCGTGCTCTTACGAGGCCCGGAGGTTCGGGATCCACTCGGCGATGCCCATTTCCCAGGCGTACCGACGGTGCCCCCAGGGCGTGTACCTTCCGGTGCGGATGGAGCGCTACCTGGAGGTGTCGCGAGAGGTGATGGGGATCCTCTCTGCTTTCACCCCGCACATGCAGCAGATTTCAGTGGACGAGGCCTTCCTCGATCTCACCGGCACCGAGCGCCTGTTCGGACCTGCACGCCAGACCGGCGCGAAGCTGAAAGCGGACGTGCGGGCCGGCACGGGCCTTGCCATCTCCGTCGGCATCGGGCCGAACAAATACATCGCGAAGATGGCGACGAACGCGGGCAAACCGGATGGACTGGTCGAGGTGCGCGCCGAGGAAGCCGAGTCGTTCCTGGACACCGTGGCGCTGAAAGATCTCTGGGGAATCGGGGAAAAGACGCTGCAGCGGCTCGCGGAGCTGAACATCACCTCCGTGCGCCAGCTGCGCGGAATGCCCGGGCCGGAGCTCTCGCGACTCCTGGGTTCGGGCGCGTCAGGCTTCCTGTCCGCGGTTGCGCGCGGGTCGGACCCCGGCATCTTCTCCGAAGAGCCGCGCAGCCGTTCCCTTTCCAGCGAAACGACCTTCGAACGCGACAGGAAGGACAGGTCCGGTATCGAGAGAGTGCTCCTCGAGCTGTGCCACCAGGTGATGTTCCGGATGATGGACGGAGGATGGAAATCGAAGACGGCCACCCTGAAGCTGAGGTTCCACGATTTCACCACGGTCAGCGCGCAGAAGACCATTCGGCACTGGATCACGTCGGCGGATGAGCTGCACGCGGTCGCGGTGGAGCTGCTCTCTTCCCGGTGGACCGCGGGCACACCCGTGCGACTGGTCGGGATCGGTCTTTCGAACCTCTCCGCTGTCGAGTCGCAGGATCAGCGGGAGCTTTTCTCCGACGGCTACGCGCGCCGCGGTAAAGTGGAGGAAGCCGTGTTTCGCCTGCAGCAGAAGATGGGCGAAGGCGCCCTTACGAAAGCGAGCCTCATGAGAAGGGAGACCGGAAGGAAGTCTCCTCCCACCCGATGAGCCGCGTTGGCATCACCGCGGGGACGGGATTGCCCGCACTGTCATGTCCATGGAAAGCTCGATCACGTAGCTCTGACCAGGCCGCGCCACGAAGTCGCCGAGCTGCACCGAGAAGGCTCCGGAGGCGATGCGGATGCGGTGACTCCCCGGAGCGATCGGGATGCCCTCCGTTTCGAGGTCGGGGTTCGCCAGTCGGTCATCGACGAATATCCTCACCTGGCCGCGCGGGTCTCCCGGGTCCGTGTCCGGGTCCCGAAACGGGGGAGGAATGACGAACGTCAGCGCCGAGGTCGACGGGGAAAGACGGATGTCGAGATTCGCCGTCTCGTTCAGGGGAATGTTCGCGGCATAGTCCGCGTACCCATCCGCCGTCACCCGGACGGCGTACGTTCCGGGGGACAGATACGCGGTGTAGGGCACGGGGCCCATGGGAGCGCCGTTGATGCTCACCCGGGCGCCGCTCACATTCGCGTTCACTGTCAGCGGGATGCCCGCTGACTGGAGCACCACGTTCAGGGTGATCGGCGCGTTGACGCTGATCGTCGAGTTATAGTCCCGGAAGCCCGGGGCGCTCACCCTGATGGTGTGCGCGCCTGCGGCAACCCGGGAGTTCATCCCGGTGACGTCGGCGCCGTCCACAAGGATGATCGCGCCGGGAGCACCGACGAGGACGGTGAGAGGGAACCCCGCGGGATCCAGCCTCACGGAGAACGCCATGCTGTTCTGCACGTTCACCATCCCGTTCCAGTCGCCGTAGCCGTCCGCGTGGACGTTCAGGCGGTGGGGCCCGGGCGAGACGTATGCCACATTCCCCTGGATGGGCGCGCCGTCGACGGCAATGGAAGCTTTGGGAACGTTCACGTTCACCAGGAGGCTCAGGGCGGGCGGGAGAGCCACGTCGAGGCTCATCGGGGACAGCACGTTGATGGTGGCGTTGTAGTCAGCGAAGCCCGGCGCAGAGACCAGCACACCGTGCGCTCCCGAGGTCACGAGGGGTACCGTGCCGGTGACCTCGGTGCCGTCCACAAAGACGCGCGCCCCCGGCACGGCGACCCGGATATTGAGCGGGAATCCCTGCGGCGAGAGCTGGACGGGAAAGGTCATGCTGCCATTCACGACAACAGGGCCGTTGAAGTCGAAGAATCCGTCGGCGTGAGAAAACCCTTGCCCGAAGGCGGGGCCGGCCAGCATCGCGAGCATCACGATCACGAAACCGGTTC
The DNA here is from genome assembly GCA_052144915.1 of Spirochaetia bacterium. Taxonomy (GTDB): domain Bacteria; phylum Spirochaetota; class Spirochaetia; order SZUA-6; family Fen-1364; genus Fen-1364. The sequence goes on along the minus strand of JBKQPS010000270.1, from coordinate 45,037 downwards.
TCCTCACGGCGGATTTCATCCGACCCTCCTTCGTTCGCCGCAGAAAGTACACCCTCGCGGGCCCCTTTTCAATGTCGCGATGTCCCCGCGCGCGCCGCGGAAACGGCCGGCGCATCATGACAACTTGACACGGGGCGAAAAATCGGCTTTCCTTCGCCGGCATTCATCGCGGAGCCTCGCTCACGTTCGCGAGAGAGCCGGGAATGCCGACCACACGCTCGAAAGGAAATCCTGAAGGTATGAGAGTTGCCCGATCCCTGGCCGCCGTCATGCTCCTGTCCGCGCTCGTCGCGTGCGTGCAGCCTCCCCAGGCCGATATCGACGCCGCGCGCGCGGCCCTGGATGCCGCGTCACGCAACCCCGACGTCGTTACCTATGCTCCGGACACGCTGCGCCTCGCGCAGGAACGGATGAACGCGCTGAATGTCGAGCTGGAGTCACAGGGAAAGCGCTCGCCGTTGTCGCGCAGCTACGATACGGCATCCGCCATGGCCCGGGAGACCGCCGCGCTCGCCGCACGGGCCGGCACGGATGCGGATGCCGCCAAGCAGCAGACGGCGCGCGATGCGGCGGGCCTCGTGGAGGAGGTTACCGCGGCAATCCCGAGCTTCGAGTCCAAGGTGTGGGCGGCGCGGCGCGTCCCGCGGATCAAGCTCGACGTCATCGCGCCCCTCCAGCTCGTTCCCGATCAGGCGCGCGCGGCAGTGGACGACGCGCGCAGGGACATCGCCTCCGGAGCTTTCGCCGCGGCGAAGGCTCGTCTCATGGCGGCCAGGGATCAGCTGTCCTCGAGCGAAGAGACCATCACGGAGCAGACGCGGATCGCGCGGGGCCGATAGAGGAAGACGCGCGGGCCAGAAAAGCGCGCAGCAGCGGGAGGCGGCGGCTGTAGTAGGCCTGCCAGGCGGGCGACACTTTCACCGTGCCGTCGGCAAGATCGCTCATGCGCGCGACCACCATCTCCGCGCGCTCGTTTGCGTAGGTTGCGATCGGAATGGGCTCCAAATCCTGCACCGAGCATCCGCCCGAATCGCAGCGCACGTCCACGACGAGCATGTACGACTCTCCCGTTGCCGCGATCATGCCCTGCATGTCGGCGGGTCCCAGCCGCCATGTCATTCCCGATATGAAATTTCCCAGGGAGTACGCTGCCAGGCGCTGCACGCCTGCCGCCGACACCACGTCGTAGCCCTGCACGACGTGGGGGTGATGGCCGACGACGATGTGGGCCCCGGCTTCGAGGAGCTGGCGGAAGAGGGCAACTTTCTGCGGGGCGGGTTCCTGCACGTACTCGCGGTCCCCGTGGTAGGAGACGATGAACAGGTCGTACCGGGGAGCGATGCTCCGAACGAGGGACAGGAAGGCCTCCACCTGGGTCGGGCTCGAGAAATCCACCACGTGGACGTATCGCCCCTGGTCGGGCTCGTTGAGAAACTGGGCGACCGCGATGAACCCGACCCGAATGCCCTTCACGTTGAGGGTTTCGGCGCCGAAGGGCTTGTGCGGGTTGCCCCGGGTCCCCGAGTAGGCGAAGGGGCGCAGGCTGCGAAGACGGGCCTCCTCCAGGGAGCGGATGGTCTGGAATATCCCCTCCTCGCCCCCGTCGAATGCGTGGTTGTTCGCGAGGGAGAAAAGGTCGATGCCGGAGTCCACGGCCGCCGCGAGATAGGCGGGCGTCCCGTTGAAAGACGGATAGCCCGAGGCGGGCCGTGAGGGATCGAGGGGAAGCTCGAGGTTCGCGAACGCCAGGTCACTCGACTGGAAGACGTCCTTGACGGCTCCGTAGATGTCGTGGAAGTCCTGCATGGCATAGTTCACGTCATGCCCCATGATATCGCCGACGAAGGTCAGCCGCAGCTCTCGCGGCGTCTGCCCTTCCACGCGCGCCACCGCCAGGACAGAGGCGACCATGACGAGGAGGGTACGCACCACGACGTTCCCCCGCGATCTTCGGCTGAGCGGGACCACGCGGACTACGCCTGACGGAGCGCCCACCAGGCGAGGGCCGCCAGCCCGCCGCCGGTGACGATCCCCGCAGCGATCTCGGGGAATGTGTGGCCGAGCCTCGTGTTGATCGTGCCCGCGGGCACGTCGGGGTGCTTCTCCACGAGCATCGCGAGAATGCGTGCATGGTGGGCCACGGCGCCTCGCAGGCGCAGCGCGTCATACATGGTGATCACCGAGAAGACGCACGCCACGGCGAACACCGCCGAACCGAACCCGTCCCAGAGTCCGACGGAGACCGTGAGGGAAGTGACGAAAGCGGAGTGGGCGCTGGGCATTCCCCCCGCAGACACGAACCAGGAGAGCGCGAGCCTCTTCTCCCGCAGCGAATGCATGACGACTTTGAATGCCTGGCAGGCAACCTGCACCGCGAGTGCGACAACCAGCACCAGGGGGAGTGTCGACGTCATCCGTGGATTGTACGCGACGGGGTGGTGCCTCGCAATGCGCGGTCACGGTATCCCGTGACATTCCCGGTCACGGTATCCCGTGACATTCCCGGTCAGGGTATCCCGTGACATTCGTGGCCGCAAATGCCACGGAGTACCGTGGCAGCCTTGACAAATGGTCCGGACAGGACCACTTTTCAAGGTGATGAGTCAGCCGGCATTTGAACACACCGACAACTCGCTGGACGATATCGTGGAGACCATCCTGGGCTCGTATCGCGAGCTGGGCGGGATCAACCACCTCGAGGGCGCCAACCTGCCGTCGCGCCAGAGCATCGAGCGGATAATCGGAGAGCTGCAATCGCTGATCTTTCCCGGGTTCGAGGCCGAGGAAGCCCTCGCGCCGGAAGGGATTCGCTACACGATCGGTGAAAGAGTCGTGCGGTTGAGCCGGCTGCTCGCGCCGGAGGTGGAAAAGAGCATCCAGTACGACTGCCGCGTACGCAAGGACTGCCAGCGCCATGAGGACTGCAGGGGAGAGGCGGAGGAGATCGTCCGCGCGCTCCTGGAAGGCATTCCGGAGATCCGCCGCAAGGTCAACCGCGACGTCCACGCGGCTTTTCGGGGAGACCCCGCCGCGCGGTCGCAGGAGGAGGTAATCCTCTCCTACCCGGGGGTGGAGGCGATCCTCATCCACCGCATCGCCCACGAGCTGTGGGTTCGCGACGTCCCCATGATCCCGCGCATGATGAGCGAATACATCCATGGCGTGACCGGCATCGACATCCACCCCGGGGCCGTCATCGGGGATTCGTTCTTCATCGATCATGGAACCGGTGTGGTCATCGGAGAGACGGCAATGATCGGCGACAACGTGAAGCTGTACCAGGGTGTCACGCTGGGAGCCCTCAGCGTGCAGAAAGAGCTGGCGAACAAGAAGCGCCACCCGACGATAGAGGACGAGGTGACCATCTACGCGGGAGCGACGATCCTGGGCGGGCGGACCGTCGTGGGCCGCGGGTCCATCATCGGAGGCAACGTCTGGCTCACCGAGAGCGTGCCGCCGAACAGCAGGATCTACCACTACCCGACGCAGGTCCGGCAGGCCCGGGCCGACGATCCAGAGGCCTGGGACGGGGGACTGTGAGCACCCCGGGCACCCACCATGCCGCGCCGGCCTCCGAGCGGCACATGCGCATCGGGATCTGCTGTTACCCCACGGCGGGAGGCAGCGGGGTCGTGGCAACGGAGCTGGGCAAGCACCTCGCCGAGCGGGGGCATTCCGTCGCCTTCATCAGCTACGCCAATCCCCTGCGTCTCGGCGAGCTGCCGCCCCGCGTGTGCTACCACGAGGTGGACCAGGAAAACCATGCCCTGCTGAAGCAGTTCCCCCACAGCCTCACCCTCACGGCGAAGATGGTGGAAGTGGCCCGCACCCACAAGCTGCAGATCATGCACGTGCATTACGCCATTCCGTTCGCCGCCGCGGCGATCAACGCCCGCCAGGTCGCCCCCGAGCTGGGCCTGAAGGTGGTCACGACGCTGCACGGCACCGACATCACCCTCGTGGGGTCCAGCCCCTCGTTCAAGCCGGTCACCCAGTGGTCCATCGAGCAGTCGGACGCCGTCACCGCCGTCTCCCGTTACCTCCGCGACGAGACCTACCGCCAGATCCCGGTGAACAAGGAGATCGAGGTCGTCTACAACTTCATCGACCCTGACCGCCACGACATGCCCATGCCCACCTGCATCCCGGAGAAATCCTCGGACCGCCAGGTCACTCTCATGCACATCTCGAACTTCCGAGCGCTCAAGCGAACGGACGACGTGGTCAGGATCTTCGCCCGGGTGAGGGAAAGCATGGACGCGCGGCTCGTTCTGGTCGGCGATGGCCCGGAGTACGGCCGCACGCGTGAGCTCGTGGACAAGCTCGGGCTGGCCGAGGTCGTGCGGTACGTGGGCGTCGTGGACGACGTGGTGCCTCTGCTCGCGGCGGCCGACGTGCTGCTGCTGCCTTCGGAGACGGAGAGCTTCGGACTGGTGGCCCTTGAGGCGATGGCCAGCGGCGTGCCGGTTGTCGCCAGCGATGTCGGAGGCCTGCCCGAGGTCGTGGAGCACGGGGTGACGGGATTCCTCGCCCCCGTGGGGGACGTGGACGCGATGGCGGGCTACTGCCTGCAGCTCCTCGCGGACCGCGACCGGGCTGCCGGGTACGCGGCGAACGCGCGCAGGCGGGCCGCTGAAAGATTCGACTCCCGGCTGATCATCCCGCAATACGAGAGGATCTACGAGCGCCTGCTCGCCGTGCCGACCTCCCTGGACGCAACGACGCCGGTTCGCTCGCTCAATTGAGGGCGCTCTTCGCCGCCGGAATCATGGAAATGTAGCTGGATTCGAGGCCCTGGACCTGCTTCACGAGCGCGAGGAACTTGTCCGCTTCTCCCTTGTTGGGATAGGGGCCGACCCGCACGCGGAAGAACGTGTCGCCATTGGCCGCGTAGGAAAAGACGCGTCCGCCCAGGCCCTTGCTCTCCAGGAGCGCCACGAGGTCTTCCGCCTTGGTCTGGCTCTTGTACGACCCTGTCTGGATCCAGTAGTCCGCGGTCTTTCTCGGCGCGCGCACGGCCACCGCGGGCCGGGCGGAGCCCGGTTTCGTGCGCGTCGATGAAAGGTTGCGCGACCCCGGCGCGCCCGGAGGCTGCAGGGAAGGGGCCAACGACGACCCGGCGGGCGCAGATGACGCCGTGCCGCCCGTTGACGGCGCGACGGCCGAGGGCGCGCCACCGGCGGGAGGTGCGGCGAAGCCGGGCGCCTGCGCGCCCCCTTCGCCGATGTAGAAGTGCATTGTCTGCTGGTCGCCCGCCGGCGGGGTCCCTGCCTGCGGTCCGCCTCCCGGAGGAGTCAGGGGCGCTTCGCGCTGGTACTCGTAGACCTGCGTGCCGGTGCCGTTCACAGGACTCACCGTGGCACTCGGCGGGGACGAGGGGCGTTGCTGCAGGAGCAGCACCCCGACGATGAGCACCACCACGACGAAGACGCTCACCGACAGCACGACCCAGAATACCTTCTGCTTCTCCATCCCCGTCCTATCCTCTCAGGGCCGCGGCGATGCCCTCGACGCGGCGCTGCAGGGAGCGCGTACTCCCCCAGTTTCGTACAGTATAAGTATCGACAACGCGATCATTCAATTGAGGGCGCACGTCCCTTTGCGCGTTGACCCGGGCCCAGGCATCCCGGAGGGAAAGCCTGTCCCTCTTCATCGCCCGGACGAGCCGGACGAGGACAGGCGCAGACACGAACACCAGCGCGTCGCACATTGACTGCAGTCCCGCGCGCTGGAGAAGCGGCGCGTTGATGACGACATCCCCGTCGCCTGACGCGATGAAAACCTTGATCCTTTCCGTGATGTCCGGGTAGAGAATGGCTTCCAGCCTTCCGCGGGCCGCGGGGTCGGCAAACACGATCCTCCCGAGCGAACGCCTGTCCACCCCTCCGTCGGGGGCGCGCACTGCCGGTCCGAACTCACGGATCACCTGGGCCGCCTTTTCGGCGAGAACCTCGTGGCTCAGATCGTCGGCATCGACCACGCGAAACCCGTGGGAGGCGAACGCCCGCGAAGCGGTCCCTTTGCCCGAGCAGTATCGTCCCGTGAGGCCGATGACCATCTACCGTACCGCCATGCCTGTCTCAGTCAGAATCGTCATCAACAGCCCTGCGGGCGGCGCTTCATGACTCAATGAAAATCCCCCCAGCTCTCTGCCGACTCGCAGTGCACCTTGAGGGGGATCGGGTGCCCGGCGGCGTGCTCCATCACCTCGCGCACGATTGCCTCCACCGCCGTCACTTCCTCCACCGGCGCCTCGAGGATGATCTCGTCGTGTACCTGGAGGAGAATGCGCGTGGACAGCTTCTCCTCGGCCAGGCGGTGGAAGAGACGCACCATGGCGAGCTTCACGATGTCGGCAGCGGTCCCCTGGATCGGGGAGTTGACGGCGATCCTCTCCGCGCCGGTCTTCTCCGTGCGGTTCTTGCTGTTGATGGCGGCGACCCGGCGCCGGCGGCCCATGAGCGTCCGCACGAATCCCGTCTGCTCCGCGGTCGCAATGGTCTCCTTGAGAAACCTGTCGACTTCCTTGAAGCGCTGGAAATACGTCTTGATGAACGTTTCCGCATCGGCGCGCGGAATCTTCAGGCTCTGGGCGAGCCCGAAGGACGACATGCCATAGACGACTCCGAAGTTGATTGTTTTGCCCACCCGCCTCTGGTCGGGCGTGACCTGGTCCTCGGGCACGCCGAAGATCAGGGCGGATGTCTGGCGGTGCACGTCCTTTCCCGCGGCGAAAGCATCGAGGAGGATCGGGTCCTTCGAGAGATACGCGAGGATGGCGAGCTCGATCTGGGCATAGTCGGCGCTCACGAAACGCATGCCGGGCGCCGGCACGAATGCGGCGCGGATGCGTCTCCCCTCCTCTTCGCGAATGGGGATGTTCTGGAGGTTGGGATCCTTGCTGGCCAGGCGGCCGGTGGCGGCTCCTGTCTGCACGTAGTGCGTGTGCAGGCGGCCCGTCTCCTCGTTCACCAGGAGCGGCAGCGAATCCACGTACGTGGACTTCAGCTTGGAGAGCTTCCGGTGGGCGAGGATCTTCTCCGGAACGGGGTCCTGCGCGGCCAGGATTTCCAGGACGTCCACGTCCGTGGAAAAGCCCGTCTTGGTCTTTCTCGCCGGCGTCAGCTTCCTCCAGGTGAAGAGGATTTCCTGGAGCTGTTTCGTGGAATTGATGTTGAAGCTCCTGCCGCACAGGGCGTAGATCTCCTGCTCCAGGCCGGCGAGCGACGACTCGAGCTCCCTGCTGTACGAGGCGAGCTCGGCGGAGAGGACGCGGATGCCGGTGAGCTCCATCTCCGCCAGCACCTCCAGGAGCGGCATCTCGATGTCGCGGAGCACCCCGGTCAGCCCCTCGGCGTCCAGGTCCGGCGCGAGCAGTCCGTGCATGCGGAGGGTGAGATCCGCGCCCCCGGCAGAATAGTCGGTCACTTCCTGGAGGGGGAGCTGGTCGAGGGTTTGGCCCTTGCCCACGAGCTCTGCGTACGACCTGGCGCGAATGCCGAGGCGCTTCTCCGCCATGCGGTCCAGGGCATTGGCGCCCTCGTCGCTCTCCAGGATCCATGCGGCCACCGTCGTGTCGAAATGGACGTGCGCGGGCCTGACTCCCCACCGCCGCATCACCTTGTAGTCGTGCTTCGCATTCTGGCCGACGAGACGGAGGGCAGGGTCCTCGAGGAGACCGGCGAACCGCTGCCTCACCACGTCTTCCGGAATGCAGGTGACACCCGGAGCCCGGAGCGGAACGTAGCAGGCCTTCCCTGTCTCGACGCTCAACGAGAATCCGAGCGGCCGTGCCCGCATTTCGTCGCCGTCATCGGTTTCCACGTGGAAGGCATACACGCCGGCCCGGCGGGCTCTCTGCAACCAGAGGTCCAGATCGGAAACCGCGGTGATCGCCGTGTAGGCGCCGGCCGCGGTGCTCTGCACAGTCGCTGGTGCTGCTGCCGGCGCTTCCGCCGGGGCCTCTGTCGGGGCGACCGCTCGCGGGGCCGTCCTTGCTTTCGTCGCCGCGGGCGCCGCAATGGTTTGCCGCAGCGCGCGCAGCTCCGTGACCAGGGTCTTCATGCCTTCCCGTTCGAACAGCGCGGCGGCAGGGCCGCTGTCGAGGTCAGGCGGCTGCAGCCCCTCCACCCCGGGCACGCCCGGAACGTCGCGCTTCAGTGTCACAAGCTCCCGGGAGAGGGCCGCCGCTTCCCGCCCGCGTTCCAGCTTCGCGCGCACGGCCGCCGGCGTGACGTCGGGGAGATTCGCGTACAGCGTGTCCAGGCTTCCGAACCGGGTGAGCAGCTTCTGGGCCGTCTTTTCGCCGATGCCCGGGACGCCGGGGATATTGTCCGAGGAGTCGCCCGTCAGCGCCAGGAAATCCACGATCTGCTCGGGATACACGCCCTTGGACTGGAACACGTTCTCCCGGGAATACTCGACGAAATCCGTGGTTCCGCGCTCCTGCGCGAGGAGGCGCACGTTTCCGCCGATCAGCTGCAGGATGTCCTTGTCACCGGAGACGATCCAGCACGCGGCGCCGGCGTTCCGGCAGCTCTCGGCGAGCGTCGCGATCACGTCGTCGGCTTCGTAGCCGTCGGCCCTCACGCAGGGAACCCGCAGGGCTTCGAGAATTTCCTCGATGACCGGCACTTGCGCGTGGAGCTCCTCCGGTGCCCTTTCGCGCGTGGCCTTGTACTGCTCGTAGCGGAGGTGGCGGAAGGTCGGCACCCGGGAGTCCATCGCCACGACGACCGATTCCGGTGCCCTGTCCCGCAGGATCTGGAACAGCGTGCGGAAGAACACGAATACCGAGGAGGAGTTCCTCCCCTCCGGGTTGAGGAGGGGCCTGTTGAGGAATGCGAAATAGCCGCGGTAGATGACGCTGTAGCCGTCGATCAGGCACAGCTCGCGGCTCATGTCGTGATGTCGATCAGCCCCGGCGAGACCTCGGAGAACTGGGGGGCGGTCTTCGGCCACGTGCGCAGGGAGGCGATCTCGCGACGCATGTCCTCCATGCGTTCCCGCAGCTTTTCCCTGTTGCGGCCGTTGTGGGCGAGGATCTCGGCGCCCATGGTCTCGAGGACCGATTTCAGACGCGGGATCGTCTTTTCGGTACCCGCCGGGTAGCCGGCCTGGTAGAGGCTCTCCAGCGGCGCGATCACCCTCTTCAGGGTGAAAATCTCGGCGATGATGGATCTTTCCATCTCCACTTGCGTGAGGAGCTTCTCCGAATCCCCCTTTTCGATCGCCTCTCCCTCGCACTCCAGGAGGCGCAGGTATGCGTCGAATTTCTCCCGCTGGCGCGTGAGCATGGCGCGCAGCTTCCGCAGCACGGCGACGTTCTGTTCGATCGTATCCATTTTCCCCTCCCCGGGCACGCCGCGTGGAGCGCGATCGTGCCGATGCGGCGAACGCGCCTATCCGGCGATGTTCACCCCGGTCGTCGGGGTAGAGTTGTCCTCCAGCCCCTTGTGCGTCGAGATCTCGTCCCAGGCTTCGCGCAGGTCGCTCAACATCTTCTTCACCTCGCCAAGGGGAGCCGGGTCCTTCGACAAGTTCCCTTCCAGCAGGCGGCGGTTCATGAATGAGTAGAGGCTGAAGAGGTTCTTCGCGAGCACCCCCCCCTTGTCGAAGTCGAGGGACGCCATGAGCTCGCTCAGGATGTCCTGCGCCGCGATCAGGTGGCTGTTGATCACGTCATAGCCGCGATGTGCTTCCGCGAAGGCATCGATGGCGAGATTCACGTGACGGATGGCTCCATCGTAGAGCATGACGATGAGACGTATCTGGTTCGCGGTCTTGATCTGGATCTCCTTGTACGCGTTCACCGGATCCTGTGCGTTCACCGCTGTCTCCCCTTTCTCTCCGTCCGTATGGCGGGCACGACCAACGCCTCAGCGGGCATCCTGGATCAGCGTCGAGACCGGCACGATGTCGTACCCGCGTCCCTCGAGGTCGTTGATCAGGATGTCCAGTTTCTGGAACAGATAGTCATCCCTCTTGCCCTCCCCCGCCCCGACCTGCAGGGGGATGATCGACCCGGGCTTCTTCTGCGCCACGATGCGCTCCACGAGATCCGCGGCGCGCATGTAGATGCCGCGGGCCTGGTTCGATTCGGTGGCAGTCACCCAATCGTAGGAATCGAGGTCGCGCCCCGCGTAGGTGTAGTTCATTTCCGCCGCAGCCGCGAGAATCCTGGAGTTCACAATGTAATACGGGGCGTGCCACAAAAGCGAGAGCTCTCGTCCCGTGGCCGCGTAGTAGTCGTCCTCGTTGCGCGCGAGGCCGGATTTCACGAAATCGCGGTCCACGGTGAACCGGGCGTCCGTCATGTTGAAGTAGGCGTAGAAGAGGGAGCCGACCTCGTGCCCCGAATCCGCGATCTCCCGCACCGCGTCCGGATAGCGGCGGATGAACTCCCCGTTGACGAAGAAGGTTGCCCGCACACGGTATGACGACAGTGTGTTGAGGATGCGCGTGAGCCCTTCGGCGGAGTCGACCGCGTTGAACACGAGGCTGACCTCGCGGCGCCGCAGCCGCGATCCGTGAGAAAAGTTGGTGAAATCCACCGGCTCGTCCGAGGCGGGGAAGGGCTCGTAGATCACGGTTTCGGGGGGAAACAGCGCCGCCGTGCCGAAACCCTTGGCATCCCGCACCATGAGCATGTTCGCGTAGCTGCCCCGCGCGGACGGCTCGAGGTAGACGCGATAGTTGTCCGAGGCGACGCTCTTGTCCCTCACCACGTAGGCGTCCGCCTTCTTCCATTCCCCCGCGGCCTCGTCGAAGGAGAACACCCGGTCCTTCAGGCGCGTGAGGACAGCGTCCCCGTCGCGGGCATGGCCGAAGTCGCCCGGCTGGGAGAGGGCCACGAGCACCGAGGTCGCGGCACCGATCGAGTAGCGCTCGATGAAAAATGCGCCGGCCACCAGGAGCTCGTCATCGCCCAGCCACAGCACGTGCAGCGGCGAGGGATGCGCGAGCTTCCCCTTGTCCTGCCAGGTGACATAGTCCTTCCAGGTGACACCGTCCGCGTTCATCACCGCCGCGCGGGTGCCGTCGGGTGAGAGGGCGATGTCGAGAACGCCCGTGTCGTCCATGCGCACGAACGTCCCGTACGACCCCCGGGCATCCTGCGCGAGGCGGAACACGGTCGTGCCGCGCACCCCCGCCGTGCGGGTCTCGCAGAGCATGGTGACGACGTCTCCCGCGGACCAGATCACCTTCCGCACGGTCGTGTCGCGGGGAAGGGAAAGGTAGGGGAGCGACAGCGGGACGCTCGAGGCGTGGAAATCATCCAACGTCAGGTAGTAGAGAAAGATATTTCTCCCGCCCTTGTTCAGGAGAAGGTTCCTGCCGTCCGGAGCAACCCAGAACGTGTCGAAATTGGAATCGAAGTGGAAGGGGATCTTCGCGACGACTTTGCCGATCTTCAGGAAGCCGGTGTACAGGGCCCGGGTGAACAGCTCGTTGGGATCGATTTCGTACACGATGTCCCCGTCGATGTAGTCCAGCGCCCCCCCGCCTTCCCAGCGGACGTTTGCCATGGAGCCGGAGCCCATGTTACGAAGCTCTTCGGTCAGCACGCGGTTGTCCTGGAGCTGGGCCAGAGAGAAATAGAAAAGTCCGGCCGCCTTGGCGTAGACAACGAACCGGGAGTCCGGCGACCATGAGGCAGGAAGCGCCCCGAGGGAGATCTCCACCTTCGTCGAGATGACCGTCTGGACGCCCGTCGCCACGTTCAGCAGGGTGAGATCACCGTACGCCGGGGACCGCGCGCGAATATAGAGCAGGTACCGTCCATCCGGAGAAGTCTCCATCGGGGCGATCGTCCCGGACTGGACCTGGTTTCCGCCGACGAACGAAGGGAACATCGCGATGGGGGCGATGTTGCGGAACTCCGCCTCGGAACGGAAGACGCCGAACCTGTTCTGGATCTGCAGCACGTCCTTGTCCTGCAGGAGTTGCACTTCTTCCGGGTAGAAGGTGAGCTGCCGGAGATGCCGCGTGCGGGGATCAGCGAGGAACAGCGTGTCGAAAGTGCCGAGGTCGGTCGATGCGGCGGAGGCGGAGAAGAGAAGCCTGTCGGACGAGGAAAGGTCCAGTCCGGAAAAGCTCACCTGGCCGAAGGAGACTGCCGCGACCAGCGGGAGACAAAGGAGGAGCAGTGGTTTCCTCAAGATCCGTACCTCTTCTTTTCCTGCTACGTACTATAATCGGCACGGAAAGGGCCAAAGCTGTACGAAAAAACGGCCTTCGCCTTGACCCCCCTCTCGCCCGGATGGTACAGTCGCCCCATGAAAATTCTCGTCACGGGAGGCGCCGGGTTCATCGGGTCACATGTCGTGGAGGCGTATCTCGCGGCGGGCCACGAGGTGGCGGTCGTGGACGACCTGAGCACGGGCGCAAAGGAGAACCTGCCCCGGGAGGTGCCCCTCTACCTCATGAACATCGGCTCCCCCGAACTGAAAAAAGTCTTCGAGATCGAAAAGCCGCAGATCGTGAACCACCACGCGGCGCAGATCAGCGTGACAATTTCAGCCCGCGAGCCGGTACGGGATGCCACGGTGAACGGACTTGGTCTCCTCAATGTGCTGGAGTGCAGCGTGGCGGCGAGGGTGAGAAAGTTCATCTTCATCTCTTCCGGGGGCGCGGTATACGGCGAGGCAGGCACGGAGCGGCTCTCGGAGGACCACCCGCCTTCCCCGGTCTCCCCCTATGCCATCCACAAGCTCCTGGGCGAGTTGTACCTGCGATTCTACGGCACGCAGCACGCCCTCGAATGGACGGCGCTGCGGTATTCGAACGTGTTCGGCCCACGGCAGAATCCTTTGGGCGAAGCGGGGGTCGTCGCGATTTTCGTTTCGAAGGTGCTCGCCGGCGAAATACCCGTTGTCAACGCCTTTCCGGAAGAGCCGGAAGGCATGGCGCGTGACTACGTGTACGTGGAAGACGTCGCACGCGCGAACCTGCTCGCCCTGGAAAAGGGATCCGGGGAAGCGGTGAACATCGCCACGGCGCGGGACGTGCGCACGCGGGAGCTGCTTGCCGCAATATGCCGGATCATGGGTAAGGAGTTGAAATATACGCGCGGGGGTCCCCGTCCGGGCGATATCCGTCACAGCTGCCTCGACAACTCGAAAGCGGCGCGGGTTCTGGGATGGAGGCCGGGATTCAGCCTCGACGAGGGCCTGGGCCGCACGGTCTCCTGGTTCGGCGGATCCCATGCCTGACGCACGCCAGTCGGAGATCGGCATCCTCCCCTGCCCCGGGGGAATGGAGTTTGCACAGGCGATCTACACGCACCTGGAGACGATCACCGCGGAGAAGATGGAAGAGCGCGCACGGGTGATCGGCCGGGCGTATGGGCTGCCGCGCGCGGAGACGATCCGGCAGATCAACCTTGCCAACGACATCCAGCTCTCATCGGGTGACATGGACGGGCCGGTGGACGAGCATCGCACCCGCAATTCCCTCGTCCCCGCGAAGTTCACCCGGTTTCCCAACGGGGAGTTCAAGACGGAGATCCTCAGCTCGGTCCGCAACTCGGACATCTACATCGTCCAGGACGTCGCCAACCGCTACCCGCTGCGCTTCCAGAAGAACGAGCCCGCGCAGACGCTGTCCGTCAACGATCACCTCTTCTGCCTGCTGATGACGGTGGACGCGGCGCTCCAGGCCGGGGCACTGCAGGTCACGGTGATCCTCCCGACGTTCCCTTACTCCCGCCAGCACAAGAAAAAAGGAAGGGAAAGCCTCTCGGCCGCCCGCGTGGGCCAGGTGCTGGAGTACTTCGGCGTCACGCGTCTGATCACGCTGGACATTCACTCGAAGGAGATCGAGAACTGCTTCAATCACCTGAGGCTGGAAAATCTCCACGGGGCCTACCAGATCCTGAAGATGCTCGCGACGGTGACCGACCTGAAGGACGAAAACCTCATGGTCGTCGCACCGGATACCGGCGCGGTGGAGAGGAGCAAGTTCTACGCCTCCATACTCGGCCGGCCGCTGGGCATGCTGTACAAGGAGCGGGATTATTCCCGGGTGGCGCAGACCGCGGAAAACGGGAACATCACGGCCATGCGGCTCCTGGGATCCGTGAAGGACAGGATCGTGTTCCTGAGCGACGACATGCTGGGAACGGGCGGCACGCTGATCAAGGCGATGCGGGTCCTGCGGGACGCGGGGTCCCGGCAGAACATCTGCGCGGTGAGCCTGCCATTCTTCACCACGGCGGAATCCGTGGAGACCTTTCAGAAGGCGTACGAGGACGGCATGTTCACCCGCATCATCGGGACCAACGCGGTCTACCACGACCAGTCCCTGCTGGAGCGTGAATGGTATCTCAGCGCGGACATCACGCCGCTGTTCGCCCGCACCATCTACCGACTGCACTACAACAGGAGTCTCAGCTCCCTTCTGGACGATCGCAGCGTGATCAAAGACCTTTTGAAAAGATCCTAGGAAGGGCTTCCGGGCTCCCGCTGTCCTACGCGCCCCCAATTGCGCCCCTTCGGGTCGCAGGGGTCGCTAGGAGTCCGTAGGGCGTAGATTCCGCCGCCCAGATTACAGCCGAGGGGCGGTGGAATTTACATTCGGGCTGGCATCTGTTTCTCTTCTGATGTGGAAGAAAAAAGCTATCGACCATGGACGCCGCGGCAGCCGTATCTGTTGCCGCCATCCCCGATGGACTGGCTGCCCTCGAAACATTTGGCCTATTTTGTGCTTGATGTTGTTGAGCAGCTGAACCTGGGGGAGATCGAGCAAGAGATCCAACGCAAGGACCATCGCGGGGAACGGCCCTACGCGATAGGGATGATGACTGGGCTTCTGGTATATGGCTACAGCGTCGGAGTATTCTCCTCGCGGCGGATCGCCCGGGCCAGCTATGAAGATGTGGCCTTTCGGGTGATCAGCGGCGGGCAGCATCCACACTTCACAACGATCAACCAGTTTCGACTGGAGCATGGGGAGGCGCTGGGCAGACTGTTCGTGGAGGTGCTGCGCCTGTGCGAGGCTGCCGGGTTGGTGAAGCTGGGGGCGGTGGCGTTGGACGGGGCGAAGATCAAGGCGGCAGCGAGCAAGCACAAGGCGATGAGCTATGAGCGAATGAACAAAGAAGAGAAACGACTGCAGGAACAGGTGGCGGAGTTGTTGCGGCGCGCCGATCAGGTTGATCGGGAAGAAGATGAGCTGTACGGGATCGGGCAGGACAGGGAGGATCTGCCGGCGGAACTGGCGCGACGGGAGACGCGCTTGCAGCGGCTACGCGAGGCGAAGGCCGCGCTGGAGAAGGAAGCCGCCGAGGGCAGAGCCGAGGAATTGCGCGAGCAGGCCCAGCGGCAGAACGTCAAGGCGAATGATGAGTCACTGCCGGGCCACGAGGGCACGCGCGCCCGCACGCGCGCGGCGAAGGCCAGGAAGCAGGCCGACGCTCTTGCCCCCGAGAAGAACAGCGAAGAGAAGAAGGATGGTGAGCAGCCGGAGTTGCCCCTGCATCGGGTGGCCAGCGAAGTGGACGGCAAGCCCAAGCCGACGGCGCAGCGTAACTTCACCGATGCTGAAAGCTGCATCATGGTCAAAGACGGGGCCTACATCCAGGCTTACAACGCGCAGGTCATCGTCGATGCGGCTCACCAAGTGATCATCGCCCACGGGGTGAGTAACCAGCCTCCGGACCAGGAGTACTTGGTGCCGATGGTTGAGCGGATTGAGGGCCTGGCCTGTCGGACGCCTCAGACCTTGCTGGCCGACAGCGGCTACTTCTCCGCGGACAACGTGCAGGCGTTGCAAGATCGTGGGATTGATCCCTACATCGCTGTGGGTCGCGAAGGCACGCAGGCAGCCGCGCCAACAGATGCACGCACCGAGGAGACAGGCCAGAAGGCTTCTATGCGTGAGAAGCTGAGCAGGGCTGAGGGCAAGGCCCTCTACTCCCGCCGCAAGGTCATCGTGGAACCGGTCTTCGGCCAGATTAAGCAAGCACGAGGCTTCCGCCGTTTTTCGCAGCGCGGACAAGTGAAGGTCCGACGTGAATGGGCTTTGGTGTGCATGACGCACAATCTGCTGAAGCTGTTCCGCTATGGGCTGACCAAGGATCCCAACAACGCGCCCCCGGCTATCCCGTCCACGGCGTAGCAGTCAAAGCGGGCACGGGAATCCAGGAATACAGAAACCGAGAGCAGACAGAGGTGGCGAGCAGAGTCCGAGGACTCGGCCAATGGCCCGACGAAGCCTATCGGGCTTTGCCTACGCCCTACGGACTCCTAGGCCAGCGACCGCCCCAGGCCCGACCTCGCCGTCCTTGGCGATGATCGGCCTTTCGGCCATCCCTGGCCTCGGCCGACCTCGCCGTCCATGGCGATGATGAGGTCGAGCTCCCGCTCCATGTCGGTGAGAACTTCCTGGAGCGTTCGGAGGCGGTGCAGGTAGTCATCGTCACCCGCCGGGACGCATTCGCCGGTGGTTTCCTCGATGAGACCGGGAAGATCGCCACCGTACTCGGCGGCGAAAGCGGATTTGTCCTCCCCCTGTCCGAACTCGCAGCCGCAGTGAGGACAGTAGTCGAACGCCTCGTCCACGCTTTTCCCGCAAAAAAGGCAGGATTTCAGCTCCCCCATGGCCTCAAGTATAGTCGGCTCCGCCGGGGGTTGCAAGGAAATCGCGCCGCGGTACTCCGCGGATTGCATCGCGGTACTCCGCGGATTCCATCGCGGTACTCCGCGGATTGCATGCGGTACTCGTGCCGCGACCTACGCGAGCTTGAGGATCTCCCCGATCGCGCCGAGCAGCTCGTCGATGTCGCTCATCTGCAGGTCTCCCATGTGGGCAATGCGGAAGGTCTGCTCCTTGAGCTTGCCGTAGCCATTGGAGAGGGTGAGGTTGCGTGCTCCCAGCTCTTTGTTGAGGTCCGCCACGGAGATGCCCCGGGTATTCTTGATGCAGGTCACGGTCTTCGACGCGTACTTTTCCACCGGATACAGGGCGAAGTGCTTTCTCGCCCATCCCTGGACGCGCGCGGCCATCTGATCGTGCCGCGCGAAGCGCGCGTCGATCCCCTCTTTCATGATCCGGTCCATCTGCACGTCCAGCGCGAAGAGGTGGGAGATGCTCATCGTAGACGGGTACTGGAAGTTCTTCTCCCTGATGAATTGCAGGAGCTGCAGGAGGTCGAAATAGTACCCACGGTTCTTCACCGACTGGGCGCGCTTCTCCGCCTTGGCGGAGAATGTCGCGAGGCTCAGGCCGGGCGGCAGCCCGAGGCATTTCTGGCTCGAGGTCACCATGACGTCGACGCCCAGAGAGTCCACCTCGACTTTTACCCCGCCGAAAGAGGAGACGGCGTCGATGCACCAGACGACGTCCGGGTATTTTCTGAAAACCGGGGCGAGTTCCTCGAGGTGGTTCATGACGCCCGTGGAGGTCTCACTGTGGGTGAGAGTAGCGCAGTCGTACTTGCCGGTGGCGAGGTGCTCTTCGATCATTTCGGGCGTCAGCCCCTCCCCCCAGGCGACCTCGTGCTTGTCCGCCGGAACGCCGTTTCCCTGGGCGATCTCGAACCACCTGTTGCCGAAGGTCCCGACCGAAAACACGATCGCGCGTTTCGCGGTACAGCACCGGATGGCGCCCTCCATCAGGCCGCTGCCCGAGGATGCGGAGAACAGCACGGGGTTGGTGGTGAAGGCGAGCTTCTGCACCTTCTCGGTGACACGTTTCTGCAGCGCCGAGTAGTCTGCGCTTCGATGCCCGATCATGGGAACCGACATGGCTTTCAAAACTTCCGGATGTACTTCGATCGGCCCCGGGATGAACAGTTTTTTATGCGACATGGGTTGCGATCATACGGAGAATGGAAAAAGAGTCAAGCGCGTATCGTGAATGCATTCTCAATCGAGCTCGGCCGCCAGCTTCCGGCGGAGCGCGGGGGGGTATTCGCGGCCGGTGAAGAGCAGAAACTGCCGCATGGCCTGAGCGATCAGCATCTCGCGGCCATACACGACCCTGCACCCCGCGTTCAAAGCTCTGCGGAGAAAACACGTCCGTGCGGGGGAATAGACAAGCTCATAGACGACTTCGCTGCCGCTGAATCTGAGCCCCGGAGCCGGATCCGAATCCTCCCGGGGAGTCATTCCCACGCTGGTGGTCTGGACGATGAGGTCTGAAAACTTCCGTGCCTCTTCCATTCCTTCCGCGTCGATGCCGCCCGACGCCGCGCCGAAGGCCGCCGCCAGTTTTTGCGCGTTCTCGATCGTCCTGTTCAGGACGAGCACCCGTGCGCCCGATTCCCGCAGGGCAGCAACGACCGATCGCGCCGCGCCGCCGGCCCCGATCACCGTGGCCCCCAGGCCGGCAGGCAGCGCGCCGCCATGCATCATCCTCAGGGGCGCGAGGAATCCTTCGCCATCGGTGTTGGTGCCTTTCCAGGGGCCCTCGGCCCGGGACCGGGTCAGGGTGTTGCAGGCCCCGACTGCCTGCACCTTCTCGTCGCCGTGAACCCGCGGGCCCAGCACCGCCTGCTTGTGCGGTACGGTCACGGAGACTCCCCTGACCGACAGCAGGTCGGCAACTTTCCAGAACCCGTCGAGGTCCGGAACGTGAAATGGAAGATAGACGGCATCGATTCCCAGGGCGGTGAAACCGCGATTGTGGATCGCGGGAGAACGCGAATGCATGACAGGGTTGCCGATGACTCCGAACACGGACGTCGCCGCCGTGATCTCCCGGAATCGATAGACATCTTCCAGTGTCGCCGGTGTCACCTGCCCCGGTGCCACGGCGTCGGCAGTCGGAGAGGCATAGCACCAGGAGGAGCCGAGACGGGGAGCCAGCACCCGGGTGGGAAAACCTGTCTCCCCCATGCCGAGCAGGACGCGGGGGGCAACTCCGAGGCCGCGGTCGACATCGAGAAGCTCCGCGAGCTGCGCGCACGTCCGGGGCGTCACGGCCGCCTTGGGGATCTCGTCAGGCTTGCGGGCGAGCGCGGAAAACCGGCGGGAAAAGCCGGCAGGAACCCCGGAATAGTCATGGAGGGACCGCACGATACTCGCGCCGCTCTCCCTGATGTGCACGTCCAGGGCCGGGGCACGCAGATCCTCCTCGATATCGACGTGGGTGAATCCCTGCCCCGCCAGGCGCCGGAGAAGAGTCACGCGCTCGGTTTCCGGTCCGTCGTATTTCCCCCCGTCCCGAACCCGACGGACCGTGAGGATCACGGGCAGCCCGGCACGAGCGGGCAGCCTCCCCGCCGCTGCTTTCTCCGTATCCCGGAGGTGGTCCACGCGAAGCTCCAGGAGATCGACACGGCCGCGAAAGCTCTCCACGTGGCGCAGGTCCGCCTCGAGCGTCTGCTCGGCCAGAACGAGGCAGATGTTCCCCGTTGCCCTCAGAAATCGCTCCTGTAGACGTAGATGTCGGAGAGGTCGCTCCCGGCGAAAACGAGGCGAACGCGGACGGGAAAGCTGTCCGTGTCAAGGTCGAAATACAGCGAGTCCCCGCTGGCCACGAGGGGGCGTTCCTTGACCGCGCCCTCGACCTCCTGGCGCGTCATGCCGGGCGACAGCCCGTGAAATCCCGCCGTGGAGCGGCGGTCGAAGCGCACCTGCCACACCCTGTCCTTGTACCAGAACAGGTATATGTGATCCGGATAATAGAAGACGACGTCGTCGCGGGCCTCCTCCGTGCCGCGGAAGGAGAACATGCTCTGGGGAAGCCCGAACGCATCGACGGCGGATTTCAGCTCCATGCCGATCACGCGGGTCGCCTCGGGGGCATCTGCGCCCGCGCGAAGCGCAAGGAGGAGGAGAAACGGGAAGATGAGCAGGACACGGGATCTCATCGCAGGCGACAGAGTAGGACCTTTGGCCGCGCCGTGCAAGAGACCGTGCCTTCGAGGCGCGGCCGGGGCGGCCGTGCGCTTCCCACGCGGCAGCAAAACCGATAGATTGCACCGAAATGATCGCGACAATCGTGAATGCGCTCGCCGTGCTCGCCGGGTCGCTCATCGGGCTGCTGCTCCATGGTCGAATCAAGGAGTCTTTCAAGTCCGTCGTCTATGTCGGTGCCGGCGTCACCTCGCTGATCATCGGCATCCAGATGGCGATGAGCTCCTCCAAGATCGTCTACCTCGCCCTGTCTCTCATCGTCGGCGGCATTCTCGGCACGTGGTGGAAGATCGAGGAGGGAATCCTCTCTCTGGGCGATGCGTTGAAGCGCACGTTTGCCCGCGGTGAGAACGGCACGGACTTTGCGTTCGGCTTCCTCAATGCGTCGGTCCTTTTTTGCGTGGGCGCCATGGCGCTCGTCGGATCGTTCAAGGCCGGCGCGGAAGGCAACTACGACCTGATCTTTACGAAATCGGTGATGGACGCCTTCATGTCCATTGTGTTCACCGCGGCAATGGGTGTCGGGGTCGCTTTTTCAGCCCTCTCAGTGCTCGTCTACCAGGGCCTGCTCACCCTTGCAGCGGTCTGGCTGAAGCCGCTGGTCAGCGCCGAGCTGCTGAAGGAGCTGACCGGGGTCGGCGGCGCGCTGGTCATCATGATCGGGATCAACCTGCTGGGGCTGGCAAAGCTGAAGACGGCGAACTTTCTCCCCGCGCTCCTGCTCATCGTGCTGTTCGTCGTCGGAGAAGGAATCACCGCGTCCCATCACCTGTTTGGAATGTAGCCAGCCGGCCTCAGCCCCACTTCACCAGTCCGGGGAGGAACGGGTGCACCAGGGAACGCTGCCGCGGGAGGATCCGCACCGTGAAGCCCTGCTGACCAGTGCGGTCGCAGGTTACCTCCGCGCAATACAGCGCGTTCCTGCCCTGGGTCCCGCACGGGGTCATTTCCAGCCGCCGCGGCCTCTCGATTTCACCCTGTGACGAAAGAGGCCCGTAGTACAGCTCCACGCCGAGCTCTTCCGGGGTGAGTTCGGCGAGAAAGATCCGCGATTGCACCGAGATCGTGTCCCCGATGGAGAGGATCCTCTCGGATGGAGAGATGATTTCCTCGATGCGCAGCGCGTCCCAGCTTCGGCGGAGCTTCGCAAGGTAGGCCGATGTCTCCCGGCACACCGCGCACTCTCCCTGGATGAGCTTCCGGGCATTCGCCAGCGCCGGAGAATAGAATGCGCCCGCGTATTCCATGAGCATGCGGTGGCTGCTGAATCGCTTGCCCACCTCCCTCATCGACTCCTTCATCCTGCGGATCCAGTCGCGCGGGAGACCGTCCATCCCGCGGGTGTAGAACAGGGGGACGATCTCCCGTTCGAGGAGGTCGTACAGCGTCTTGCTCTCCACCTCGTCCTGCAGGGCGTGGTCCTCGTACTCCTCCCCCCTGCCGATCGCCCACCCGATATGCGTGGAATACGCCTCATCCCACCACCCGTCCAGGACGGAGAGGTTGAGCGTGCCGTTCATCGCCGCCTTCATGCCGCTGGTGCCGCTCGCCTCGAGGGGACGGCGGGGCGTGTTGAGCCACAGGTCGCTCCCCGAGGTCAGGTAGCGCGAGATCGTCATGTCGTAGTCTTCCAGGAACACGATCCGGCTGGAAACGCGGGGATCGCTGGCGAAGTGGACGATCTTCTTGATGATCTCCTTCCCCGCCAGGTCGTGCGGGTGCGCCTTTCCGGCAAAGATCAGCTGGATCGGCCTCTCGCTGTCGGTGAGCAGGCGGATGAGGCGGCCGGGATCCGACAGCAGGAGATCTGCGCGCTTGTACGCGGCGAAGCGCCGCGCGAAGCTGATCGTCAGAGTGGAGGGAGACAGGGCATCGGCGCTGCGGGTCAGCTCCGAGTTGGTGACGCCGCGGCGCCCGAGCTGCTGCTGCAGGCGCGTGCGGGCAAATGCCACCATCCTCTCGCGCCGCCTCTCGTGCGTCCGCCACAGCTCCTCGTCGGACACGCGGTCGATCCTGTCCCAGATATCCAGGTTCGTCGGCGTGTCGTGGAACTCGGGCCCGAAATAGCGGTCCAGGAGGTCGATCATGTCGTGGGTGATCCACGTCCGCGGATGCACGCCGTTGGTGATGTGGGAGATCGGGATCTCCTCCAGGGGCAGCGCCGGCCAGATCCTGTGCCACATCGAGCGCGACACGACGCCGTGCAACCGGCTGACTGCGTTGTTGAACGCCGACATCCGCAAGGCGAGCACGGTGAGGCAGAACTCCTCCCCGTCGTTGTTCGGATCTTCCCGGCCCAGGGCGAGGAACTCCTTCCACGGGACTCCCAGCTCGCGCACCATCGCGCCGAGGTACTTCTCCACGAGGCCGGACTCGAATCTTTCGTTGCCCGCCGGGACCGGTGTGTGCGTGGTGAACACGCTCGTCGACCATACCCCCTGCCAGGCCTCGGCGAAAGAGAGCTTGCGCAGGGACATGAGCTCGCGGATCCGTTCGAGCCCGAGGAACGCCGAGTGCCCCTCGTTCATGTGCATGCAGGTCGCATTGATCCCCAGCACCTTCAACGCGCGTACGCCGCCGATCCCGAGAAGGATCTCCTGCTGGATGCGCGTTTCCCGCTCGCCCCCGTAGAGAGAAGCGGTAATGAGTCGCAGCGGCTCCGGGTTGGCCTCGATGTTCGTGTCCAGGAGGTAGAGGGAGTTCCTGCCGACCGCGACCCTCCAGATCCACGCGGTCGCTTCTGCCTCGCCCATCTCCACCTGCACCGAAACGGGCTCCCCCTTTTCGTCACGGCAGAGCGTGACAGGCATGTTGTACCAGTCGTTCTCCGGGTACGATTCCTGCTGGAAGCCGTCCGGGTTCAGGTACTGCTGAAAGTAGCCCTGGCGGTACAGGAGCCCCACGCCCACCAGCGGAAGCCCAAGGTCGGACGAGGTCTTCAGGTGGTCTCCGGAGAGCATTCCGAGTCCACCCGAATAGACAGGCAGCGCAACGTCGATTCCGTACTCCATCGAGAAGTAGGCGATCGCCGCATCCGCCGGTCCCTTGTACCAGCGTTCGGCGGTGAGGTAGCGCTGGAACTTGGCCCAGACGGCGTCCAGCGCGGCGAGGAACGAGTCATCGCGTGCTGCCTGCTCCAGCTTCTCCTGCGCCACCATGCCGAGCATCCGGGCCGGGTTTTGCCGGGATTGCAGCCACGCGTCGTAGTCCAGGCGCATGAAGAGCATGATCGCCTCGAAATTCCAGCTGATCCAGAGGTTGTGGGCAAGCTCATCGAGGGGTTTCAACCGCACCGGTATGTTCGGTTTCACCGTGAACGCGAGATGTCCCATGCGGGGAATGGTAAGAAAAAACGAGCGTGCTGTACAGGGACGCCAGCAGGCGTCTACAATCGCGGTGATGGGTATTTTCAAGTCATACGATATCAGGGGCATCTACGACCGTGAATGGAACGCGGCCACCGCGCGTGCGATTGGGCGGCACCTGCCGGACCTTCTCCAGGCCCGGCGGATCGCCGTGGGGCGGGACGTCCGTCTCTCCTCCGGGGAGATATTCCGCGAGCTCACCAGAGGCATCACGGAGGCCGGCTGCGACGTGGAGGACATCGGCCTCAGCGACACCCCCGCTGTCTATTTCGCCACCGCGCACGACGACATGGACGGGAGCGTGATGATCACCGCGTCCCACAACCCCCCCGAATACAACGGGCTGAAGGTGTCACGACGATCGGCGGTGCCGGTCGGGTACGACACCGGGCTGGCCGATCTCGAACGCAGGGTAGCCTCGGGCCGTGCACCGACCCTGCCCGCGCGGCGCGGCGCGATCCATGCGCGGGACATCCGCCCCGAGTACCTTGCCCACCTTGCCCGGTTCACGTCGGACCTCTCGCGTCTCTTGGCAGTCATCGACTGCTCCAACGGCATGGCGGGGCTTTTTCTCCGGGACGTGCTTGCAGGTACCGGCGTGCGCTACACGCTGATGTTCGACGAGCCCGATGGACGATTCCCCAACCACCCGCCCAATCCGCTCGTGGAAGAGAATCTCGCGGCCCTGCAGGGCAGGGTCCGGCAGGATGGCGCAGATCTCGGGATCTGTTTCGACGGGGACGCCGACAGGGTGATATTCGTCGATGAGACCGGCGCGTTCATCTCTCCGGATCTCCTCATCGGGTTCCTCGGCACGTATTACTTCTCGCTCCACCCCGAGAGACGCGCCGGCGCGAGCAGGATCATGACATATGACGTCCGCTCATCCCGGGGCGTCGTGGAGTTCCTCCGCGCGCTGGGAGCGGAGCCGAGGATCTGCAAGGTGGGTCACTCTTTCGCGAAAAAACTCCTCCGGGAGACCGATGGGATCGCCGGCGGGGAGCTT
This sequence comes from Spirochaetia bacterium, assembly GCA_052144915.1. Classification (GTDB taxonomy): domain Bacteria; phylum Spirochaetota; class Spirochaetia; order SZUA-6; family Fen-1364; genus Fen-1364. Next base: position 20,804 of record JBKQPS010000270.1, on the reverse strand, counting down.
GCCGGTCATTACTACTTCCGCGAGAACTTCTTCTGCGATTCAGGCATGATCGCCGCGCTGGTCGTCCTGGAGGTCCTCGCAGCGGCCGGCGGGCCCTTTTCGCGGGCCGTGTCGAAGATCGGCCGCTACCATTATTCCGGGGAAATCAATTTCACGGTTCCGAATGGGCCCGAAATCCTGGCAAGAGTGCGGTCCGATTACGACAAAGGCACGCTCAACGATCTGGACGGGATACGGATCGATTTTCCGGACTGGTGGTTCAACCTGCGCGTATCCAACACCGAACCGCTGCTCCGGCTGGTCGTCGAATCGGCAACCCGCGAGGGCCTCGAAGCGAGAAAATCCGAGCTCATGGAGAAAATCAGGCGCTACGCGGTCTAGTCGTGGCGCAGCGCCAGGATTGCGGGGCCCTCTCCTACTCCGGCGGGATAACGAGCTGCCAGCCAGGATAGATGAGATCCGGATTCTGGATCAGCTTGCGATTCCTCCGCCAGATATTGGGCCACTTGTACGGGTCACCGTAGATGTCCTTGTACTCTGCAATCCGCCACAGGCAATCACGTCTTTCGGGGATCAGCCGAACGGTATAGACGCCCTTCACCGCAAAGGACTTGTAGATGTCGACGTAGCGCTGCGCCTCGTTGAAGTAGTCCAGCGCCTTCCCGTAGTTGCCGGCGGTTTTCTCCTTGAGACCCTGCGTCCACAGGTCGCGCGCCTGCTGGAGAAGGTCCACGGTGGTGTCGTCCGCCAGGACGACCGTGCCCCCGTCCGAAGGTACCGCCATGGACTGGGGGCCCGACGCGGGCGCGTTCTGCTGCTCCTGCTGCATCTGGTCGATTTCCTTCAGGAAATCGTCGTCTTTCCAGTTCTGCGGCTTGACGACCGTTCCGTCTTCGGTGACCACGGTGAGGCTGGAAGCGTTCACCAGCGCCTTCATCACCTGCTCCTGCATGGCCTCGGCCTTCTTCTTCTGTTCCGCCTGGGAGGCGTCGCGCGCCTCGCGGGCGATGCGGATCGTGTCCTGGGCCGCTTCCCGCGCCGCGCCGAAGCTTTCTTCCGCGTCATCGAGCTTGTAGCTCTGAAGGGAGTCGACGCCTTTCAGGTACAGGGAGGTCACCTTGTCCTTCTGGTCGGGAGCGTACTGGTAGAGCTCTTCTGACTCCGCCTGCTTCATGAGCTGTTCGGTCTCGTACTTCAGGGATTTCACCGAGGCAAGGCGGGTCTCCAGCCGGTTGCCGAGGTCAGTCATGTCCTTCAACGCCTGGTAGGCCCGCGCGCGAGCCCCCGCGTAGTCCTTGTTGTCGAACAGCGCGGCGGCTTCATCGATGCCCGAGGTCGCCTTCTGGTAGTCATCGGGAAGGAACTTGTCCGCCTCCAGGGCGAGAAGCCTTTTCTGCGCCGCCGCGAGGTTGGCCGCCATGACCTCTTCCGCCCGCTGGACGGAATTGCTGAACGCGAGGTCCGCCTTGTCCTTCGAGTCGGTGAGCTTCTGCCTCGCCGTGGCAGGGTCACTCGTGCGGAGGCTGATCCCCTCCTCCAGGAGCTGGCGCGCCGAATCGTAGTTGCCCGCATCGAAGTAATCCGCATCCACCTCCCGGGCGCGGGCGAGCGCGTTGCGCGCGGCATCCACCTCGGCGTCCGTGATCGGCGGGACATTCGCCTTGATCGTGTACTGCGCGCTGGTGACCGCGGAGTCCTCCAGGGACTGCTTCACGCCGATGGCCATGATCGTCTCCGAAGCCGTCACGGAGATCGGACCCGCGTACAGGGTGCCGCTGCTGGCGCTGGGCGCGCTGCCGTCCGTCGTGTAGTAGATCTGCGCGCCGTCTGTCGCGCTGCGGAGCGTCACGGAGGGAGCCGTGTCGAAGGTTCCCGCGGGAGGGTCGAACTGGACGTCCGCCACCTTCGCGCTGATGGTGTACGTCGCGCTCACCACGGGCGAATCGGCCCAGCCCGTCTTGCTTGCCATGGCCCGGATCGTGGTGGTCGATGAAACCTGGATCGGCCCGGAATAGACGGTGCCCGTGGTGGAGGTCGGTGCGGAGCCGTCCGTCGTGAAGCGGATCTGCGCGCCCTCCGTGGAGGTGGAGAGCGTCACCGACTGCGCCGCCGCGAAAACCCCTTCCGCGGGACTGAAAGCGGGGGCCGCGACGGTTTGTCCGGGGGGCTTCGGCGTCGACGGGCAGTTCACCAGCACGATGCAGAGAGCGAAGATGGACGCAAGCCGAGTAAAACGGGCCATGAAGCGCCTCCCTGTCGACACATTCTCCGTCCCCGGGCTGTTGCACGGAGCGGGCTCTCTTCCAGGGAAAAGTCTACCAGCCGGGAAATGGGTTGTCAACTCGTGTTTGAATTGATAAAATCTGTTCTGAGTGGTTCCCACTCGAGGAGGCCGCGCATGAGGAACAAGTTCATCCTCTCGGTCCTGCTGCTCTTCGCTGCCACGGGACTTCTCTGGGCGCAGTTCTGGAAGGATTACAGCGATGCCGACCGCCAGCGGGTGGGAGAATCGTACTGGCTCGCCGGCAAGCAGTATCAGGCAGTCGGGAAAACTGACAAGGGCGGCCAGTACATGGCGCTCGCGAAAGTGATCTACCCGCAGCTCGATCCCTCGGCGATCACCGACACCTCCCAGCCGTCGGCGGCGGAGTTGCTGGCACAGGGACGCACGACCACGATCGGCGCCGGAGCGAACGCGGTTCCCTCGGGGGCGCTGGACTCCTTTTTTCTCCGGTTCGTGAGCTCTCTTGTGGAGAAGGACGCGGCCGCCGCGGCCGGCTTTCTCGACGGCTCGATCTACCTGACGAAGATTCCCGCCGAGGTGACCCGGGCCGATGCACAGTCCGAGCTGGAAGGATTTTTCAAGGAAGCGCCGCTCGCGGGGCTGGAGCCCTCCGCGGTGTATGACCTGAATACCGCCGTCATCGCTCCCGTCTCTCCGTCAATGCAGAAGTCCTGGGGTGAGACGTACACCTACACGGTCACGGCAAAGGCAGATTACTCCACGTCTGTGAGCTTCTGGGACATGAAGCAGCAGTTCTTCATCCACAAGGTCGGAGCCGATTGGTACATCCTCGCGGAAGGACAGGACCCTCCCCCGCTCACGTGGTCTCCCCAGAAAGCGGAGGCCGCGGCGTCGCAGCCCCCCGCGGGGGCGACGGATGCGGACGCCCGCAAGGCGATTGCGGACGCGTTCGACGCCTGCATGGGCGCCATTCTGAATAAAGACGCCGACGGCGCCCTTTCGCACATGAGCGACAACATCCGCTTCATGCGTCTTCAGCAGACCGTCACCAAGGATGAGCTGAAAACCTCCCTGATGGGCTACTTCGACAACGCCGCATTCGCCCAGACTCCGCTTGCGGATGCGCTGGATCTTGACAGCGTATTCGTGCAGCCCGCGGACAGCCCGGTGGACGGCGTGACTGGCACGGTCTACGAGTTGAACGTGCAGTCCAAGGAGGACCTCTCCTCTCGCATTCCGTTCTGGTCCGCGTACCAGAAATACTACTTCGTCCAGGACGGCGGTGAGTGGCTGATATTCGCGATTCTCTAGGAGCCTGCATCCTGCGCGGCCTTGCGGCCGCGCTTTTTTTGGCTGCAGCTGCCGCCGCCGCTTCCGCCCAGGACACGGTGGGCAGCATCTCCTACGCCGAGGGAACGGTGGGAGTCGTGCGCGACGGCGCCGATATTGACGGGGTCGGCATCGGGCAGGATCTCCAGAACTTCGACCTCGTGAAAACCGGATCCGACGGCCAGGCCGAGCTCGCCATCGCGACCCCGCAGGCTCCCCGCATGACAGTCAGGATCAGCTCTGACACGCAGTTTTCCCTGGAAATTGCCGCCGTGGAGGGCACGCAGGAAAGCACGATCGGCCTCGTGGGAGGCCAGATCGCCCTGAAGGTGGACAAGCTCCTGGCTACCCAGAGCGTGAAGGTGAAGTCGGACTCCGCGGCGATGGGCGTGCGGGGGACCGATTTCACGGTGACGGCCCCCGAGACCGGCGACATCCTGGTGACCTGTGACGAAGGCGAGGTCGTGGTCACCGACGACCAGGGAAAAGATCTCACGGCCATTCCCGGGACGGCAGTCGAAGAGCAGCCGGGTCAGGTGTACCGGACGGTGCCGGTCGCCGCTTCCGGCGTGGAACAGTTCCGGACGCAGTGGCGCGCGGAACGGAGCCAGTTCGTACAGGCGAATGCGCTCAGGCTCATCCAGGCCAACGCACGGCGCTATCTCCTGCTCAGCCGCGAGTTCAACGCGGCGCACCAGGAGCTTTCGCGGAACCAGGCCATCACGAGGAAATGGGCACTCGAGGACCGCGCGGGGCGCATCGGATCCGCCGGGGAGACACTCCGGGAAAGGCGCGTCATGGGCGCTCTCCTCCCGCGCCTCCGCCGGACCGCCTTCCAGCTGGAGCGAGTGGCCTTCCGGCTGGAGCGGCTCCAGGCGCTGCACGACCGGGGCATCGGTCAGGGGACGATCGACGGCGGGATGACCACCCAGGTATTCTTTGCGCAGATCTCCCGCGAGCGGCAGGACGTGGCCCGGAAGCTCGCCCTCACCCGTCTGCTGACCAAGCAATACCTGAAGCGCAGCGAAGGCCGCCTGCCGTAGACAGGGATGGCGAGGCGAGCGAGGGCAGGGATGCCCTGAGAGCGAGCCGTAGACAGCGATGGCGAGGCGAGCGAGGGCAGGGATGCCCTGAGAGCGAGCCGTAGACAGGGACTGCGGAGCGCGCCGAAGCATTCCGCCGCCGGGCTCTGCCGCCGGGCTGCACCAAAAAAAGGGCTGCCGCGTCCCGGGGGATGCAGCAACCCTTTCATGTCAAAACGATCGGGACCCTACAGTTAGAAAATCGCTTTCTCCGTTTCAAGGTCGAAGAAGTGGATCTTCGTCAGGTCCGGGTGGAGGTTCGCCACGTCCCCGATGTGGAACGTATGCCGCGGGGCGACCTTTGCGACCAGCTGGTTGTTTTTCGTGCTCACCCAGAGGTGGATCTCGGATCCGAGGGGTTCGATGACCTCCACCTTCGTGGCGACGTTGTTGGCCCTCTCCGGCGCCTCCGTGTACAGGAGATCCTCCGGCCTGACCCCCAGGATGGCGTCCTTCCCGGCGTAGTTGCGAAGAGTCTCGGTCTGCTGGGGAGTGAGCTCCATGCGGAAGGTTCCCTCATCGGCAAGAAGCTTTCCGCCCTCCATCTTCAGGCCGACCTTCATGAAGTTCATCGGCGGAGAGCCGATGAAGCCGGCCACGAACCTGTTCACCGGAGTGTTGTACAGCCCCAGCGGGGTGCCGATCTGCTGGATGAGACCGTCCTTGAGGACGACGATGCGGTCCCCCATGGTCATGGCCTCGATCTGGTCATGCGTCACGTAGATCATGGTCGCCTGGAGCCGGTGATGCAGCGCCGAAAGCTCGGCCCGCATCTGGACTCTCAGCTTGGCGTCCAGGTTGGACAACGGCTCGTCGAACAGGAATACCTTCGGCTTGCGCACGATGGCGCGGCCGACCGCGACCCGCTGTCGCTGCCCGCCCGAGAGCGCCTTGGGTTTTCTTTCCAGCAGCTCCTCGATGTCCAGGATCTGAGCCGCTTCGTGCACGCGCGTGTTGATCTCCGCGCGGGGGTACTTGCGGATCTTCAGACCGAAGGCCATGTTGTCGTACACGGTCATGTGGGGATACAGCGCGTAGTTCTGGAACACCATCGCGATGTCCCGGTCCTTCGGCGCCACGTCATTCATCAGCTTGCCGTCGATATACAGCTCGCCCCCGGAAATTTCTTCCAGGCCCGCGACCATCCGCAGGGTCGTGGTCTTTCCGCAGCCCGAAGGCCCGACGAGAACCACGAACTCCTTGTCGTTGATCGTCAGGTTGGCGTTGTCGACCGCCTTGACCCCCCCCTCGTACACCTTGGTGATGTTCCTGAGCTCTACCGTCGCCATTGGCAACCTCCTGAGGTTGATTATTTTATGGAGCAATCATAAGGCAGAACCCGGGCGATGTCAACGAAAAAGGCGTCCCGGAGGGGCGGAACGGCGCCGGGAATCACTTTTTCTGCGCAGCTTGCCAGTCTTCCAGCCGCTTCCCCAGCGATTCCGAATCCGCGCCGGATGCAGAGTCGAGCATCCAGGGCAGCACGACGGCGTCCCGGATCCTGACCCAGTTGTCCGGCAGCATGTCGGGGAACGCGAGGAGATTCTCCATCGGGATGTGGCCGAGAAGCAGCGGGTACTTCGCGGGCAGGTCCTTCTCGTCGATGCTCTTCAAGGCGGAAAACCCGTCTGTGACGCCGAACACGCCGATGCGGCGGGACTGGTTCACGGTCAGGAGGCTCTGCTGCACGGGCAGCCCGCAGAACCACTGGAGGAAGGCCTTCGCCCCCGCCTTGTCGCGCGATGAGCGCGGGACACCGGCGCACAGGACGTCGTCCAGGACCGGGATCTGCCCGTCCTGCGACAGCCATCGGAAGTCGAGGTCCCGGCGTTCCTCCTCGGGAAGGGCGAACAGGTCCTTGAAGGAGACCAGCGCAAAGAGGGTCTTGCCGGAAGTCAGGAGCTTGTACCAGGGCTGAACGAGGATCCGTTTCGAGAAAGCAGCATCGGCATCCGCGCCCCCGTTCACGTCCGTCATCCAGGAACGAGTGAAGTCGACGGTCCTTTTCAGCCCGTTCTCGTCCCAGGCAGGCAGGCCGTTTCTCCCCGGCCGCACGTGGGCCCCGAAGAGAAGGGCGATGGAGGTGAGAAATTCGGGGTCCCAGGCAGGGGAGAAGCCGACGTTGACGAGCGCCCCTGCCTTATCGGTCTTGTTGAAGGCCTTGCTCATGGATTGCAGCGTGTCCAGGGGCATGAACATGGTCGGCAGGTCGATGGGCTGGCGGAGATAGACAACTGCCGGAAGGGAAAAGGAGACGGGCACGAGCACCGGACGGTTGTCGCGAGAGCACATGGCGAGCAGCCGCGCGTAGAACCACGCGGAATCGATCTTGCCCGGCTTCACGATGTCCCCCAGGCCGTCCATCCTGTCCATGACCGCGGGGCTCGTAAGCCATTCTCCGATCACGATGTCCCCCCCAGCCCCGTCCAGGACGGCCTGCGCAGGGGACTCCTGGTAGGAAAGCTCGACCCGCACGTCGGACTGCAGCGCGTTGAACCGATCCACGTACGCGGCCATCTCGGCGCGGTTGGTCACGAGCTGGAGAGTCCCCTCGAGGCCGAAGCCGCAGCCTGCGAGCATCGCGAGTGCCGAAACGGCGAGAGGGAGCAGCGCGGCGCGAAGAGCGGGTTTCACCCGAGCACTGTAGGGAGAATGATCACGGGCTGTCAACGGAACGTTCTCACGCGTCGCCGCTTCTGGTACCCTGATGCCGGTGGAGACGGCGTGAGCGAGGCAGCCTACCTGACATACGCGCGCTACTTGAGGGAGCGTCACGGGTGCGCGGTCTACCGCGTGGCCGTGGACGCGGGCTTCAGCTGCCCCAACAGGTCCGGCGGCCGGTCCGGCAGGGGCTGCTCCTACTGCGACGCCGACGGGGCGCGGGCTCCCTACCTGTCCCGGAACGAGCCGCGCATCCCGGCGGGGTGCGGCGGCGCGGGAATGCCGGCGCTGGACATCGGCGCCCTGGAACGCCAGGTGAGCGAGGGGATCGCGTTCTACCGCCGAAGCCACGGAGACGGCAAGTACATCCTGTTCTTCCAGGCCTATTCGAACACGAACGCGCCGGTCGAAGAATTGCGGCGCGTGTATGATGCGGGCCTCGCGATGGCCGGTTTCGTGGGTCTGAACGTCGCCACGCGTCCCGACTGTGTCGACGAGCAGAAAGCGGGCCTCCTTTCCTCGTACCGGGAGAAGGGGCTCGAAGTCTGGGTCGAGCTCGGGCTGCAGTCGGCCAGCGACGCGGCCCTGCAACGAGTCGGGCGCGGTCACACCGCGGCGCAGTTCGAGCGCGCGTTCGACATGCTGCGGCGCCGCGGTCTGAAGATCGCCGTGCACCTCATCTTCGGGCTTCCGGGAGAGGGTCTTGACGAGATCCTCGGCACCATCGCCGTTCTCGCGCGGCTCCGCCCCGACGGCGTCAAGATCCACAATCTCCACGTGCCCGCCGGAACGGTCATCGCCTCCGAGCATCGCAAGGGCGAGCTCATCGTGCCGTCCCCCCGCCGGCACCTCGAATACGTCATTGCCGCCATCGAGCGTCTTCCTCCCGAGACGGTCATCATGCGTCTCACCTGTGATACGCCCGCCCAACGGCTGGAGGCCCCGCGGAATTTCTGGGCCAAGGAGATCTTCCTGTCCCGCCTGCACCAGGAGATGGCCGCCCGGGGGTCCCGGCAGGCCAGGCTGTTCAGTCCGTCAGGCCGGTCAACCAGTGGGTGAGCGGCGCCGCCTCCGGCGCGTCGGAAGAGGCGCATGCTTGACCCGACGCGGGGCATCGTTTACCTTTTCCGCGAAAGAGGCCGAAACGTGCCAGTAAAAGACCCCGATATTTTCAGAATCGTGGAAAAGATCGGCGACCATTTCCTGAACAATGTCTCCAACCGCTTCATCAGAAAAGCGCTGACGATTCTCGAGCTTCAGCAGGCGGAATGGGACCGCCTGGAGAACCTCACGGCCAAGAGCGAGTACTACAAGCAGCAGGGCTTCCAGTTCGACGAGCTGTACGAGATGGTGCTGGCCGCCGCGCATTTCATCTACCAGGCGCGCCTCAAGATGCTCCCCAACATCCGGGGGATGCTCGCCCAGGGCAGCACGGAGCAGGACCGCGTCCTGCGCGACATGGCCGCGCAGAACTTCGGCGTCAACCTCGCCATCCTGTCGGACCTGATCAACGAGCTGTACATGAAGACGACCAACATCGACAGGGCTTCGCACGAAAAAAAACGGCCCGTCTATGAGCGTATTCCCGAGCTGAAGGAGCTGGGCAAGCTGCTGGTGAACGAATAGGCCCTGACGCGCGGCCGACTTCGCCCTCCCCGCCGCTCCTGGCGGCACTCCATGGCTACAACTTCTCCGCCGTGCTGTAGATCAGGTCGAACAGCTCTGCGAGCTTCTCTATGTCGACGCTGGAAAGCGCCACCCGCAGGCAGCTGTCGTTGATGGCGATCGTGCCGACGCCGCTTCCCGACAAGAGCGCCCTGCGGAGGTCCTCCGCCTTGCCGCGCAGCAGACGGAAGCTCATGAAGTACCCCGAATTGAACGGCAGCGGCTCGATCACCGTGCTCTTCTTTCCGGCGAGGATGGATTTCGCGCGGTCGTAGCGTTCGCGGAGAAGCTTCGCCGCCTCCGCTTTCTGCGCGGCGCGCCGGGGATCCTCCAGGGAGCGAAGGATGAGGTTCTGCGCGAGCATGCTGGAGTTGGAGATCGTGGAACGAAGCGCCCCCATCAGCTTGCGCGTGAGCGCCTCGTAGTGGGCCTCGGTGAGTCCCTTCGAGCCGAGGGTGACGAATCCCGTCCGGAACCCCCACGTGAGGTCCTCCTTGGTGGACCCGTCGACCTTCGCCGCAAGGACGTTCTCGTGCAGGCCGCACAGCCGCCCAAAGAGAGACTGCTCGTAGATCCGCGGTTCGTAGTACAGGCCGAAGTACGCATCGTCCGTGATCACCAGGAATTGGTGGCCGCGCGAGGCGACGTCTTTGATCGCCGACACGATGGCCGCCGCTTCCTCGATCGTCGGCGAATACCCCGTCGGGTTGTTCGGGAAGTTCAGGAGGAGAATCACCTTCGCCACGCCCGCCGTGCGGGAGAGGGCATCCCGCATCCCCTCCACGTTGAATCCCCGGCCGGCGTAGAACGGGAACGTCACGACCGACGTTTCGCGCCGGGTCTCGAATATGAGCGGGTAGTTGTCCCAGTGCAGATCCGGCAGCACGAGCGCGTCACCCGCGTCGGCGAAAAGGTCCGCGAGGGTCGCGATGCCGCATGTCAGACCCGGAACGACCAGGGGAAGCGAGAAGGGCAAGGTGCCGATGTCGGGATTCTTGCGAAGTATTTCCTTCTTCCAGAGCTCCCGAAGCTTTTCCACGCCCTGCGTCGGCGCATAGGGGAAGATCTCATCGGGGTTCAGCCCGGGCACCAGGGATCGGATGGCATCGAGGAACACCGGCTGGCCGGACCTGGTGGCGATGCCGATGGTGGCGTTCGCCCGGGTGGCGCCCTTTTTCGCCTCGGCGGACTGGGCAACGATCCCCTTGGGAAAATACAGGCGGCGCCCGAGGCCGGAGAGCAGCGCCTCGGCGACGCTGCCGGCCAGGGCGGCGTTCAACTCGTGTGCGAGGGCATTCATGCAGGGGTTCTAACGGATGACGGCCGCCAGTGTCAACGTCATCCGCGGGCCCGGTGCGGGCGATCCGCTCCGCGCGGGCGCTGCCAGGGTCTCCTTGACACCTGCATTTGTGGTGGCTACATTTCCGTATCTTTTTTGAGGCGAAAGTACATTTTTGTAGAAGCGGTGAGCAAGGAGAAATCATGGCCAGCGAGAAGCGGAAGCCGGGCGGGGGGGCGGAGGAGCTTTCCATACTGTTCGAGATCACGCAGATACTCGACTCCAGCCTCGACCTGCGGACGGTCGTGGAGCCGGTGCTGGAGGTCATCACCCGCTCTCTTGCCATGAAGTTCGCGACCATCACGCTGCTCAACCGCCAGAGCGGGGAGATCTCCATCGAGGCGGCCTACGGCCTCTCGGCAAGCCAGAAGAAAAGGGGCCGGTACAAGCTGGGAGAAGGGATCACCGGGAAGGTTATCCAGACCGGAAAACCGGCGATCGTCCCGAGGATATCCGAGGAGCCGGAGTTCCTGGACAAGACGGGAGCCCGCAAGTCGCACGAGGACGGGGATCTCTCATTTCTCTGCGTTCCGATCAAGCTGGGAAGGGAAGTCGTGGGCGCGCTGAGCGCCGACCGGATCGCATCGAGAGCGCATGCCCTCCAGGAGGACGCGCGCGTGCTCTCCATCATCGCCTCCCTGATCGCACAGGCGGTGCGTCTCCGCCAGTCCGCGCAGGAGGAACGCGAGCGGCTGATGGAGGAAAACCTGCGGCTGCAGGACGAGCTGAAGGACCGCTTCCGGCCGTCGAACATCATCGGCAACTCGAAGGCGATGCAGGACGTGTACAAGCTCATCTCCCAGGTCTCCGCCAGCGACACCACCGTCCTCCTCCGCGGGGAGAGCGGCACGGGCAAGGAGCAGGTGGCCCACGCGCTGCACTATGCGAGCCCGCGGGCGACGAAACCCTTCGTGAAAGTGAACTGCGCGGCGCTTCCGGAGGGGGTCATCGAGAGCGAGCTTTTCGGCCACGAGAGGGGCGCGTTCACCGGCGCGGTGGCTTCCCGCAAGGGACGCTTCGAGCTGGCGGAGGGAGGAACGCTTTTCCTCGACGAGATCGGGGACCTCTCCCCCTCCATGCAGATCAAGCTGCTCCGCGTGCTGCAGGAGAAGGAGTTCGAGCGGGTGGGCGGCACGGCGACGATCCGCGCGGACGTGCGCCTCATCACGGCGACCAACCGGGTGCTGGAGGACCTCATCCAGCGCGAACAGTTCCGCCAGGACCTGTACTACCGTCTGAACGTTTTTCCCATCCACATTCCGCCGCTTCGGGAGAGGCGGACGGACATCCTTCTGCTGGCGGACTACTTCGCGGAGCGCTACAGCCTGAAAACCCACAAGAACGTCCGGCGCATTTCCACCCCTGCCATCGACATGCTGATGGCGTATCACTGGCCGGGCAACGTGAGGGAGCTGGAGAACTGCGTCGAGCGCGCGGTGCTGCTCAGCGATGACGATGTGATCCACGGGCACCACTTGCCGCCCTCGCTCCAGACAGCGGAATCGAGCGGCACCGTGCCCCGCGGCACGCTGAAGTCGACCCTCGAGCGGGTGGAGAAGGAACTTCTCGTCGAGGCGCTGAAATCCTCGCGAGGCACGATGGCGGCCGCGGCGGCTTCGCTGGGGATCACCGAGCGGATCATGGGTTTGCGGGTGAGGAAGTACGGCATCCAGTCCCGGCGTTTCAAGAGCATGTAGGCTTTCCATCCTGGCACGCAATTTGCCTCCTTGAAGTCAAGGAAACTTGTCTGCAAGGAGAAGCCGATGCCCCAGATCAACAGCGGAGACACCGCGTGGATTCTCGCCTCGACCGCGCTCGTCATGATGATGACCGCGCCGGGGCTGGCGATGTTCTACGGCGGCCTGGTTCGCCGGAAGAACGTCCTCTCCACGATGATGCACTCCTTTTTCATCCTCTGCCTGGTAAGCGTGCAGTGGGTCCTGTACGGCTACAGCCTGGCCTTCGGCCCCGATGCCGGGCATTTCATCGGCAACCTCTCGTGGATCGGCCTGAGGGGCGTCGGCCTGACGCCCAACCCGGACTACGCGGCCACCATTCCCCACCAGCTCTTCATGGTCTACCAGATGATGTTCGCGGTCATCACTCCCGCGCTCATCAGCGGGGCGTTCGCCGAGCGGCTGAAATTCTCCACGTTCGCCGTTTTCAGCCTGCTCTGGGCGACGCTGGTCTACGACCCGATCGCTCACTGGGTCTGGGGGACGAACGGCTGGCTGCACAACCTGGGAGCGCTCGACTTTGCCGGGGGGACCGTCGTGCACATCTCGTCGGGCTACTCCGCGCTGGTGTTCGCGCTGGTTCTCGGAAAACGGAAGGGCTTTACCCGGATCACCCCGGCGCCGCACAACATGACGCTCACCCTCGCGGGCGCCGCCCTCCTCTGGTTCGGGTGGTTCGGGTTCAACGCCGGAAGCGCGCTGGCGGCCAGCACGCTCGCCGTGAGCGCATTCATCAACACCAACACGGCCACGGCCATGGCGGCCCTCACGTGGCTGTGCATTGAATGGATCGTGGCCAGGAAACCGACGGTGCTGGGCGCGGCGACCGGCGCGGTGGCCGGGCTCGTCGCAATCACGCCCGCCGCGGGGTTTGTCACCCCGATGGGCGCAATTGCGATCGGCGCTCTCGTTGCCGGCGTGTGCTACCTCGCGGTTTCGGTCATCAAGGGAAAGCTCGGTTACGACGACTCACTCGACGCATTCGGCGTGCACGGGGTGGGAGGCACCGTCGGGGCGCTACTGACGGGCGTCTTTGCGAGCACGCTCATCAACCCGGGCGGCGCCAACGGCTGGATCTACGGGAACCTCGCCCAGGTCGGTATCCAGGCAATCGGGGTTGTCGCGACCATCGGCTACGCGGTCGTGGTGACCCTGATTCTCACGAAAGTGCTCGACCGGGTGATGGGTCTTCGGGTCCGCGAGGAGGAGGAAGCGATCGGCCTCGATAACACCCAGCACCGGGAGAGCGCCTACACGCTCATCGACTGAGCTCGAAAACAGGAGGAACGGATGAAACTGATCATCGCCATCATACAACCGCACAAGCTCGACGACGTGATGCGAGAGCTCGACGAGAAGGAGATCTACCTCAAGACCGTGACGAATGTCCTGGGCTGCGGAAGGCAGAAGGGGGTCACCGAAGTCTACCGCGGGGTGAAGGAGGTCGGCACGCTGCTGAAGAAGGTACGGCTGGAAATCGGGGTGAACGATTCATACGTGAAGCCCGCCGTGGACGCGATCATCAGGGGCGCGCGGACGGGCAACATCGGTGACGGCAAGATCTTCGTGCTCCCGATGGAGGAGTGCATCCGCATCCGGAGCGGGGAGACGGGAAAAGTGGCGATCGGCTGACGCCGATCGCGAAAGCGACGGCGATCGGCTGACGCGGCCAGTTGACACGCGGAAGGTGATCGGTATATATATTCCTTAATCCGCATAAATATGCGCGGCCAACTGGTGTGGTGTCTGCCGCCGATCGACAGAAGGGAGCCAGGGCTCTTGCGCAGGGGAGTGGACATGCTTGCGTTGAGGAAAGGCATCGATATCCTTGTCGAGGTGGGGGGCGTCGGGAGCCTCGCCGAAGCGAGGAAGGTTTTCCGCGCGTCCCTGGACGCCGCGAACCTCGCCAAGATCGAGTCCGTGGCCAACCCGGATGCCCTTGTCCGCATCGCCAACGCGATCTCGATGTGCGCCCCCGCGGAAGTCTTCATCGTCAGCGGCTCCGCGGAGGACGTGGCGGCCTGCCGAGAGCGCAGCCTCGCCACCGGGGAGGAGTGCCCTCTGGCGATGAAGGACCACACGCTGCACTTCGATCTCCCCGAGGACCAGGGACGAATGGTCGATCAGACCTACTATATCGCCAACGAGGACGAGGAGGTGAGCAGCCTCGCAAAGAAGATGCTCCGCGCCGAAGCACTGTCCTACGTCCGCGAAAATATGTCCGGCATCATGAAAGGGAAGACCCTGTACGTGGGGTTCTACAACCGCGGGCCGATCGGCGCCCAGGCGGCGATCCCCGGCCTGATGATCTCCAGCTCCGCCTACGTCCTGCACAGCGCCAACATCCTGTACCCCAACGTGTACGCGCGGTTCGACGCCGAGGTCCGCCGGGCCGGCGTGTTCTTCACGAACGTGCACAGCCAGGGGACCAACCGCTCCGAGGACATCCCCCGGGCGCGGATCTTCATGGACCGCAGCTGGCTCACCACGTTCAGCATGTTCTGCACCTACGCGGGCAATACGCTGATGCTGAAAAAGGGCAACCACAGATTCGCCGTCGACCTGGCAACGTATTTCCGCCGCGAGAGCGAGCTCTCCGAGCACATGTTCATCACGGGCATGACGGGACCGGGCGGGAGGAAGACTTTCTTTGCCGGCGCCGCCCCGTCGGGATGCGGCAAGACCACCACTGCCATGGTCGGAACGGACTACGTGGGAGACGACCTCGCGCAGATGTGGATCGCGGCGGACGGCACCCTGCGCGCGGTGAACCCCGAGATCGGCGTCTTCGCCATCGTCGAGGACCTGAACAAGGAAGGCGACCCCTACCTCTACAAGTGCCTGCGGGAGCCCGGCACGGAGGTCATCTGGTCGAACGTTCTGGTGGACGAGCACAGCGTCCCGCACTGGACGGGCAACGGCGAGCCGCAGCCGGTAAAGGGCAGAAATTTCCAGGGCGACTGGTGGCCGGGCAAGACCGATAAAAACGGCAGGCCAGTGCCCGTATCAAACGCGAATGCGCGGGCAACACTCAGCAACACGGCAATCGCCACCTACAATCAGAAGGTCGGGACGGACCCCGCCGGGGTGCCCATCAAGATAATCACCTACAGCGGCCGGGACAGCGACACGATGCCGCCGGTGTGGGTGGCGAAAAGCCCGGATCATGGAGTGGTGATCGGCGCCTCCATCCTTTCAGCCGCCACTGCCACTGAAGTGGGTGCAAAGGGCATCAACCGCCAGCCGTGGGCGAACTCTCCATTCATCCCCTGCCCTCTCGGGGACTACATGGAGGCCCAGTTCCTGTTCTTCAATTCGAAGAGGTTCTCGGCCGCCGGACGGCCCCTGATCGCGGGGCTGAACTATTTCCTGCTGGACTGCGAGCGCGGAGGTGACCTGAAAAAGCTGCTCGGGGAGAAGCGGGATGTGAAGGCGTGGCTCACGTGGCTGGAGCGCTATGCGCACGGAGAGTTCGGCGGCATCGAGACGCCCATCGGCTTCATCCCCCGCGACGAGGATCTCCGCGCGGTTTTCAAGGAAACCATCGGCAAGGACTACCCGAAAAGCCTTTACGAGAAACAGTTCTCTTTCTACGTCGACAATATCCTGGGCCGCATCCAGCTCCAGGAGGATGCATACCGCAAGGAGAAAAAGATGCCGGCTCGTCTCTTCGAGGTCTACGATGAGCAGAAGAGGGGCCTCATCGCCCTGCGGGAGAAGCACGGACCCGTCGTGAGGCCGGACCTCATGTAGCCATGGACGGCGAAGTCGCGCGAGTACAGGGATGTACGAGAGCGCGACTGTAGCCCCACCGCGCTTGCGCGGTGTTGGAATGCCGCCAGGAGCGGCCGCGATGGCGGAGCCGCCGGGTTCCGTCACGTTCTTGCGGGAAGCGTGCGTTTCAGCTTAAATAGTGCCCGGTGGAGCAGATCTCGAACGAAATACGCGTCGGTTATGCCGACCAGGCGCTGAACGGGCTGCTCAAATCGATCGGGGGCGAAAGGCGTCCATTCGACCGCCGCTTCAGCCAGGGAGAGGATTTTTTCATCAATCTCGAGAGCCCCCTCACCGTCCCGCATTTCCAGATTCACCACGACGTGCGCCAGCCCGAGCCGTCTGCCGCGTACCTGTCCTCCCTCACGGCCGTCACCGAGCAGATCGTCCAGCGCGCCCCCCAGGTCTTGAAAGGGCTCACCTACTTCTTCGATCCCGCGGAGATCCTTCGCCCCTGCTTCTACCACGTCTACCGTGTCGGCGACGAGCTCTTCCTCTACATGCTCCGCGTCGACCTCATGATGAGAGCCGCGGAAGGAACCGTGGTCGAACGCGGCACCAACGACACGACCCCCGCGTATTCAAGCCGCCACCTTTTCCTCGAGGCGACCCTCATTCCCCTGGAGGAAGTCCTCCGACAGGGTGAAAAAGTCCAGGGATTCCACATCCGACAGACGATTTCCCAGACCTGGATCGGGGAGTTCGGCAGGGGCTATTTCCAGCAGGGAATCTGGATGGACGCTGACCTCACGAAATTCTTCAGCAAACTCTTCCTTCCGGCTGAAAAGAAGACCTACCCGTACTACCCCTACCTGTGCCGGTACAAGACCGTCTGCCAGTCCGTCATCGGGTTGGACCCTGACGCACGGGCTGCCGCTGTCCCGCTGCTTCACCGGTCCCTGGAGTTCCTGTTGCCCGAGATGGACCAGATCCAGGCGGAGATGAAGAACGCGGCGTTCTCTGAGCAGATGGAGATCTACCGGAAGCTCAAGGGCAGAATTCCTCCCGGCTGGTACGAGGCCTGGCAGGACATCCATGTGGACGTCTATCTGAACGAGTCCGACATGCGGGAGTTCCGCGTTGAGGGCTGACCTTCACGCGCTCTCCGGTGCCCGGGTCACGATCATGGGGCTGGGGATCCATGGCGGCGGGCTGGCATCGGCCCGGTTCTTTGCGCGGCGGGGCGCGATGGTCACCATCACGGATCTTCGCAGTGCCGGGGTCCTCGCGACGGCGATGGAACAGCTGCACGACCTTCCTGTCCGCTATGTTCTGGAGCGGCACGACGAGGAGGACTTCGCCCACGCCGACCTAGTGATCAAGAATCCCGCCGTCTCCCCCGCCTCCCCATTCTTACAGAAGGCGCGCGAGCACGGAGTGCCGATCGAGACCGACCTCTCGGTGTTCTTCAGCCTTGTTTGCAACCCCGTCATCGCGGTGACCGGGTCCAAGGGAAAGTCCACCACCGCCTCGGCAATCGCCTTCGGCCTCTCGCGGGTCCACCCGGGTACCAGGCTCGGCGGGAACATCACCGTCTCTCCGCTCTCATTCCTGGACGAGCTCTCCGCCGATGCGCCCGTCGTCCTGGAGCTGTCCTCCTGGCAGCTCGGGGACCTGAAGGGAAGAGGAATCCTCAAGCCCGCGGTGTCCGCGTTCACCGTGATCCTCCCCGACCACATGGACAGGTATGCGGGGATGACGGACTACGTGGCGGACAAGAAGGCGATTTACCGGGAACAGGAGCCGGGTCAGAAGGCGGTGTTCAATCTCGATGACCCCTGGCAGAGCGGATTCCCGAGCGAGACCAGGGCGCAGCCCTTCTATTTCACCGCGCACGAGCTCCGGGCCGACCTGTGCGGGGCGTGGCTGGCCGGGGAGCTCGGCCTGGCACGGACCAGGGCTGGCGCAGCGGCGGAACAGATCCTCACGACCACTCTCCTTCCCGGCTCGCACAACCGGCAGAATCTTCTATGCGCGGGCCTCGTGCTCCTCCTCTCTGGAATGCCCGCGGACGGCGTGCAGGACGCGCTCGCGCATTTCCCCGGGGTGGAGCACCGTCTCGAACAATTCCTCACCTGGAGAGGCGTGAAGTTCTACAACGACTCCACGGCAACGATTCCCCAGGCGACGGTCGAGGCGGTGCGCGCGATCACGGGTCCCGTCGTACTCATCGCCGGAGGCACGGACAAGAACATCGATTTCTCGCCCCTCGCGGCGGCTCTGCGTGTGCCGCGCGCGATCGTCCTTCTTGCGGGCACGGGAACCGACAAGATTCGGGCGCTGCTCGACTCCCAGCGTGTGCCGTTTGACGGGCCATTCGACGCGCTGAAAGAGGCCGTAGAAAAGGCGATTTCGCGCGCGGGCGAGGTGGGCTCGACCGGGGGAGCCTCGGTCGTGTTTTCACCGGGGTGCACGTCATTCGGCATGTTCCTGAACGAGTTCGATCGGGGGAAGAAGTTCAAGGAGACTGTTGCTGAGCTGACCTCTGCGCGAGCCGCTTTTCCATGAACAGCGCCCCCGGAAGGGGGTTGAAGATGTACGGCGCGATTTCCTGGAAACCCAGGGAACGGTAGAGAGCGACGGCGGGCGTCATGGTCGGCAGGGTGTCCAGCCGAATGGCGGCGTACCCCCGCGCGGCCGCCGCCTCCATGATGCGCGTCGCCAGCTCTTCCCCGATGCGGAGCCCCCGGTAGCCGGGGCGCACGTACAGCCGTTTCATCTCGCAGGTGCTCTCGTCGATCCTCCGCAGCGCAACGCAGCCGCACGGCCTGCCGTCGAAACGCGCGACGATCACCGCCCCCTGGGGCGCCGCGTACTTCCCCGGGAGGGAGGCAAGCTCCGCATCGAAGCCCTGAAACGAGAGGTCGATCCCGAGAGACCGTCCGTATTCCTCGAAGAGGTCCCGCGCGGCCGAAAGGTCCTCGGGGAGATCGGTGCGGTACTCAACCACTCCTCTTTCTCCTGACCACGACCCGGCGGTAGTCCCACTCGACCACCACGAACTGGCTCGCGGACAGGCCCGACTTCACCGCGGCGGCCAGCCATCGGGTCCGGGCCTGTCCGATCGCAGCGCCCTGCGCGCTTTCGACCACCGCGGCAAAGGCCACGGCCCTCTCGGACCAGAGCACGAGGTCCCAGCAGCCGGCCCTGCTGTTGTCGTTGTACGCGGCGATCCGCGCGATCGCCTGGTTCGCGTGGGCCCCCAGGGACATCCCCTTGCTCTGATTGGGCATCCTGTCGAAGAACTTGTGGTGCTGGACGTCGACCCATGCCCCTTCCCAGCCCATCTTTCTGAACAGTGCGAGCACCGCGATCTCGGGGAAGGCGACCTGCTTTTCCACCAGCACGAGCGGCTTTGCGGAGTAGGCCCTGTCGAGTGCGATCGGCGGCTTCTCCGGGCACGAGTGCAGCTGCGCACGGTATCGGCGAACAGCCACCTGCCGCCCGGAATCGAGCACGATATACGTGTCGTCGAGAGAAACGAGCTCTTCGGGGAGATCCGGGGGGCCGCTGATCATAGGGGTCGGTTCGGAGGATAGGCCGTATCCGAGCCGTGGATCAAGCGTCCCCCGGGTCAGGCCTAGTAATTCTCCGCGAGCACCTCGTAGAAGGACTGCGGGTGCCGGCATGCCGGACATTCCTTGGGCGGTTCGGTGCCTTCGAAGACGTAGCCGCAGTTGATGCAGTGCCACTTCACGGCCGTTGCCCGTTTGAAGACTTCACCCTTGGAGATATTCTCGATCAGCTTGCGGTACCGGCCCTCGTGGAACCTCTCCGCCTTGGCAACCTGTTCGAAAGAGCGGGCGACCTCGGGGTACCCCTCCTCGCGGGCGAGCTTGCCGAAATCCGGGTACAGGGAGGTCCATTCCATCTTCTCCCCCGCGGCAGCGGCTTCGAGATTTGCCTTGGTGTCCCGCACGGACCCGGCGGGATAGGCGGCAACGATCTCGAGGTCGCCTCCCTCCAGATGGGAGAAGAACACCTTGGCGTGCTCCTTCTCGTTGTCCGCGGTCTCCTGGAAGATGTTCGCAACCTGCTGAAAGCCTTCCTTGCGCGCCGCGCTGGAGAAGTAGGTGTAGCGGTTGCGCGCCTGGGACTCCCCCGCAAAGGCCTTGAGCAGATTTTGCTCGGTCTTCGAGCCCTTGATCGATTTCGCCATATGTTCCTCCTGGAATGACTCATGGTAGGCGCGCAACCGCGGGAATGTCAACGCGGCCCCCCTCGATCATCCTTGCGGCATTTTTGGAAGGCCCTCTATTTTCTCGGAAATGATCGGCGGAACAAACGGTCTTCCGTTCTGGAGCCCGGTCACAATTACCTTCGCCCGCGCAATCAACCTGTCATCGGGCAGTCGATAGATGTCCTGGCTGCAGATGATTCTGAGGCGTCCCTCTTTCTGCAGGTTGGAGCGTACCGCAAAACGATCCCGGCTGCGCAACGGGTACTTGTAGTCGATTTCAATTCGGACGACGACCAGGTCAACGCCCTCTTTGTGCAGCACCCCAAAGTCGACGCCGAGGGACTCCATCCATTTATGCCGGGCGTGTTCGAGGTAATGCTGATAGACGGCGTTGTTGACCACGCCCTGCAGATCGCATTCGTAATCTCTTACCTCGAGTGCGAGCTCATTCTGATAGTCCATTTTCCTGCCCTGATCCTGCCGGCCTTTTTGAGTCTATTTCCTCTCTATTTGCGTCTTGGCAATTTTGGCGATGTCTTCAGGTGCGAGCTTGACTATCTCATTGGTAACCGTGATGAGGAGGCCATCTCCTGTCCAGCTCTGGGTGCCAAGCCTTGGCGTCAAGCTCTGGCCCTGGGCGGGCGCCTGAAGGGATTGGACAGAACCGGCTTTGTACATGCCGTCGTAGGCCAGATACAGTGCGAAGCTTCGGTCCTTGCCGTCGACCAGTGGAAATGATCCCTTTTCCGCCTCGACCGAATACGTGCACTTCCAATAGTACGAGGGGTCAAAT
>JBKQPS010000269.1:0-6435 GCA_052144915.1 Spirochaetia bacterium | reverse complement strand
ATAACCGGTACACTCTTGCCCTCCACGCCGATCTTCCGATCTTCGGGCTCGGCGGGGAGTTCGTAAGCGACTGGGGGCTTGGGCTGGACCTCGGGTTCTTGAATATCGTCGGCGACGTCGGCTTCCTGAAGGACTTCCGGTGGGGCGCGGCGCTGCGGAACCTCGGCAGGGCGTATCCGGACCCCGCTGCTCCCGGCTCACTCGGGCTCCCACCGGCAATCACCCCGGCGATCGGGGCGGACTTTACCTTCATAAAGGCAAAGGACCTCCAGCTTTCCTTCGCGCCGGACCTGAGCTTTCCCTCTGTCCAGGATATCCGCTTCGCGATCGGAATGACCCTTTCGGTTGCAAACATTCTTTTCCTGAACTCGGCGTACACCTACGACGCCCGGCAGGTCTATGGCGTGGAGCCGTCACGGTCATTCCCATTCGCTTTCGGCCTGACGCTGAAGCTGGGCGGGATCAGCGCGAAGGCGGCAGGCCAGGATGTCACGGAGGTGAACACCAACATGGCCGCGGCTCCCCTCGAGGGCGGGATGTGGGGCCTGGGCCTCGGGGTCAACGTTCCCTTCGGGGTGAGAAACGTCACCCCCCCGGCGATTACGCTGGACACGAACGGCACGAAATACATCGCGCCGAACTTCTCCGGGGTGAATGACGCCCTGGTTCTTCCGCTCGCCATCACTGACAAGCGCTATGTCAAAGGCTATCGGTTCATCGTGACTGACCAGTCGGGCGCGGTGGTCCGGACCATCCTCAACAAGGAGGACCGGCCCGAGGACAGGAACTTCCAGAACATACTCTCGCGTCTCACGTACCTGAAGACAGGCATCACCATTCCCCCGACGATACGGTGGGACGGCATGTCGGACGAGGGGGCCGTCGTCCCCGATGGAACCTACCACTACCACGTGGAGGCGTGGGACGACAACAACAACCTCGCCAGGACGCCGGAAGGGACGGTGGTCGTCAAGGTCACGCCGCCATCGGTCGCATCGACCGCGGCCTACCTCATCTTTTCTCCCGGTGGAGGAGGCAACAAGGAAACTCTTCCGATCCAGCAGACCGGGTCCAGCGAGGATGCATGGGTCGGGACGTTCCGGGACATCGAAGGCAACGTCGTCAGGACATTCACGTGGCAGAACTCGATGCCGCCGAGCTTCGAGTGGGACGGCAAGGAAGACGGGGGCACGGCCGCACCGGACGGCGTCTACAGCTACCATGTCACCGCCACGGACCGGGCGGGCAACGTGGGAAGCGCACATATCGACAACATCATCGTCGACACCCGTCCGACGCCTGTGAAACTGTCCATCGATCTCTCATACTTCAACCCCAACGGCGTCAGGAATGCCGTCACGTTCGGGTTGAACGTGCCGGTGTCGACGGGAATCGAGAAGTGGTCTCTTGCCGTCCAGGACTCCCAGGGCCAGGCCCGCAGGAGCTTCTCGGGGACCGTCAGCATTCCCGGTTCGATCGTGTGGGACGGCAAGGACGACGCGGGCGCGGTGCTTCCGGAGGGCGCCTACAAGGGCACGCTCTCCGTGGTGTATGTGAACGGCCATGCCCCGGCGGCGAAGTCCCCCGCGATCACGATCAAGCTCACCGCGCCTGCCGCGGCCGCGAAGGCCGAGTTCGACACCTTTTCCCCGATCGGCGACAGCCCGCGGCATTCGGTGGCGGTCTACCAGGACACGTCTTCCGAGCTGTTCTGGACGGGCACCTTCAAGGACAGTGAAGGCAAGGACGTGAGGACACTTGTATGGCGCGGCCGCGCGGACGACAAGTTCGAGTGGGACGGCCGCGGCGATGACGGCCGCGTGCTTCCCGACGGCGTGTATTCATATGTGCTGTCGGCGACCGACCAGGCGGGAAACACCGGTAGCTCGAAACCGATCTCCCTGCGGATCGACACGGAGAAGAAGCCCGTCCGGATCTCGACCGACCTCGTGTATTTCTCGCCTTTCGGAAACGGGACGAAAACCCGGGTGCGGATCATCCCGTTTCTCGCCGTGACGACGGGCGTGGAGTCATCGACGATCCAGGTGCGCGGCGCCGATGGGGCGACGGTGCGCTCGTACACCGGCCGTGCAAGGCCGCCGGAAGAAGCCGTCTGGGACGGGATCGACGACAACGGCAAGAGGGTCCCCGACGGAAAATACACGGCGACCCTGCAGGTCTCGTATTCGAATGGAAGCAATCCGACAGCGGAGACGACCCCGTTCTACGTCGACAACCACGTGCCGCAGGTCGATGTTTCCACGGATGCGCTGCTCTTCTGCCCCACGCCGGACAGCAAGCTCCAGGCCGTGACGATCAAGCAGTCGTCGAGCACAGAAGACCTCTGGGAAGGAGAGATGCGATCGTCGGCGGGACAAAAGGTTCGCGGCTGGTTCTGGAAGGGGGCCGCGGCTGATTTCGCGTGGGACGGCAAGGACGACAACGGCAACCTGATGCAGGACGGCTATTACAGCTATGTCGTGAAGGCCACCTCGAAGGCCGGCATCAGCACCACGAAGGAGTTGCGCGGCATCCAGATCGACACGCGGCCGACGCCCGTGTACGTGACGGCGGGGGCCGACGGATTCTCACCGAACGGTGACGGGTTCAAGGACACAATAGGCTTCAACACTCTCATCACGCTGCAGGACGGTGTCAAATCCTGGTCGCTCTCCATGGTGGAGGCGACCGCGGGGGAGCAGCAGGTGTTCAGCGGCACGGCGCCCGTTCCGGCATCCTTCACCTGGGACGGCAAGGACAAGGGGGGCGTCACAACGGCACCTGACGGCCTGTACACGGCCAACCTGACGGTCGAGTACGCGAAGGGCAACGTGGCGACGGCGAAAACCACGCCCTTCCGCCTGGCGGTGACTCCCCCGAAGGTCGATCTCACGCTGGAGGGGATTCCGTTCGCGCCCGACAACTCCGGCTACCACGATGAGCTCACCATCCACCTGAAGGTGGACGACCCGGTTCCGATCGACAGCTGGCAGATCACGATCCTGGATCCCGAGCAGCACCCCTTCACGAGCTTCGCCGGCAAGGGAACACCAGCAGAAAAGATCATCTGGAACGGGACCTCCAGCACGGGCGAGCTCGTGCAGTCCGCGGAGGACTACCCGATGACCTTCACGATCAAGGACGAGCTGGGAAACGCGACCACGGTCCAGCAGACGATCCCGGTCGACATCCTTGTGCTCATGGACGGGGACAAGCTCAGGGTGAGAATTCCCAGCATCACGTTCCAGGCCAACACGGCGGACTACGTGAACGTGGATCCCGACAAGGCCGCGAAGAACGCGGCCACCATTGCCCGGCTGGCGGAAATCTTTAAGAAGTACGCGACATACAAGATCCAGGTCGAAGGGCACGCCAACCTGGTGAACTTCGACAACCCGGCCCGGGCAAAGGTCGAGCAGGAGCAGGAGCTTCTTCCCCTGTCGAAGAAACGGGCAGAGGCGATCCGCGCCGCCCTGATCGCACACGGGATCGATGCCGGCCGCATCACGACGGTGGGCATTGGGGCCGCCGCACCGGTCGTTCCCTTCTCCGATCTTGACAACAGGTGGAAGAACAGGAGAGTTGAGTTCCTCCTTGAGAGACAATAGGAATGGAAGGGCGGGCCGCCTCGGATGACGGCCCGCCGAAGGAAGCTGTCCCTCGTCCTGGGCATCCCGCTCGGGGCGATCGCCGTCCTGGCGGTCGCCGCAGCGTATCTCAACTCCAGCCCTGCCCGGCCGGGCGCGGAGAAAGCGCTCCTGTCTATTGACCGCGGCGAGAATCTCTCCGAGATCAGCAGGGACCTGCAGAAGCAGGGGTTCATCCGCTCCGCGCCCCTGTTGGAAGCCCTCGCGCGCGTGCGGGGGACACAGGGCGACTTCAAGGCGGGCTGGTACAGGATTCCCGCCGGGGCGAGCACCCTTGCGATCCACGACCTCCTCGTGTACGGATCGCAGAAGCTCGTGAAGGTGACAATCCCCGAGGGGTGGACCGCCGGGAAGATCGCCCGGCACCTCCAGGCACTGGGGGTCAGCCCCGCCGCGGACTTTCTCGCCGCCGTGCGCTCCCCCGAGCTCCGGGCGAAATTCGGGGTGACGTCGCGGTCGCTGGAGGGTCGACTGTTCCCGGACACCTACTTCGTGCCCGTTCCGTTCACCGGCGCCGCCATGGCGGAGCTGATGACACGGACGTTTTTCGACAACCTTGACGGGATCGCGCCGCAGTGGAGAGAGATGGACAGGCGCGCGGTGGACGACACGATCATCATGGCCTCCATCGTGGAGCGGGAATATCGGGCGGAAGACGAGGCTCCGCTCATCGCCTCGGTGTTTTACAACCGGCTGAAGCGGAACATAGGGCTTGAATCATGCGCCACGCTGGAATATATTATCACGGAGATCCAGCAAAAGGCGCATCCGGAGTACATCACCCTAGAAGACGAGAAGATCGACTCGCGCTACAACACCTACAAGTGGGCGGGACTGCCCCCCGGGCCGATATCCAATCCCGGGAGGGTCGCGCTGGAGGCCGCGTTCCATCCCGCGCAGACCGGCTACCTCTATTTCGTGCTGAGGGATCAGCAGGCGGGGAGGCACTTCTTTTCTCGGGACCTGAGCGAGCACAATCAGGCGAAGTACCTCTACCTGAAGAAATCGTAGGGTATGAGAATACCGGAGAGCACGCTCACGGCGATCCGCGACCGCCTCGACATCGTGGAGGTGATCGGGGAGACCGTGACGCTGCAGCGCCGCGGTGGAAGGTACTGGGGACTGTGCCCGTTCCACCAGGAGAAATCGGCGTCGTTCACCGTCACGCCCGACAAGGGCGTGTTCTATTGCTTCGGGTGCCAGAAGGGGGGCACGATCTTCGATTTCGTGATGGAAATCGAGAAGGTCCCCTGGCGAGACGCGGTGGAGCTGCTCGCGAAGAAGGCGGGCATCGAGATTCCAAGGGAAGACGAGCAGCGGGACGGCGTCAATCGCGAGAGCTTTGTCGAGCTCTACCGCAGGGTCGCCGGCAGCTTCCACTGGCTGCTCATGGAAGGGCAGCAGGGAGAGGAAGCGAGGAGGTACCTCGAGTCACGGGGGCTGCGGCGTGAGACGTTGGAGGCCTTCCAGGTCGGCTATGCGCCGACCGACCGGGAATGGCTCTTCAAGTTTCTCGAGCAGAAGAGCTACACCCCCGATTTTCTCCGGAAGGTCGGGCTGTTCATGGACAGCGCGCGCGGCAGGGGTGGCGCGCTTTTTGCGGGCCGGATCATGTTCCCGATTTCGAATGCCCGCGGGGAGGTCATCGCATTCGGGGGACGCGCAATGGGGGAGGCCCAGCCCAAATACCTCAACTCCCCTGAAACGCCGTTTTTCCGGAAGGGCGAAAACCTTTTCGGCCTCGACAAGGCCGCCCCGGCCATCCGAAAGGAAGGCCGCGTCATTCTCGTCGAGGGCTACATGGACGTGATCGCGATGCACCAGGCAGGGATTGCCGCGTGCGTCGCGCCCCTGGGAACGGCGCTCACGGAACAACAGGGACGTGTCTTGAAACGTTACGCGGAGAAGGCGCTCCTGCTGTTCGACAGCGACCCCGCGGGGCAGAAGGCCACGGATCGAGCCATCGAGCTGCTGGAAAAACAGGAGCTTCTCGTC
Source organism: Spirochaetia bacterium (assembly GCA_052144915.1). Lineage (GTDB taxonomy): Bacteria > Spirochaetota > Spirochaetia > SZUA-6 > Fen-1364 > Fen-1364. The sequence continues at coordinate 793 of JBKQPS010000269.1, read as the reverse complement.
CAGGTTGCCGTCGTGGCGGGCGGCAAGGACCCTGCGGATCTCGTGCAGCGGGGCGAAGGGGATGCGCTGCGCAGCCTGCTGGAGAAACCGCAGGACAGCTTCTCCTACTCGCTGGGGAAGGCGCTGTCCTCTCATGACCGCACGGGCGCGGAAGGTCGGGAGCGGATCCGTGACACCCTCTTTCCCTTTGTCGCGGCGGCCGCGTCGCCGATACGAAAGGACGGGTACCTGGCGCTCCTCGCCGACAACCTGGGAGTTGACGCTGACGCCGTCCGGAGAGATTTTTCAGCGTGGGTCCACAAGCGGCAGCCACGTTCGGCGGGCGCGGAAGGACGGGCCTCCCCCGGGCCAGAGCAGAGGGGAGCGGCGGCCGGGGTGTCGTCGGACCTTTTCCTGATGCTTGCGGTGGCAGCGCACCGAGAGTTGTTTCCGCTGGTGCGCAAAGGGGGCATCGTCCTCGCGGACCTGGACGACGACAGGGCAGCGAGGCTGTACATCGCGCTGGAAGAGGCTTTCCGGGCGGAGGAAGAGGGATTCGAGTCCCTGTGCGCGCGGATCGACGATCCCGCCCTTCGCGACCTGGCGATACGAAAGGTCGCGAGCGGGGAGTTCGACATGAACCAGGAGCGGCTCGTGGCGGACGGCGTACGGCGCATACGACAGCGGGCGTTGAAGAAAAAGACGGAGCTCGTGAGCGCGGAGCTTCGCCGGCTGGAAAAGGAAGAGACGGAGCCCGCCCGGCTGCGGGAGCTCCTGGCTGAAAAGATGCATCTCGACAGCGAGCTGGAAAGAC
>JBKQPS010000268.1:0-4892 GCA_052144915.1 Spirochaetia bacterium | reverse complement strand
CTACATGAACGCCGTGCGGGCCGAGCTCAACGCGCGGGGGGAAAACCCCTACACGCTGGACGTGATGAAGCCGGTGCGCGTGCAGATCAAGAACGTCGTGAAGCAGTGGATCAAGGTCTGCATGGCGGACGGGAAGGCCAAGGGGCTCTTGTAGCGACGGCGCCAGACCGCGCGGTTGGGGCCGCCCCGCTTTGGGCGCCCCGCGGCACTCAGCAGATCATGCCGCGCTTGCCCGACGGCCCATGCCCGGGCGGGTTCTTCCCTACCCAGCGCTCGTCCACCGGCTCGGATTCCAGCTGGTAGCGCGTGTCCGTGGAGATCCGAAACCCGCGGCTGTGGTTGTCGGTGCTTGCGTGCATGAGGTACATGCAGAACAGCAGCACGTCTCCGGCGCGGAAGTCGGCGGTGAGCCAACGGCCGCCCAGCCGGTCGCGGACCTCCAGGGCGTCATCGGCGTACTTGCCGCTGTTCACCCGGTCTTCCCACTGCTTCTCGCCGGTTTCGATAGCCTTCGCCTCCTGCTTGTTCGTGCAGTAGGTATCCACGTCCAGCTCGCCGTAGGTGTTCTTCACCTCGTCCAAGCGGTGGGAGCCCTCGAGAACCATCAGCCCGCCCTTTTCCATCGGCACGTCCTCCAGGGGCGTCCATGAGGTGTACAGCTTCTTCGTGCCCCGACCCATGAACACGACGTCGTAGTGCGGTGGGGTGGCATCCGTGATGCCCGGCCTTTTTGCGCGCAGCCAGACGAAGTCGAAGTGCCGCACACGGCCGCCGAGGAATGTTTCATAGAAGCTCATCATGGGGCCGTGGAAGATCACCTTTTCTAGGGGAGCGTTCTCGGTTGCAAGCTGCGGAACAAACCCGTCTTTGACTTCCGCGGACGGGATGGCATCCAGCAGCGGGTGGCTCCTGTCGATGTATCCTGCCGCGTCCAGCCGCTTCAGGATTTCTGCCCGTGCCGCCAGCACCTCGTCCCGATTGAGAAGCCCGGGCAGGAAGAGGTAGCCGTCCTGCGTCATGCGGGACCGCAGCGTTTCCGGGTCGTGCAGGAGGTCGATTGAAGAACGCAGCTCACCGAAAACCGAGGGTGACGTATCCACCTTTTTTCCGAGATACGTGAGCTCTGCATCCAGGGTCGTGCGCATGGTGTCCTCCTGGATCAATATATAGATTTTCCGGCCTCTCGATGCCGCATGGGTGGCCGCCACAATACGATTTGTACTCCGAAACGGAGTACATTCTGCAATAGCGCGGGGTGCCCTCCGGAAAAAGGACGCAACGCCGCCTCGGTGCCCGGCGCAGCCCCCTCACCGATTTTCCGGCAAGGCCTGCCGTGATATAACGGCCGCATGAAACGAAACGCGCTCGTTGCCCAGTCCGGGGGGCCGTCTCCCGTCATCAACTCTTCGCTGCAGGGCGTGATCGAGGCCTGCCGCGCGGCGCCCGAACGCATCGGCACCATCCTCGCCGCATGGCACGGGATAGAGGGAGTCCTCCTGGAGGAGCTGGTCGACATGGGCCGGCAGTCCCGGGACGAGATCGCCCTGCTGGGCACCACTCCCGCCGCGGGCGCGGTGGGCACCTGCCGCTACAAGCTCACCGACGGCCAGGCGGAGGATTTCGAGCGCATCGTCGACGTGCTGAAGGCCCATGACATCGGCTATTTCTTCTACATCGGCGGCAACGACTCCATGGACACCGCAGCCAGGGTGTCGAAGCTGGCCCGGGACCGGGGGGTGGAGCTGGTCGTGACGGGCGTTCCCAAAACGATCGACAACGACATCGGTGATTCGCATTTCACGATCATCGACCATACCCCGGGGTACGGGAGCGCGGCACGGTACTGGGCATCGCTCATCCAGAACGTGAACGAGGAAAACCGCGGCATGTGCGTGTCCGAGCCGGTGGCTGTCCTGCAGGCCATGGGCCGAAAATCCGGGTTCATCACGGCAGCCTCCCGGCTGGGAGATCCCCGGCGCGAGATGCCCCTGCAGCTGTACATGGCCGAGACCCACCACACCCTGGCCAGCCTGCACGAGAACGTGAACCGGCAGCTTCGGGAGGCCGGCCGCTGCATCGTCGTGGTCAACGAGGGCTTCGACGTCGGCGGCGTGGGAGAGCGGCACGACGGCTTCGGGCACGTGGAGTACGGCGCCAGCCGCACGAACGCCGCCCAGGAGGTGGTGAACTACCTCAACGCCAACGGCCTTGCCGTGCGCGGGCAGGCCACGGGGCAGGTCCCGGGCGTCATCCAGCGTTCCGTTTCGGTGTACGCGTCCACGGTCGACATCGCCGAGGCCCGCGAGGTCGCGCGCCACGCCGTTACCGTTGCCCTGCACGACGGCACGGGGTGGATGGCGACGATACTTCGCAAGCCAGACGCGGCCTACGAAGCGCGATACGACAAGGTGCCGCTGGAGACCGTGGCGAACTCCTCCCGGTTCCTCCCTGCGGCCTGGATCACGAAAGACGGCCTGGACGTGACCGACGACTTCATCCGGTACGCCGCCCCCTTGATCGGGGACGGCGACCCGCAGATTCCCCGGGAGAACGGCCTGCAGCGATTTGCCCGGTTGGATATCCGGTTCATCCCCCGGAAGTGCCCGGCCTACACGCCGGTCCGATTCAGGTCAGAAACGCCTGCATCAAAACATCAAGAGTTGACATCTTGATGCAAATGCAATACGATCATTTTCATGAGGACGACGATCACAATAGACGATCAACTCCTGCGGGAAGCAAAAGCTGAGGCCGCCCGGTCCAATCGTACCCTGGGCGAGATAGTTTCCGATGGGCTTCGCAGCGTTCTAGGACGCCGCGGGAAGCCTGGTCGCCAGCCGCGCACGAGCCTGGTCACGTTCAAAGGTTCGGGCGTTCTGCCCGGTATCGACCTGGACGACAGTGCGGACCTTCTGTCACGCATGGAAAGCCCGGATGATTCTCTTTGATGTGAATGTGCTGGTGTACGCACACCGTGAGGATGCCCTCAATCATGCCGCGTTCAAGAAGTGGGTGGAGCAGGAGATCAACAGCGACGCGGCGTACGGGCTCTCAGACCTCGTCGTGAGCGGGTTCCTTCGAGTCGTCACGCATGGTCGAATATTCGCCCAGCCCTCTCCGATTCAAGAGGCCATGGAGTTCGCAAGAGTGATCCGTGAGCGCGCAAATTGTGTGCTGATTTCACCCGGACCCCGGCATTGGGGAATATTCACGTCATTCTGCGAAAACCTCGATTTGAAAGGCAACCTGATACCTGACGCCTACTTTGCGGCAATGGCCGTAGAATCGGGATGCACGTGGATCACCACGGACAGGGACTACGCCCGCTTCCCTGCTCTTTCCTGGCGGCACCCGCTGCACGACTAACAAAGGAGAGCGTAATGGAGTACGAGTTTCCCAAGGCACGCACGCCAATCCCCCGCGCGGCTAAGGACGAGCTTCTGCTCATCGCTGGAGCCGGCGGGTTCATCGCCGGCAACCTCACGGCCTACTTCAAGGAGAAGGGCTTCACCCGGATCCGGGCCGTGGACAAGAAGCCGCTGCACGAGTGGTACCGGATCACCTCAGGGGTGGAGAGTCTCTGCCTGGATCTCTCCGACCCGCTGAACTGCCGGCGCGCGGCCGAAGGGGCGCGGGAAGTGTACAACCTCGCCGCGGACATGGGCGGCATGGGGTTCATCGAAACCCACCGGGTCGACTGCCTGCGGTCGGTCCTGATCAACACCCACCTCATCGAGGAGTCCTGCCGGGCCGGCGCGGTGCGCTACTTCTACGCCTCCTCGGCGTGTGCGTACAACACGGATCTGCAGAAGGATCCCCACGTGCGCGGCCTGAAAGAATCCGATGCGTATCCCGCGATGGCCGAACGTGGCTATGGCTGGGAAAAGCTCGTCTCCGAGATGTTCTGCCAGGAATAATGGGCCGAGCGCGGCATGGCGACGTTCATCGCCCGGTTTCACAACGTCTACGGGCCGTACGGCACGTGGGACGGCGGCCGGGAGAAGGCGCCGGCCGCGATCTGCCGGAAGGTGATCGAGGCGGTGGCGACCAGGAGCGGGACGATCGACATCTGGGGCGACGGAACGCAGACGCGCAGCTTCATGTACATCGACGACTGCCTGGACGGCATCGACAGGATCACGCACTGCGACGAGCTTGTGGCCACGCCGATCAACCTCGGCTCCTCCGAGCTCATCGAGATCAACAACCTCGTGACCATCGCAGAAGGCATCGGCAAGGTGAAGCTCACCCGCACGTACAAGCCGGACGCGCCCCGCGGCGTTGCCGGGCGCAACTCGGACAACACCTTCATCAGGCAGGTACTGAAGTGGGAGCCCTCCACCGCGTTTCGCGTCGGCCTGGAAAAGACGTACCGCTGGATCGAGAAACAGTACGCCGCGCGGGCCGCGGGGTTCCGCACCGTCAGCTGACCGTGGGCGGGCTCGGCAGCGTCATCGGCGGGCTCCCCTACCGCATCGCGCTGGCCGGGGGCTGGATCGACCAGCCCTTCGTGTCCCGGCACGACCCGTCGCCGCCGGGCTCGATGGTGGTGGTCGGGGTGCGCCCGGATTTCCGGTTCATGGACTACTGCGGCATCGGCACGAGCACCCGCAAGGTCGCCCAGCGGCTATGGGGCTCGCGGATCCCCGTGCGCCCGCCGGCAGAGCTCGTGCGGGAGTTGTACGAGGAAGAAAACAGGGGCAAGGCAGATCCGTCGGGAAGCCAGGACATGGTCGGGCTGGTCTTCCCCGGCATCAGCCGCATCGACTACGACTTCCGTCATGAAGGCGGTATTTTCCCCTCCTGCGTGGAATCCAACACCGACCCTACGATCGCGGAGTGGGTGCAGCGCGTCATCCACATCCTGCCGGTGGCGCCGAGGCCGGCGGGCT
>JBKQPS010000267.1:0-7273 GCA_052144915.1 Spirochaetia bacterium | reverse complement strand
CCACCAACATGGACAACCCCGACATCGCGCCGGCGCTCTACGATTGAAAAAAAGTCGGCCCATTTCATAGACAACTTGCCTCGACTCGGGGCACGGGCCCGCCACACGGCGGGCCCTCTTCGTCTATAGGAAGAAGGTCCCCGCCTCAGTGCGGCGAGGTCTTTCCCCGAGGCCCCAGGGGTGGCTACTTCACGCTCGTGCGCGCCGCGGCCGTCAGCGCCTCCACCGCCCTGTTCTCGTCCATGTCGCGCATGAACCACCCGATGGCATCCTGGATCCGGGCCAGCCACGCCTCGGAGGCCGCCGCGCCGTGCGTGACGCTCGGGACCAGCGTGTCCGAGGCGAAGGAGTCCATCGCGGAGCGCTGGTACACGTCGTAGAGGCGCCTGTCGGCGTCCGTGCGGGAAGGAATCGAACCCTTCATCGGGTTGAACGCGTCCTGCCCCTCGCGCGACGCGGCGAGCGTCAGCCATTTCACCGCGGCGTCCCGGTCCGGGGCGCCGCGCGGCAAGCCGAAAGAGTCGGAGAGGAGGAGAAAGTCGCCGGCCGTTCCGGGAAACGGCACCCAGCCGAACTCCTTGCCGGGCGTGAGACCGCGCGCCTTGAAGTACCCCTCGGCCCAGTCGCCCATGACCGTCATCGCGCACTTCCCGTCGATCACGGATTGCACGGCCGCGTCCCAGCTCAACGCCGCGTGGTCCGTGTTGACGAAGCGCAGGAGCGCCGCGAACCGCTCCAGGGCCGCCCGTACCTCGGGCCTGTCCCACGGAGTCGCGCCGTTCCACAGCCCCTTGTACTTCTGCGCGCCCAGCGTTCCCAGGAGCACGTTCTCCATGAGGTGGACGGACGCCCAGACGCCGCTGTCGCCGAGGGCGAGCGGGGTGATCCCGCGGCGCGCGAGCGTGTCCGCCGCGGCCAGCAGCTCGCCGAAGGTGCGGGGGGGCGCAAGGCCGTTGTCGCCCAGGATCTTCGCGTTGTACCACAGCACGTTCGATCGGTGGATGTTCAGCGGGACGCTGTAGATCTCCCCGTGCCAGGAGATGATGTCGATGAGATCGCGCGGGAAGTCCTTCAGCCACCCGTTGTCCCGGAAGATGAACGTAACGGGCTCCATCTTTCCCGTCACGACCCACGTGTCGATCAGCTCGTGGCCTGCATGGACCTGGAAAGAGTCCGGGGGGTTGCCTCCGCGCATGCGCATTGCGAGCACCGCCTTGGCGTTGGAACCCGCCCCGCCGGCCACCGTGGCGTTGATGATGAACACCGACGGGTAGCGGGCCCGGTAGATGCTGAACATCGCGTCCAATCCCTCCGCCTCGCCGCCCGCGGTCCACCAGCTGAAGATCTCCAACTGGCGGGTCGTCTGTTCCCGCGCACCGGCGGCAAAGAGGCGCGGGCACGCGAGGGCAGGCAGAAACAGCGCGGCGAGGAACAGCGTGGCGAGGAGCAGCGCCCCTGTCCGCGCGGGCGGGAAAAGGCGTCTCACAGGGCGTGCCTCCGGATCTTCTCGTAGAGGGTTTTTCGGCTGATCCCCAGCTCTGCCGCGCAGCGCGAGATGTTCCCGGCGTTGCGGTCCAGCACCGAGCGGATGATCCTGCGCTCGAAATCCGCGGCGTGGCGCGCCACGGTGGCGTGGAGGTCACCCTCCAGCGCAACGTCCGCGTCCCCGGATCCACCGTCCCCCAGGTCAACGGCGGTGATCTCGGGGCCCTCGCTGAGGATGACGGCGTTGGTGATGACGTTCTTCAGCTGGCGGATATTGCCCGGCCACGGGTGCGCGGCCAGCCGGCGCATGACGGACTCGGAGACGGCCCGCACCTCGCGGCCGTGCGCGGCGTTTGCCTCTTCGATGAAGAGGTGCACGAGGGCGGGGATGTCCTTCGTGCGCTCCCGCAGGGGCGGGACCCGGATGGTGACCGTGCTCAGCCGGTAGTACAGGTCCTCGCGAAACTCCCCCCGGACGCGCAGCGCGGCGATGTCCTTGTTGGTTGCCGCGAGCAGCCGGCAGAAGGCCGACACCGGGCGCGTCCCCCCGACGCGCTCGAAGGTCCGTTCCTGCAGCACGCGCAGCAGCTTGGACTGCATGGCGAGGCTCATGTCCCCGATCTCGTCCAGGAAAAGAGTGCCGTTGCCCGCAAGCTCGAAGCGCCCGATCTTTTTGCCCGCCGCCCCGGAAAACGCTCCCTTTTCGTGGCCGAAGAGCTCGCTTTCCAGCAGGTTTTCGTTCAGGGAGGCGCAGTTCAGCCCCACGAAGGGCCGGTCCCGGAAGGCGCCCGAGTAGTGGATGCTCCGGGCGATCACCTCCTTTCCGGTTCCCGTCTCGCCCAGGAGAAGGACGGGGACGTCGGAGTCCTGCACCTTCGCGATCACCCGCTCGATGTCCTTCAGCTCCGGCGAGAAGCTGGGCGCCAGGCGCCGGCTGGTGCGTGCCCGCAGGGTCTCGCGAAAGGCGTCTGTTGCCAGCCGGTCAGCAAAGGCATCCTGCTCCTTGGCGATGACGGACAGCAGCAGGTCGCGGTCCACCGGCTTCTCGATGTAGTTCGTCGCGCCGGCCTTCATGCACGCGACGGCGCTCCCGACGTCGCCGTGACCCGTGATGATGATGACCGGAAGGTGTGGCTCTTCGGCGCGGAGCGCCCGGAGGAACTGCAGGCCGCTCTCGTCTCCGAGCCGCAGGTCGAGGAGGACCAGCTGGATGTCGGTGCGCGCAAGGACCTGCCGCGCTTCCGCGGAAGACGCCGCCTCGTGGGCCTGGTAGCCTTCCAGCGCCAGGAGCTTGGAGAGCCCGCTGCGCAGCCCGGGCTCATCGTCAACAATCAGGACGTGCACGTGCAAGGAGCACCACCTCCACCGACGTTCCCTTCCCCGGGGCGCTCTGCACCCGCAGCTCGCCGCCGTTGCGGGTGACGATCGCCCAGCAGATCGACAGCCCCAGCCCGCTGCCCAGCCCCGCGCCCTTCGTCGTGAAGAAGGGGTCGAAGATGTATTTCATGTGGTCCGCGGCGATGCCCGCGCCGTCGTCGGTGACGCACAGCAGGGCGCGGCCGTCGTCGTCCCGGGAGGTGCGCACCGCGATCGATCCCCCGGGGGCGCACGCCTCCACGGCGTTGAGCAGGATATTCAGCGCCACCTGCTTCAGCTCGTCGGTCGGACAGGTCACCGCTCCCACCTTGTCCGACAGCTCGACGGAGATTCGCAGCTCGCGCTGGGCGGCGAGGAACCGCAGGGCGCCCACGGTCGCCTCGGCGACGGCGTTCAGGTCGGCGCACGGCGCCGCGGAGGACCCCGGCGCGGAATAGGCGCGGATGCGCTTCACCAGTGAGGCGATGCGGTTCGTTTCCGTCTCGATCCAGGTGAGGGAATCCAGCTTGTCCTGCTCCCGCTCCACCGCCTTGAGGTAATTCACGTGGGAGAGAATGGAACCCAGGGGGTTGTTGATCTCGTGCGCGACCCCCGCCGACAGCACTCCGAGGGAGGTCACCTTGTCGGCGACCGTCATACGGGCCCAGAATCTTTCCGAGGCCGTGATGTCCTCCAGGACCACCAGGGAGCCGCTGCGGCCTCCCGTGAGCGGCAGGGGAGACACCTTGAGCGTGAAGTTCTGCGGCTCCTCGCCGGGCTGTTCCCGGCGCAAGCCTTCCATCCGGCCCTCCCGACCGCCGGAGAGGCTCTGCGGGAGAGGAGCCGTGGACACGAAAGACTTTGCGAGCACGTCGCGCACGGGGCGGCCGCGCAGGGCGGCGAAATCCTGGCCGACGAGCTCGAGGAAGTAACTGTTGCAGAACTCCACGGCCCCCTCGGGGTCGACCACGATGACGCCGGCCCGAATGCTGTTCATGATGCTCTCGTTGTTCGCATGTAGGACGCTGATCTGCTCCAACTGGGCGCCGATCGTGCGCTTCTCCTGGATGAGGGTGCTCACCATGGAGTGGAACGCCTCGGCGAGGAACCCGACCTCGTCGCGAGTGCGGATGGCGAGCGCGCCAACCTCGCCTGTCTCCATGTAGCGGTGCAGCCAGCGGCTGAGCCGGTCGAAGGGGGAGACGGCGACGCTCGTGAGGCCCGCGGCGAGGAACAGCGACGCGGCGAGGGTGACGAGGAAGGCCGTCAGGTAGGACAGGAGGACGGACCGCACGTACAGCCCCTGGGCGAGCAGGGAGCGGAAGGTCACCAGGTAGACCTTGTCCGGCAGGTCGGCGGACAACGGTTCGGAGTAGATGGCGTAGGGGTCCTTGCCGAGACGGACGTCGCTGGATCCCCGGGGGGGCAGGGGGGCGATCGTTCCCCAGGAGGAAGAGGCGATGACCGGCGTCCTGCCCACGAAAAACGCCACGTCGGTGCCGGTCTTCTCCCGGATCGCCGCCACGACGTCCGCATCCACGCCGGTGATGAGGTAGAGGTGGCGCCCGCTGCCGTCGGCGCGTGGGATGGTCGTGCCGGTCACCAGGAAGAGGTGCACCGCGCCGCCGACGTCCCTCACCGAGATGAACCGGCTGCGGGGAAACTGGAACTCGCGGGGGATCAGGAAGGCGAGCGGGAGGCCGGCCCCCGCGGCCGCCGCGCCGGCGCGCTCGTCGGCGACCAGCTCGCCCGGATCGTCGACCACGACGAGCCGGTCCGCGCTGGTGAAGCTGATGAAGTACTGCAGCATCGTGCGCAGCTCTTCCGGTGCGGCTCCCGACACCTGGTCCTCCCGGAGGAAGAAGCTGAGCTGGTACACGTCGACGGTGAGACGGTGCTTCAGCTCCTCCACCCAGGAGGCCGCGCGGTCCCAGTCCGCTCTCAGGTCGGTTTCCCGGGAGGCGCGGGTGCTGGACAGAAATTTGAGGAGCGTGAAAGTGCCGGTGACGCCGATCTCCAGGAGCAGGGTGGCGAGAATCCCGATGAGAAGCCTGGTCCGCAGGCGCATGGCCCCGGGACTCCCTCTGCGCCGGGCCTACTTCCTGCTGCGGCGCGTGAACACGTCGAAGATGACCGCTAGGGCCAAAACGGCACCGCGCACAATGTACTGGGACGAGATGTCAGTTCCCATCAGGTTCATGCCGCTGGTGAGGGACATGTAGACCAGGGCGCCGATCAGGGATCCCATGATCTTGCCCACGCCGCCGGCCGCCGACACGCCGCCGATATACGCGGCGGCAATGGAGTCAAGCTCGAACAGGTTTCCCGCGGTCGTGGTCGCGGAGCGAAGCCGGGAGGCAAAGAGAATGCCCGAGAGGGCAGCGAGGAAACCCATGGAGGCGAAGACGACGAGGGTGAGCTGCTTGACGTTGATGCCGCTCAGCTCCGACGCCTCGGGGTTGCCGCCGATCGCGTAGATGTGCCGGCCCAGCACCGTGCGGGTGGTGAGGAAGTTGTAGATCCCGACGACCAGGAGCACGATCACCACGGTCCAGGAGAGCCCGTTGTACCCCGCGAGAACCCACGTGATTAGCCCGATCAGAACGGAGATGATCACGAGCTTGATGACGAACATGTCCGCCGGCAGGACCTCGAAGTTGTAGTCCTGCTTGCTGCGGCGGGTGCGGAGCTGGCCCACGATGTACCACGCGATGGCCACCACGCCCAGGAGGAGGGTGAGCTTGTGGATGCCGGGGATCAGCGCATCGGGCGGCAGGATGTCGGGGATATTCCCGTTGCCGATGGCGTTGAAGATGGGATCCGGGATCACGATGGTCCCGGTTTTCAGCGTGACCAGGAGCAGGGCGCCGCGGTAGATGAGCCAGCCGGCAAGGGAGGCGACGAACGAAGGGATGCCAAGCTGGGCCACCGGCAGGCCGGTGAGGAGCCCCGCTGCGATCCCCAGCACGAGCACCATCGGGATCGCCAGGTATACCGGCACGTGCCAGAACACCAGGGCAATCGCGGCAATCGCGCCGAGGAATCCCGACAGGAAGCCGACGGAAAGGTCGATGTGCCGGATGACGATCACGAGGGTCATGCCGACGGCGAGCACAGCGATGTACCCGGTCTGGTTGAGGAGGTTCGCGATGTTGCGGGCGGAGATGAACAAGCCGTTGGTGGTGATCGTGAAGATCGCCATGATGACGACCAGGGCGATGTACATTCCGTAATCGCGGATGTTCTGGCGCACAACTTTCGTCAGGTCGTTCCCTGTCATTCGTCTCCTCCTCAGCGCGTTGCCAGGTGCATGAGCTTTTCCTGCGTGGCCTCTGCCACGGGAACCTCGCCAGTGATCCGCCCCGCGGAAATGACGTAGATCCTGTCGCTCATGCCCAGGATCTCCGGCAGCTCGGAGGAGATCATGATGATGCTCATGCCGTCGGCTACGAGCCGGTTCATGATGGTGTAGATCTCGAACTTCGCGCCGACGTCGATCCCGCGGGTCGGCTCGTCCAGGATGAGAACCTCGGGCTTCACGAAAAGCCACTTCGCCACGGACACCTTCTGCTGGTTGCCGCCGCTGAGGTTGGAGACGGTCTGCTCCAGGCTGGGCGTGCGGATGTTGAGCGCCGTGCGATACTCCGTGGCGGCCTTCACCTCCGCATTGGCATTCACCACCCCGCGGCGGGCGATCTCCCGGAGGTTCGCGAGGGTGATGTTCTGCTTTACGTCCTGGATCAGGATGAGCCCCTGGGCCTTGCGGTCCTCGCTCGCGTAGGCTACCCGGTCCTCGATGGCGTTCTTGGGGTGCCGGAAGCTTCGGGCGGTGCCGCGGACGGCGAGCTCGCCGGTCACGCGGTAGTGGTCCGGGTTGCCGAAGATGCTGCGCGCGAGCTCGGTGCGGCCCGACCCCATGAGGCCGGCGAATCCCACGATCTCCCCGCGGCGCACGTTGAAGGAGATGTCGCTGAGCAAGGCGCGTCCCAGGCGGGGGTCCACCGCGTTCCAGTGCCGGACCTCCAGCACCACGTCGTCGGACACCGCGTGGGTCCGCTTGGGAAAGACATTGTCGATCTCCCGGCCCACCATGTGCTTGATGAGCACTCCTTCCGACACCTCTCCCGCGTGGGCGTCCAGCGTGCAGATCGTCTGGCCGTCCCGGAGCACTGTCACGCGGTCGGCAATCCGGATGACCTCCCGCAGCTGGTGGGAAATCATGATGCAGGTGACGCCATGGCTCTTCAGGTCCCTGATGATCTCGAACAGGTTGTCGCAGTCGTCCTCGTTGAGGGCCGCGGTGGGCTCATCAAGGACCAGCAGCTTCACGTCACGGCTGAGCGCCTTGGCGATCTCCACCAGCTGCTGCTTGCCGACCCCGAGCTCCCGGACCTTGGTCTCGGGGTTCACGTCCAGGCGGACCTTGCCGAGC
>JBKQPS010000266.1:0-14638 GCA_052144915.1 Spirochaetia bacterium | reverse complement strand
TCGCACCCAGGGTGCCAAGGGGTGAGCATGGGCGCCGTTTTCGTCACCGGGACATTCGATGATCTGGGCATCCGACACGTTCGGTTCCTGCACGAGTGCTCCCGGATGGGGAATGTGGTTGTCGGCCACGACGCGAACGTGAGGCTTCTCAAGGGCGAAGGCCATCCCCGGTTTCCCCAAGACCACCGCCGTTGCATGGCCGGCAGCGTCCGGCACGTCTTTCGCGCGCTCATCTCTTCGGGATCGGGATGGATGGATGCGGAGCCCGAGATTGCAGTCATCGGCGTTCAGGTCCACGCCGTGAACGAGGACGGCGACAAGCCGGCGGAGAGGCGCGAGTTCTGCCGCGCGCACGGACTCGAGTATCTCGTTCTGCGGCGCGTACCCGCGGCGGGGCTGCCGCGCCGGTCCAGCACCGACCTGCGCGGGCCGCAATTGAAAAACACGGCCGGGCGCGGCCGATCCTCCTGACACCGATCTTCCCACTTTCAGTGCCGGAAATCGAACCTTTTGTGCCGTATTCTCGATTGTATTCGCCCCGGGCCCGTGCCTACATGAGCGGTGGGCAGGTTCCCGCACATGCAAGAGGTCATCCTCGAGGTCGAAGGAGTATCCAAGAGCTTCCCCGGCGTAAAGGCGCTCGACCAGGTCTCGTTCGACCTCCGCAAGGGTGAGGTGCACGCTCTGGTGGGGGAGAACGGGGCGGGCAAGTCCACCCTTATGAAAATCCTCTCCGGCGTGTACCAGGCGGACGAGGGGACCATCCGATTCAAGGGCGCGGAGGTTCGCTTCCGGGACTCTACTCATGCCCGTGACGCGGGAATCGGAATCATCTACCAGGAGCTCAACCTCATCCCCCACCTCTCCGTTGCCGCAAACATCTTCATCGGCCGGGAGCCCCTGACCCGGCTGAAGACGCTGGACGAGAAGAAGATGAACGAGCAGGCCGTCTCCATCCTGGGACGGTTGAACCTCCGAATCGACCCGACCATCACGCTGAACAGACTCCCGATCTCCAAACAGCAGATGGTGGAAATCGCAAAATCCCTCTCCTTCGATTCCGAGGTGCTCATCATGGACGAGCCGACAAGCGCGCTGACCGAATCGGAGATAGATGAGCTGTTCAGGGTGATCCACACGCTGCGCGACAGAGGTGTGGCGATCATCTACATCTCGCACAGACTGGAAGAGCTGAAGCACATCGTGGATCGAATCTCCATCTTCCGCGACGGCCGCTACGTCAGTACCGACGAGTATTCGTCGATTACGATGGAGGAGATTGTCAACCGAATGGTGGGGCGGAAGCTGGAGAATAAGTTCCCCGTTCGGCGAAACGTTCCCTCGAAAGAGAAGATCCTCGAAATCCGCAACATCGTCCGCACGGACGTTCTCCACGACATTTCCTTCGACCTGTACCGCGGAGAGATCCTCGGTTTCGCCGGGCTCATGGGCGCGGGCAGGTCGGAGCTGGCGCGCGCGATTTTCGGCGCGGACTCTATCGACTCGGGGGAGGTGGTCATGAACGGGAAGAGACTGCCCGTCCTCTCCCCCTCCGAGTCGATCAAGGCTGGAATCGCCTACCTCTCGGAGAACCGCAAGCAGGAGGGCCTTGCGGTAAAGATGCAGCTGGCAGAAAACGTGACCCTGGCCAACGTTGGCGGCGTCTCAGGCAGTCTCGGTGTCATCTCGCGCCGTCGCGAGCTGCAGGCGTGCGAGCGATACGTGGATGAGCTGGCCATCCGCACCCCCAGCCTCCTCCAGGTGGTCAACAATCTTTCCGGCGGGAACCAGCAGAAGGTCGTGGTAGCGAAATGGCTCTTTTGCGATTCGAAGATTCTCATTTTTGACGAGCCGACCCGGGGGATCGATGTCGGCACGAAGTTCGCCATCTACGAGCTCATCGAGCGGCTCGCACGGGAGGGCGTTGGGGTCATCATGATCTCCTCGGAGCTTCCCGAGATCATGGGAATGACCGATCGCGTCCTCGTGCTGCATGAAGGCAGGCTCGAAGCGACCCTGGTCACGAAGGACACCACACAAGAGGAAATACTGAACTACGCGGCAGGTCTCGGAGCTTCAACCGCGAAGCCTCCGAATGGTCCGTTGCGCGTTGAAGAAAAGAGAAACCAATCATGAGCGACCCTCACCGACAACCCAAAGAATCGCACACCCGTGAAATCGCGACCCCATCGGGGCGTTCCGGGCTTGCCCTGGACAGGTTTCTCACCTTCGGGGCTGTTGTCGCCCTGTTCACCGTTTTCTCGATCACGGCGAAGAATTTCTTCACTATGCGAAACGTCCTGAGTCTCGCCCTGCAGACGAGCACGACGACGCTCATGGGAATTGGCGTGACCTTCACCATCATCACCGCCGGCATCGATCTCTCCATTGGATCGGTCATCGCGCTCACCGGCACCGTGGCAGTGATGGCGGCCATTGCCGGAGTTCCCATCTGGGCCAGCATGCTCGTCGGCCTGTTCACGGGAATCGTCTGCGGTCTTGCCAATGGCCTGCTGATCACCCGACTGAAGCTTCCGCCGTTCATCGCGACGCTGGGCATGATGATGGTCGCCCGGGGCGTTGCCCTCACCATTACAAACGCCAACGCGAAACCGGCGCCTGAATCCTTCGGCGCGCTGGGCAATGACTCAATCTTCAGGCTCGGGTCCCAGTTCCCTGGCATATCCTACCCCGTGCTCATCATGATCGCGGTCGCCTTCCTCTGCCACTTCATCCTCAAGAAGACCCGGATCGGAAGGTACACCTATGCCGTGGGATCGAATGAAGAGGCCGCACGACTCTCGGGAATCAGGGTGCGACAGGTCAAGATCGTCGCCTACATCTTCAGCGCCTTGCTCGCCGGGCTGGTCGGAATCATCCTCGCCTCCCGCATGGTCACCTCCCAGCCCAACAGCGCAATTGGCTACGAGCTGAACGCGATTGCTGCCGCCGTCATTGGCGGCACGAGCCTCATGGGGGGCGTGGGTACGGTCGGAGGAACGGTGATCGGGTCGTTCATCATCGGGATCCTCACGGTTGGGCTCACGATGCAGGGGGCGAACTACTTCATGCAGCAGATCGTGATCGGCCTCGTGGTCATAGGATCCGTGGCATTCGATCAGCTGCGCAACAGATGAGGGACGCTCTGACGTGAAGATGAAACCGCGGTCCGTATGGACCGCGGAGATACTCAAAGGAGGTCAGCATGAAGAAGCTGCTTCTCATTCTCGTGGCCCTTGCTTTCATCGCGGGATTCGTGTCCGCGCAGGAAATCGCGGTGATTGTGAAAACGGGCAATTCCAGTTTCTGGCAGAATGTCCAGACCGGGTGCTTCGACGCGCAGAAGGAGCTCAAGGCAAAGACTCCCAAGCTGTCGGTCACATTCCTAGGCCCACAGTCCGAAAGCAACATTACGGAGGAGATCAACATTGTCGAGAGCGCGATCGACCGCGGCGTCAAGGCGATCGTCCTTGCTCCCTCGGACGTGACCGCCCTGGTCCCCGCCGTGAAGAAGGCAAAGGACGCCGGCATCCCGGTCGTCATCATCGACTCGCTTCTGACCGGAGACCCGAAGAACTATGTGTCCTTCCTCGCCACCGACAATGATGCGGCGGGAAGGGCATGTGCAAAGGCGCTTATCGATGGCGTCAAGGCTGCCACGGGCAGTGATTCTGGCAAAATCGCCGTCATGTCCTATGTGGCGGGAGTCGGCTCGGAGATCGGCCGCGTGGGCGGCTTCAAGGACTATATCGCGAAGAACTCGCACCTCGAGGTCGTGACCACTCAGTACTCTAATGCTGACATGCCCACCGCGCTCAACCAGACCACGAACGTCCTGGCTTCGAATACAGACCTCGTGGGAATCTTCGGCGCCAACGAGCCCACGGCAATCGGGATGGGCCGCGCGATTGTGCAAGCGGGGCTCGCCGGAAAGATCGTGGCAATCGGCTTCGACGGCGCCAAGCCGCTGCAGGACTTTGTGAAAGACGGCACGCTGCAGGCAATCGCTGTGCAGAGCTCCTACAACATGGGCTATCTCGGAGTCAAGACGGCCTATGACGCGGCCATCGCGAAGATGAAGGTCCCGGCGAAGGTGGATACAGGCTTCATCATCGTCACCAAGGACAACATCGACACTCCCAAGGCCAAGAACGTCCTGTACTAGGCTGTCCATTTTCTGCGACCGCCCGTGTTCTGCTCTGCAGGGCGGTCGCGCTTTTCCTCGACTGGCAGGCCGGCCCGCATCTGGCTATCATGGGCGCGGCAATGAACGGCGCGCAGCAGATGTACAGGTTCCTGATGGTGGACGACGAAGAGATCGTCCGCCGCGGCTTCCGACGCAAAATAGACTGGACCAGCCTCGATTTCGAGTTCCTCGAGCCGTGCGAGAACGGGGAGCAGGCCATCGAGGCAATGGAGGCGCTGCATCCCGACGTGATCATGACGGACATCGCCATGCCCCGCGTGGACGGGCTGGAAGTCGCCGCCTATGCCGCGGAGCATCACCCCGAGATCGTCATCGTGATCCTCTCGGGGTACGACGAGTTCGAATACGCCCAGAAAGCAATCAAGAGCAACGTCTTCGAATACGTGCTCAAGCCGGTCACCTCCCGCGACCTCACCGGCCTGCTCGGGAGGCTGAAAGTCCGGCTGGATTCCCTTCAGCGTTCCCGGGAGGAGGCAAAGTCGCTCGAGCAGCGCGCCGAGGCCGCCGCGAGCCTGCTGCGGACGCGAACCCTCGTCGACCTCGTGAACGGCTCGGCGGGGAAGCTCACGGATGCCCGGTTCCAGGAGATCTTCGGCTTCCCGCCGCAGGGCCTTGCCGGCGCCGTGGTGATCGCCGAAGCCGATCCCGCCGGCGCGGGAGAGCACGGCGTCTCGACCCGGCTCACGGCAGCCGCAGCCGAAGTGGCCGGCTTCGCCCGCCGCGTGCTGTATTTCACCCCGGCGGAGGGACGGGAGGCCGTCCTCGTGCTGGAGCAGGACGCCCTTTCCTGCGACCGGCTGGCTTCCGCGATCGCCGCGCAGGCAGCGGCCCCCGTCGGTCCGTCTCCCTCTTTGGGTCCCACTGCGATCGTCGCCATGGGTCGGCCCTGTGAATCGTGGCGCGAGGCGGACCGGAGCTTTGCGGAGGCCTCCGCTGCACTCTCCTACCGCCTCGTTGCTCCGCCGGGAGAGGTCTTTCGCTATGGGAGGGCGCGCGAGGACGACCCGCAGACCCTCGAGGGGCTCGCCGAGCAGAGAGAACGCGCCTGCCGCGCCGCCGTGGCCGGAGAGACGGTGGAGGCGGAGGTCCAGGCTGCGGCGTTCGCGACGCTCCTGAGAGAGGCCGGCATTTCTCCCCAGCGGGTCCGCCACGAGATCGAGGCGCTGTTTGCTGCGGTTCTCGACGCGCTGCGGGATCTCGGCGTCTCGCCGGCCGCGGTAGCCCAGGATCTCCATTTGGACACCGACCTCGCCGTGCAGCGGCTGCTCACTACCGAGCAGGTGAAGGCGCTGCTGGTGCAGCTGACCGTGTACGCCGGTTCGATCCTCGACGGCCGCAACCTTCCCGCCCCGGAATGGAAAGTCCGCGATTTCAAGGACTACGTCGCACGGCACTACGGGGAGCGGGCGCTCACTGTCCAGAACATCGCCGCCAGCCTCTCCATCAGCGCGAGCTACCTTTCCAAGCTGGTCAAGCGCCACCTGGACCGAAGCGTGGTAGACTATCTCATCGACTACCGAATGGAGCGCGCCAAGGAGCTTCTGACGACCTCCGACCTGATGACCTACGAGATCGCCGAGGCCACGGGTTACCCCGATGCCCAGTATTTCAGCACGGTGTTCAAGCGACACATCGGGATCACTCCGACGGAATTCCGGGCCCAGCGGAGAGGAAAGACGCCGTCCGCATGAAAATCCGCCGCATCCAGGATACCCTCATCCGCGCCTTTGCCACTCTCATCGTGCTCGCGCTGGTCCTGCTCGGGACGCTGTCGTACTACTACCTTCACAAGATCCTTATCCAGAACGCCGAGGAAACAACAATGCAGCTGGTGAGCCAGCTGAACCGCGTCATCGAGAACTACATCCGCTACATGGACGATATCGCCCTCATGGCCATCAACAACGCGGACGTGCGCGAGTTCATGTCGCGCTCCCGCGCGGATTCCTCCGTGCTGCGCGGGAAAATCGAGGCCACCTTTGAATCTCTCCGGGCGGTCCGCCGCGACATCGATTCCGTGTTCGTGATTACCCGGGACGGGCGCGCCATCGCAGCGACCACCGGCGGAGCGCTGAACCCCACGGTGGACCTTCGCCAGCGGTTTCGGGAGCTCGAGGCCGGGGTCGTTCCGGACCGCCCGTCGGTGTCCTCCGCCCACGTGGAGAACCTCGTGGACTACCGCTATCCCTGGGTGATCTCGCTTGTCCGCGCCCTGCCGGTCGGACCGGGCAGGGAGAGCCCGGGGCTCATCCAGGTGGACCTCAATTACGAGATCATCGCGCGATTGTGCAAGGACATCCAGCTTGGAACCTCCGGGTACGTGTTCATTCTCAGCAACAACGGGGACATCGTGTACCACCCCCGGCAGCAGCTCATCTACGGGAACCTCAAGTCGGAGCTGATTCCGCAGATCATGGCGCTCCACGGAGGGAACCTCAACGCCGTGGTGGACGGCCGCGCGATCCTCTACACGGTCGTGAGCTCGAAGGAAACAGGGTGGGACGTCGTGGCCGTCTCCTACCTGGACGAGCTATTCCGCGCCAGCCGCCAGGCGGAGTACGTGTTCCTTATGCTCTCGCTGCTCGTCCTGGTGGGGGCCATCGCTGCCGGGGTGGCGATTTCGTCCAACATCTCCAAGCCGATCGAGAGCCTGCGTCACTCGATGCAAGCCGTGGAGAGCGGCAACTTCGACATCGACATCACCGTCAACGCTCGAAACGAGATATACCAGCTTGCCCGGGACTGTGACATCGCGGTGAAGAAGGTCCGCGACCTCATCGAGCAGAACCGGCGGGAGCAGGAACTCAAGCGGAAGCTGGAGCTGCGTTCCCTGCAGGCACAGATCAATCCCCATTTTCTCTACAACACGCTGGACTCGATCATCTGGATGATCGAGCTCGGGGAAACCGAGCGGGCGATCGACATGACCTCCTCCCTCGCGCGGTTCTTTCGCATCGGGATCAGCCGCGGAGATGAGACAATCAGCGTCCGCACGGAGATCGAATACATGCAGACGTACCTGGAGATCCAGAAGCAGCGCTACAAGGACAAGCTCTCCTACGAGATCGCTTTTGCGCCGGACCTGCACGAATCCCAGATTCTCAAGCTCCTGCTCCAGCCCCTGGTGGAGAACGCCATCTACCACGGGATCAAGAATATCAAAGGGCCCGGCCTGATACGGATCAACGGGGAGCGCGACGGGGAGTCGATGGTGATCCGTATCAGTGACAATGGCGTGGGGATGGCCCCGGAACAGCTCTCGGCGCTTCGCGACGGATTGATCGAGCCCGGTCCGAGCAATGGCGTCGGGGTGCGGAACGTCCAGGAGCGCATTCACGTGTATTTCGGGCTGGACTACGGCGTGAGCTTCGAAAGCAAGCCGGGGGCGGGCACGGTGGCAACGGTCCGCATCCCGATGATCTCGGGGAGCGTGACGTGAGGAGCCTCCGATGAGGAGCTCGCGGAGCTTGAGAATCCTCCGATGAGGAGCCGGTCCGTCCTGTTTCTCCTGGCGGCGGCGGTCCTTGCTGCCATTTCCCTCACCGTCCTCTACCGCGGAGCCCGGCTTCTCAACCCCGTCTCCGCCGCGGCGCGCCGCGTGATCGTCATCTTCAAGACCATCGACTACCGGTCGACACCGTTCTGGGGCAACGTGCGGGACGGCGTCGTATCCGCCGGCGAGGACCTGGGAATGAACGTGCAGATCCGGGGACCGGCGCTCGAAAGCGATGTCCAGGGTCAGATCGACATCGTGCGCCAGGCCATCCGGGAGAAGCCGGACGCTATTGTCCTCGCCGCGGCAGACTACAACTTGTCCGTGCCCGTGGCGAAAGAGGTGAAGCGCCAGGGTATTCCGCTCGTCTGCATCGACTCCTTCGTCAATTCCGAAGATGCGGATGTGCGGATAGGCACGGACAGCTACGAGGGCGGCCAGAAGTGCGCCGCGGCGCTGATGCGCTACGTGAAGGAAGGAGACCTGGTCGCGGTCATGAGCTATGTGAAGGGCAGCTCGACGGCGATCGACCGTGAGTCGGGGACCCGGGACTTCCTGGACGGAAAAGTCAGGATCCTCGATACGCTGTACAGCAACGCGGACGCCGAGCTCGCCTATTCCCAGGCGGCCCGCTTGATCGCCGATACCCCGCGGCTGCGTGGAATCGTGGCGTTGAACGATCCCACGGCCCGGGGCGCGGCCCGCGCGCTGGATGAATCGGGCAAGGCCGGCTCTATTGCGCTCATCGGCTTCGACAATTCGCTGCTGGTGCTCCGCTACGTGGAGCGGGGAGTCATCCGTGACACCGTGGTGCAGAAGCCGTTCAACATGGGATATCTCGGAGTCACCACGGCGCGGGAGCTCATCCAGGGCCGGAAGCCCGCGCGCTTCATCAACACGGGCTCGGTCGATATTTCCCGGCTCAACATGTTCCAGCCCGAGAACCAGAAGCTCTTGTTTCCCGTCACCGAGGGGCAGTAGCGTCCACGACGGGCGGCGCCGCTCTCGAGAGCGAGCAGGTCCTCTCAGCCGAGGAACTCCGGCTCCAGCCTGCCGCGTATGCCGGGACGGATCCGGTAGAGGTCGCCGGCGGTCGGGTAGTCGCGCAGCTGGGCAGGGCTCAGCTCTTTCTTGCCCGTGGTGATGAACAACTCGTCCAGGTCCCGCCCGCCGAAGGCCATGCAGGTGGCGGTGGGGACGGGAACCGCGACGTGGCGTTCCTTCTTCCCTTCCGGGTCGTAGCGGGTCGGAATCCCTGCCAGTGCGCGCTCCAGAGGAACCCCTCGGAGTCCACGATCAGCCCGTCCGGGTAGTCCTCCTCCTCGGGAGCCGCTGCCAGGACGCGCCGGCGGGACACCCCGCCCAGCCGCGGGTCAAAGTCGAAGGCGGTGATCCTCCGAGCCCACATCTCGGTGACGTACATCGTGCGGCCGTCGGGGCTGAAAGAGATCCCGTTGGGAGGCACCAGTCCGTCCTGGATGCACGCGTACCTGCCGTCGTGGTCCAGCCTCCACATGGCGCCCTCGGGAGACTCGAGGACCTGGCCGTTGAACGAGCGAACCCGCGTAGAAGCGGCCGTCCGGGCCCACTGCGCCGTCGTTCATCTCCAGATGCGCCTTGCCGTCGACGGGGTTGCCCAGGAAGCGGCTGCGGCCGGCTGCGGGGTCCCCGGTGGCCAAGCCGTCACGCACCACGGTGAGCCACCCGCCGCCCCGGCGGCGGCCGACAGCCTTGATGTAGTAGTCCGCAGTCATTTCAGTGAACGCTGCCTCGAAGGAAGTCACCGAGGCGCGTCCACCTTCCGCCTCCGCGCGGCCGGTGGTCTGCAGAGTGAAGAACTTCGGGTTCTCCGTGTCCGTCCAGGAAAGACGGCCGCCGCGGGATCCCAGATGATGGGCGATTCCCCGAACTGGTTCTGGCAGCTCAGGAAATGCTCGACCTCGGGCATGGCGACTCCTTCATCTGTCTGACGGTTGCCGTATGCAGAGGGAACCGTGCACCCGGCCCGGTTCCCATGGTCATCGTGCGGAGCCGCCGGGCGGACGCTCTGCCCGACTCTCCCGCCCGGCCGCGCGCGGAAACCACGCTACGAAGAGAGTCGTTCCGTCCCCGACGGGGACTTGAACGCGAGGTAGCGGCTCACGGACGGGTCGTAGCCGAACTGCTTGGAGATGCGAAGGGCGTGTGTCCGGACCGTGCATGTCGACATCTCCCGGCGCAACATGTTCCAGCCGGAGAACCAGAAGCTGCTGTTTCCCGTCACGGAAGGGCCATAGCCTGGACGACGGGGCGCCCGTCACAGCTCGATGTTCGAGCCGAGAGCGGACGAACGGAAGCCATCATAGCGCTCATCAAAGACGAGCGTGGCGCATCGTGAGAGGTCCATCTCATCCGTGCAGGCAACAAGCTCAGGAACGGGATCGTGGCGCCGCTGCGGACGAAGAGCGGCACGCGTGAAAGACGCTGCTCGACCCGGCCCAGGGAAACCGGGCCCCGCATGCCGTGGTCGAGGCCTGCATTTCGATGCTCTCGCCGAAATCCGTCTTGATCGCCGCGGCTCCCATGCGCAGGAGCCTCTGGAGCAGACCCTTGTACCACTCCATCGCCCGGGGGTTGGTGAAGTCTATAGTGCATCCTCGGGCATCATCGAATTCTGATACGAGGGGAGGCACGGTTCCCGGCGCGATGTATCCGTTCTCGCGGGCCAGAGAATAGAGGCTGGTTCCTTCCGTCACCAGCCCGTGGCCTCCTGTGTTCGGCTCACCGCGCGCTGCCCGATTCTGCACCGGCGTCACTAACCGGCGAACTCGTGCTCCGCGCGCCCGCGGACACCTGGCCGAACCATGAAGAGGTCGCCCGCGGAGGGATACGCGGCGAGCTGTTCCGGCGTCAGGCCTTTCTTGGCCGTTGTGATGTAGAGCCGGTCGAGGTCCGGACCGCCGAATGCCATGCAGGTGGCCGTGGGTACGGGAACGTCAACGTGGCGTACCTTCCTGCCGTCGGGGTCGTAGCGGGTGACCCGGAACCCTTGCCAATGGCCGCTCCACAGGCAGCCCTCCTCGTCCACGATGAGGCCGTCGGGGTATCCCTCGGACTCGGGCACGGTCACGAGCACCCTGCGGCGCGAGAGGGTCCCCGCCTGGACATTGAAGTCATAAGCCCCGATGCGGCGGGCCCACATCTCCGTCACGTAAAGGGTTCCCGCGTCGGGGCTGAACGCCATCCCGTTGGGAAGGACGAGGCCGGTCTCGATCATCGCCACGGCGCCGTCGTGGTCGACGCGGTAGAGGCCCCCGTCGGCCGCGCCGAGGTCCTGCATGTTGAACGATCCCGCGTAGAAGCGTCCGTCGGGGCCAACGGTACCATCGTTCATTGTCATGTGCGGAAGGCCCTCGACGGGGTTGCCCAGGAAGCGCGTTTCCATGCCGTCTGCCTGAAGCAGCGCGAACCCGTCCCGTACCACTGCAACCCACCCGCCCGCGCGGCGCAGACCGATAGCCTGCACGAGACGGCTGGTCGGCATCGTCACGGCCCGCACGCTCCTGTCGGAGAGCGCGGAGAGCAGCGGCTTCTCGGTGTCCACCCAGGACAGCGTCGCGGTCCGCGGGTCCCAGATGGGTGATTCGCCACACTGGTTCTGGGCTTCCATGCGCGTGAGGTCGGCCATGCGAGTACCCCTACGAGGCAGCGGGTTTGCCGGACGTCTTCCCGCCGCCGGATTGCCGGGCAACCGATGGATCGTAACCGAAGTGCTTCGAGATGCGCAGCGCGTGTTCCCGCACGAGGGCCCCGACGCGGTCCAGGTCCATCTTGGCCAGCCGGAACTCAGGGCCCGAGAGCCAGATGGACGCGATGGGATACGCGCGGTAGTCGAGCACCGGGCTTGCGGCGCACCAGATCTCGGTCACCTCCTCGCCGAGGTCCAGCGCATAGCCCAGCCCCTGTATCTTCTCGATCTCCGTCTGCATGGCCTTCATTCCCGGGATGGTCCTGTCGTTGAACCGGGTGAAGGCGATATGCGCGAGGAGATCCTTCTGCTCGGCGGGAGGCAGGTGCGCCAGAATGGCCTTGCCGGGCGCGGAAGCGTGGATGGGCACCCTGTGGCCGATCTCGACGGTGAACTTCACGAGCTGGAAGGACGGGAGCTCCTCGAGGATGACGACTTTCCCCTCCGACAGAGCGCCCACGAAGATTGTCTCATTGATTTCATCGCGCAGCAGGCGCATCTCGTCCATGCACGCGCCGATGAGGTGCGTGCTCTGCACGGCGGCATAGCCCAGGGAGAGGATTTTAGGACTGAGACGCCAGGACTTTCCGAACTCGTCGAGGTACCCGCTTGCTGCCAGCGTCCGCACGATCCGGAAGACACTGTTCTTCGGCAGAGAGAGCTGCGTGGCGATTTCCGTGATCGAGCTGCCCTCCTGACAAGTGCTCAGGTGCTCCATGATGCGCAGCGCGCGGTCGAGATTGGGGATGATGTAGGCGGAATTGCCGGCTGGTTTCGACGCCTCAAGCTCACTCATAGCGGGCTCCCTTACTGTAGCACTACGCTGCGCTGCCATCAACGCCGTCCTTCGGTCATCACGCGGCCTGCGCCTTCATCGAGCGGCGCCGGGCCGTGGCGAGGATCTTCTCGTTGAGGATCACCGCCGCAACGAGGATGGCTCCCTTGAGGACGCTCTGCCAGAAGGTGAGGACGTTCAACATGTCCAGCCCATTGCCAAGCACGGCCACCACCATGGCCCCGAGGAGTATCCCGATCACGGAGCCCTTGCCGTCGCTGAGGCTCGTTCCGCCGAGCAGGATGGCCACGATGACTTCGAACTCGAAGCCGTTGCCGCTGCGCGGACAGTGACAGGGACACAATGGCCTTCGGCAGGACGTTGCTGGCCCGCGCGGCTTCCGCCATGGCCTGCATGGTGGATTCCACCAGGAGATCCGCGTCCTGCTCGACCCAGCCCGGACGGGGATACGTGCAGGGATACTCCCGGTAGCCCGCGCCAAGCGCGGTTCCCGCGAAATCGAAAACCATGCCCTTGGCGCCGGAGGTGCCGATGTCGATTCCCGCCAGGTAGGTCTCCATGGCCGTCGCTACAACGAGTCCTTGTACATCTGAATGACGTCCGCGCGGCCTGAGCGGCTTCAGGTTGCAGTTCAGGCACCGGCCCATGGTCTTGAAGGCGGAATCCGTCATGGCCTCAATCATCTGCTCCTTGACGCCCAGGTCACGCATGCGAACCCAGCAGCCGAACTTCTCCACAAAGCAAGAGAAAGGATAAAGTATTTCATTTATCCTTTCTCTAAAATGATTTTTTCTTGCTATATAGATTATTTCCTTCTGCTTTTAGCTACATCGGCTGTAAGTATCCCTTTATAACCATAATTATCCATCAGGAATAACTGGGCATCATCGATAGAAGTCTGCCAGTAATCAATTTCTTTAACGAAACACTGAATAACCTGGAATTTGTTCATATCAATTTTGCCTTGAATCATTCCCATCATACAATCCATTTCAGCACGAGCGACATCGCGTACGGCACCATTGGTAATTTTGAATGAACAGTCCGGATCAAATATTTTGATCATCGCGGAAGAGTTTCCATCAACACCGGCTATGACTTCAGTCAGCGGCTTGCCATTGTCCATTTTTCCTCTTCCTTTCTGTTCGCAGGCCGCAAGAGCTCCAAGAGCCATTTCATCATTTCCGCCGAAGATAATATTTATTTCCGGATGAGCCTGGAGAATATCAAGGCTTAATTTCATTGATTCTTCGGTAGAACCCTGACCGTTAAGAACAGTAACAAGTTCCGCATTCGGATCGACCGCTTTAACGCCTTCAAAGAAAGGCACGAATCTCAAAACCTCTCCCTGTTCCCATGCGCCGAAATTAAGCATAGCGACTTTGCAGGGTTTATTCGGGAAAGTTTTTAGCCATTGCTGTGCAGCTATTTTACCTTCGGCATAGGATGCCGGCGTTTCCATCGGCTGAACATGAGGTGCATTCTTTGAGTCAGGGTAAATCAAAGTGGTTACAATAGGGATTCCTTTGGCATGCGCAAGTTCGATAGCCTTTGCAGCTAAAGCCGTGTCGGAGCTGTGGATCGAAATAGCGTCAACTTTTTGCGCAATGAGATTTTCAACGGCGGCAAGCATTTTTTCTCCTGTTCCTCCGCCGTCAAGAATGATTACCTTGACTCCGTACATTTTCGGTCCATAACTTTGAAGTTCCCTGGCAATTGACTGATGGAACTGATGTTCCATGGTGAAAACGACGTGCCCTACACGGAGGCGTCCTGCTGACAAGTCTGCCGCAATCCACGGGGCCCTGATTGGCTCGGCGTAACCTAGCGGTGTTGCCAGAGCAACCGCTAACACAGCTAACATTAGCCTCTTCATCTTCTTCCTCCTCAATTAAATATGAATCGGCTCAAACTGCCGATTTTCAACAAAATAGGATAATGTTTCATCATTAGTTACCACGATGGAATAGCGCGCCACGGTGCTGTCGTTGCCCGTTCCAGGTTTCTCGTGCCATTTCGTGTTCGTGATCACCTTCCAGAGGTCGTCTCCGAGCCGGTTCCCTCGGTCGTAGTGACGCAGATGATGGGAAACACCGGCTTCGTTCCCTCCAACGTGGCGTGGGGTCTTTTCGGTGAGGTAGTCCGGGATGGTTCCGCTTCCCTGGGCAGCCAGGAACGCCACGGCCTTGGCGGAGTCCATGGAGCTTCCCCCCGTCGAGCCCAAACGCGAAGTCGCACTTGCTCGTGAGGAACACCCTGGGTTGGCGGTCGATGCCCACGTTCTTGGGGTTGGGGTTCACGTTATTGGAGACAACGACCTCAACGCTGGCCTTCTTGAACAGTTCTACTGCCCTTTCCAGGATACCGGTCTGCTTCATGGTCTGCTTGGCAGCGAGTAGCATCGCTCTTTTGCCG
>JBKQPS010000265.1:0-15832 GCA_052144915.1 Spirochaetia bacterium | reverse complement strand
ATGACGAACCCGATGAGGTCGACGTGCTTGAGGGGATTCAGCGTCAGCCTGCCGTCCCGCCGCGGCGTGTCGTCCCCCAGGCTGATTGCTGCCAGCGAGTGGGCGAACTCGTGAACGGTCAGGCTGAGCACAATGATGATGATTACCTGGATGAGCGCGGAAGGTGAGAGATTCAGCACCGGGGCACCTGGCCCTTCACGCCACCGGCTCGCATCGATAGAATATCGGGGAGATCTGGCGCGGTCGTCTACTGGCCGTTCTTCGGTGCGCCCTTCCGCGCAACCGCGCTCGAATGTTCCAGTGGTCCCGATGCTCATTTTCATGTAAATTCCATGCTCGGAGCCGGACGCATCGCATCGGACGTTTTGCAAAAAGGAGACATACATGAACAGGCGCATCCTCTTTGTTCTGCTGGGCGCGCTTCTTCTCCCGGGAGTGATGATGGCGGACCCCATTGCCATCACGGGCGTGGGTGCCAGCACGCAGAAACTTGACAACGGAAACATCATGGTGCATTTCACCGTGAGAGTGGCAATCTCCGTCACTCCCCTGCTCTTCAACTACCATTGGGAGCGCAGCGACGGTGCGAAGTCCGGGGTAGAGATGCAGTCCGTCAAGCCAGGGGTCGCGTCGATCCCCGTCTCGACGACCTGGGAAATCGGCCCAAACGCTGGCCTGAAGGAAGTCTGGGAGAAATTGTTCGTCAATACCGGCAATACGCACCTGGAGTCACGCGAGATACGGATCATGCTTCCCAAGTAGGAAGCTCGGATCGGCCAGCGTCCGGCGCATTTCTGACCGATTCAATCTGCCACCGATCGGGTTGCGACGATCTTCACGCCTTCGAGGCTGCCCAGCACGTCTCCCTGCCTGACCGGAAGCGAGATGCTCATCGCGGAGATCCTTTCCAGGAATGCCGGGATCAGCTCCCGGGGGCAGGGCTCCGAGGAGCGCACCGGAAGGCGGGGATGGGTCGCCGAACCGGTCCGGCATGTCGCCGTCACGACGCGGCGAGGGTCGACGAGCTCCTCGCTGGCGTAGTGGGCGCCGCGCGCGCATTGGTTCCCGCTCACCGCCACCGTCCCGTCCGGCTGCACTTCCGCGGTCATCGCGCACCCGATCGGGCAGCTGATGCAGGTCAGGTCTTTCTTCATACGATGGCCACCTCCAGTACCGCATCGTCCGGGAGGCCCTCGCAATCCTTCTCCCGCAGCGTCAGCGTGATCATCTCGGAAGGCTGCACGTGATTCTTCACGACTTTCCTGACCGGGCTGTTGTTTGCCAGGACGGTGAGCTCCGCCTTGTTCTTCACGATGAGCGGGCGAAGGAACAGGCGCGTGTCCCGCGAAGGATCGACCCGCGAGGGGTTCACGTAGCGGACATTGGATCCCGCTCTCACGCGGATCTGCCGGGCAGGGCGCCGGCCCTGGAGATAGTCGGCCACGAAGCCTCCGGTCAGGTGCGACTCCTCGCTCACATTGTCCACCAGGTCGTGGACATGGAGGACGTTCCCCGTGGCGAAGATTCCATCAACCGAGGTCATCATGGTCGCATCCACCAGGGGACCGCTCGTCGCCGGGGTGATCTCGACGCCCGCCGTCTTGGAAAGCTCGTTCTCCGGGATCAGCCCCACAGAAAGCAGAATGGTGTCGCAGGGGATGTGAAACTGCGCCGCCGGATCCCGCGCGCCGCCGCGCAGAGGCATCACGTCGACTCCTTCGACCCGCTCGTTACCATGGATGCGGGAGATGACGTGGCTCAGGTACAATGGAATGGAGAAATCGTTCAGACACTGCACGATGTTCCGTGTCAGGCCGGACGGATAGGGCATGATCTCCACCACGGCGGGCACGCGGCACCCCAGCCACCGCAGCCTGCGTGCCATGATGAGACCGATGTCCCCCGAACCGATGATCACGACCTCTTTCCCCGGAAGGTACCCTTCGATATTGATGAGCCTCTGGGCGAGACCCGCCGTGTACACGCCCGCGGGCCGGCTTCCCGGGATGCGCAGGTTCCCGCGGTTCCTTTCCCTGCATCCCATGGCAAGGACCACCGCCCGGGCGGACACGCGCATCACCCCGTGGATTCCCGAGCAGCACGCCAGCTCCCGGGTGGAGCCATGACGGGAGATCCCGCCTACCGTCGTGTGGGTGAACACGGCGACCTCGGTCTCTTTCACGTCCCGAATGACCCGTTCGGCGTACTCCGGACCGGTGAGGTCCTCCTTGAACTCGTGCAGGCCGAAACCGTTGTGGATGCACTGCTGCAGGATCCCGCCCAGCTCGTCGTCCCGCTCGATGATGCAGGCAGTGAATCCGCGCCGGCGCACCTCGATTGCGGCGGCCATGCCGGCCGCACCGCCGCCGATGACCGCGGCGTCGAACTGAAGCTCTTTCACAGGCGGCCCTGCAGAAGAGCGCTGCCTTTGCCCTTTTTCGTGACCTGGTCCCAGCGGAGCCCCGACTCCTTCATTAGTATCTTGAGTATCCGTGACGTGCAGAAGCCTCCCTGGCATCGCCCCATGCCCGCCCGCGTGAAGTACTTGATTCCGTCCAGCGTCGTGTGCCCCCTCCTGACCGCGGCGGCGACCTCCGCCTCGGACACATTCTCGCAGCGGCAGACGATGTTCCCGTAGGCCGCGTCCGTCCGGACCAGGTCCTCCACCTCCGGCGCGGTCACCTCCCGCAGCCGCAGGACACGATCGATGTACGGATCGAAATCTTTCTTCTCCACCAGCGGGACGCCGGCCTTTTTCAGCAGGTCCTTCACGTACTCGCCGACCGCGGGGGATGCCGTCAGGCCGGGAGACTGGATCCCGGCGACCTGGATGAACTGCGGCACCACGCCGGAAAAGTCGATGTAGAAATCCTCGTCCCGGAGCACCGGGCGAAGCCCGGCGAAAGTGGTGATCACGTCGGCCTGCGAAATGGCGGGAACCAGGCGCTTGGCGTAATCGAATATCTTCTCCAGCTCCTCGGCAGTCGTGGACAGGTCGCGCTTGTCCTCGATGTCGCGCGCCGTCGGGCCCACCAGCACGGTGCCTTCCACGGTGGGAATCACGAGCACTCCCTTGGAGTTGTAGGTGGGCACCGGGAAAAGCACGCGGGAGGGGCAGGCCGGAGTCGAACGGTCCAGCAGAAAATACTCTCCCTTGCGCGGCACGATCGAAAACTCTTCCGCCTCGAAGGCACGGGACACTTCGTCCGCGAACAGGCCCGCCGCGTTGATGACGTACCTTGCGGTCAACGATCGCCCGTCCTCCGC
Organism: Spirochaetia bacterium; assembly: GCA_052144915.1. Taxonomy (GTDB): domain Bacteria; phylum Spirochaetota; class Spirochaetia; order SZUA-6; family Fen-1364; genus Fen-1364. Next base: position 12,565 of record JBKQPS010000265.1, on the reverse strand, counting down.
GGAGACGTGCCACCTGCCCCCATCGAACTCTCCCGCCGTGACCTTGAACTCGGTGAGCAGCTTCACGCCGTTCTTGCGGGCGGATTCCACGAGGCAGAACACGAAGCGGTAAGGCTCGATGATGCCGCCCGCGGGGGCGTGCAGGCCGCCCAGCACGTCGGGGGAGAGCTTGGGTTCCAGCGCGCGCATCCTTTCGGGAGAGCACATCTCGATCCCGATGGATCCGTTCTCCACCCCCGTGGCGTAGAGCTGGGGAATCACTTTCAGCTCTTCGTGGTGGGTGGCCACCACGAGGATTCCGCACCGCCGGAACGGGAATCCCAGCTCCTTCTGCAGCTGGTCGAACATGATGTTGCCGCGGACTTCCAATCGAGCCTTCAGGTGCTTCGCGCTGTGATGGAATCCCCCGTGGACGATTCCGGAGTTCGATTTCGACGTCCCGAAGGAGACATCGCATTCTTTCTCCACCAGGGCGACATCCATGGCGTACGAGGAGAGCTTCCGCGCGATGCTTGCGCCGCTTACCCCGGCGCCAACGACGGCGATATCGTATGAATCGGATCCACCCATGGCTGCTCGACCGATCATATCAGGGAACCCGCTCGTGTCAAATCAGATATGATCGCTCCTGATCGGGTAGTGTCTTGCCCCACCACTTTGGTAGTCGTTGACCGAACCCCCAGACAAAATCAAAGTCGAGTGCCACGTTGCTTGATTTTTCCGAAGGCGCGGATGATACTCAGACCCTCCCTATGAAAGCGTTTTCCGTACCCATCGAGCCTGACGTGCAAGAGATGACTGAGATCCTTTTCCGGCGAAAAATGCCCCGACGTGTCCACCATGTCGAGCTCTTCCTTGACAAGGAGATCAAAGAGGCCGTGTGTGCCCGGTTTGAACTCGCCCCGGGATTGAACAGGTCTGACCCTCTATTCGACGCAAAGCGGGACACGACGCTCCATGCGTTCCTTGGCTATGACATGTTCCGTGTGGGTGTGGCGCGAAAGACCGTCTTTCCTACTGCGACCGTTTCGACTCGGGACACAACGGCCCTCCCGGCGCAGGAGCGGGCCTCACGCGATTGGCAGGAGGAGCACGCGGGCCCGATCCAGGGCTGGAAGGATTTTGAAACGTACCATTGGCCGAGGGTCGCGGAGATCGATTTTTCCCCCCTCGAATGGTTGGAGACGAACCTGCCGTTGAACATGGGATGTTTTGAGCTGACCGCCCATGTATTCGAGATTCTCTCCTTCTTGCTGGGCTACGAAACGCTCTGCTATTTCGTGTTCGACCAGCCTGATCTCGTCGATGCTGTCTTGGACAAGGTCGGGAGTTTCTATGTCGATTTCACCAAGGCTCTCGCGGATTTCTCCCGGATCGCGGTGCTGTGGGGTTCAGATGACATGGGATTCCGATCAGGCACCATGATGTCCCCGGACTTTCTTCGCAGAAAAATCCTTCCCTGGCATAAGCGCTGTTCGGAAATCGCGCGGACGAAAGGAAAGCCCTATCTCCTGCACTCGTGCGGCAACCTCGACGAAATCATGGACGACCTGATCGATATTGTGGGCATGGACGGGAAGCACTCCTTCGAGGATGCGATCCTGCCCGTGACGGAAGCGAAGAGGCGCTATGGCGACAGGATTTCTCTGCTCGGCGGCATCGATATGGACTTCCTTTGCAGGTCGAAGGAGTCCGACATCAGGCGACGAGTCCGCGACACGCTGAATGTCTGCATGAAGGGCGGAGGATACTGCCTCGGGACGGGCAATACTGCAGCAAACTACGTCCCCCTCGAAAGCTTCCTTGCGATGGTCGACGAGGGACGCCGGTATACACTATAACGACCGCAACGCAGCGGGCCTCCTAGAGCATCGCGATCCGCAACGAATCTTTGCGCGGGATGAGTCAGTGCGCTTCCTTGACAAGCATGGAGAAAGAGACGAGAATGCCGTATTCAACCTGCAGGCAAAAGCCCGCACAATAAGGAGCCCCACTAATGAAAAGGCTGTGTATCCTCCTGTCAGTCGTCCTGGTCGTCGCGGCGATCGGCCCGGCGTTCGGCCAGGCGAAGACCTACAAAGTCGGCATCATCCCCAAGTTCATCGCGGAGGACTACTTCATCGCGTGCGAGCGCGGTTTCCATAGGGCGGAAGCCGAGCTGAAAGACATCAAGGTCGATTGGATCGGCGACACCATGTCGCAGACTTCGGCCGCCAACCAGAAGAACTACATCCAGGGCTTCATCGACAAAGGCTATGACGCCATCCTGGTCTCGGCCCTGGATCCCGACAGCTTTGCGGACACGCTGCGCGCGGCCCGGGCCAAGGGCATCAAGGTCATCACCTGGGACGCCGACGTCGCCGCGGATGCGCGGGACTTCTTCGTGAACCAGGTGGAAAGCGACCAGATCGCCATCCAGCTCCTCAAGGGCCTCTCGGGCGACCTCCGCGACTACACCGCGGCCAACCAGGCCACCGTGGCGATCGTGTCCACGACAAACGATTCCCCGAACCAGAACGCCTGGGTGCGGGCCATCGTCAACGAGTACAAGTCCAAGAAGACGACCGACTACAAGCACCTGAACATCCTCGTGGGCGATGATCAGATCGTCTACGCTGGCAACGACCAGGGAGCGGCCGAAGAGCAGGTAAAGTCCCTGTTGAGCGCCAACCGGAACCTCAAGGGGATCATCGCCCTGTCCTCCCTCACGGTCCCCGCGGTCTCCGCGGCCCGTGACCAGCTGGGCATCTCAGGCGCCATCAAGATCGTCGGCATCAGCGTTCCCGAGTCGTCCCGCAAGGACATGGAACAGAACAAGATCTCTTCGCTGGTCCTCTGGCAGCCCTTCGATCTGGCCTACCTCACTCTGTACGTCACCGACGCCGTGCTTCATGGCAATCCGCCGTCGGGCGCCACGTTCAAGTCTCCCCTAAGTGGCACGCTCCAGATCGTCAGCTTCCTGGACGGCAAGACCAAGATCTTCTATCCCAGGGCCGGGCACAAGATCATGGACAACAACGTCATCATCCTTGGTGATCCCATGGTGGTGAACCTCCGGAACATCGACTGGTTCCGCGGCTATCCCAACCCCGATCACGGGATGAAGTGGTTCCTGACCAAGTAACCAATTCGACTTCTTGCGAACCACGGTCCGTCCGGGGCAACCCTGGATCGGGCCGTGGTTCTTGCTGACTCACGCACGGGAGGTGACATGCGGGCCCGCGAAAGCGGCACAGCGCAGATGGCGGACGTTGTCATAGAGATCGAGGGGATCAACAAGTCGTTCCCGGGCGTGCAGGCCCTTTCGAACATGAGCATCGACCTGCGCAGCGGCGAGGTCCACGCGGTATGCGGTGAGAACGGCGCGGGCAAGTCCACGCTCATGAAGCTGATCACGGGGGTCTATCAACCCGACTCCGGCCAGATGCGGCTGAACGGCAAGCCCCTCAGAGTGCATAATCCCAACGACGCCTACTCCAAAGGCATCGCCATCATTTTCCAGGAGACCAGCCTCTTTCCCGAGCTGACCATCCTGGAAAACATCTTCATGGGGCACGAGCTCCGCAAGTCCCCTGGCAGGGTCTCCTGGCTGCCCCGCCTCCTTGACTACCCGGCGATGCGGGAGAAGGCAAGGGAGATTTTCGGGCGGCTGGGCATGGACGTGGACCTGAATACGCCCGTCTCCCAGCTCAGCGTGGCCACCCGGCAGATGGTGGAGATCGCCAAGGCCCTTTCCTTCGACTCGAAGATCCTCATCCTGGACGAGCCCACGGCCGCCCTGACCAGCAAGGAAGTGCAGACGCTGTTCGACACCATCCGAAAGCTGAGGGCGCACGGCGTCTCGATGCTGTACATCTCGCATCGCCTGGACGAGATCTTCGAGATCGCGGACCGTGTGACGGTCATCCGGGACGGGGAGCACGTGCGGACCGAGGAGGTCGGGCGCGTCACCCGCGACCAGCTGGTGTCATGGATGGTGGGCCGCACGCTCAGCAACCTCTATCCCAAGGAGCAGGTGGAGCTCGGCGAGGTCGTCCTGGAGGCCCGCCATATGTGCCAGGACCGCGTGATCGACGACGTGAGCTTGGAGCTGCGCCGGGGCGAGATCCTCGGCCTGGCGGGACTGGCGGGCGCGGGCCGCACGGAGCTGGCGCTGCTGCTCTGCGGCCTGGCGCGACCCGACTCCGGCCAGGTGCTGCTGCTGGGGAAACCCGTCCACATCCGCAGCTACCGGGACGCGATGAACCACGGCATCTACTACATCTCCGAGGACCGCCAGAAGTACGGGCTGGTGATCCCCATGACGGTGGGGGAGAACATCACTCTCCCGCTCCTGGGACGGATCTCCGGCTTCCTGGGCGTCATCAACACGGCGCGGGAGCGCGAGATCAGCCGGGCGTTCATCGACCAGCTGGCCATCAAGACACCGGGGCCGGAGTTCGTGGTAAACAACCTCTCGGGCGGAAACCAGCAGAAGGTGTCCGTGGCCAAGGCGCTGGCAACCACTCCACAGGTGCTCATCCTGGACGAGCCTACGCGCGGCGTCGACGTGGGGGCAAAGAGCGAGATCCACCGGATCATCAGCGGACTGGCCAAGGCGGGCAAGTCCATCATCATGATTTCCAGCGATCTCTCGGAGATCATGGCGATGAGCGACCGCGTCATCGTGATGAAGGACGGCGCCAAGCAGGGCGAGCTCCTCCGCGGCGAGCTGAGCCAGGAGAGAATTCTCCACATGGCGCTGTAGGACGAACCATGACGAAACGACGCCTGCTTACTCGCGAGTTCTTGCTGGGGGTGATCGTCGCCGCATTCATCCTCTTTCTTTCCATCGGCACCGGTTTCGGCAGCCAGTCGGGCGTTTTCAGCATGATGCTGGACGTGAGCCCCACCATCGTCGGGGCCATTGCGATGTCCCTTCTCATTTTCACGGGCAACATCGACATCTCGGCGGGAACGATCATGGGCTTCGTGGGGTTTGCCGCGGCGGCCTTGGCCCGGGCGGGCTATCCCATGTACGTCTTCATTCCCGTCGCCCTCCTCACCGGCATGGTGCTGGCGGGCCTCAACGGCTGGATCAGTGTCACCTTCAAGGTCCCATCCATTGTCGTGACGCTGGCCATGAACATGGCGCATATCGGCTTCTACGTCACCTTTCTCCCCAACGCCGGGTGGGTCCTCAACCTGAGCGATTCCTTTACCTTCCTCGGCCGCGGGCGCTTCTTCGGTGTCGTCCCCTACATCTTCGTGATCGCCGTGGCGGTCGCCGCGCTGCTCATCTGGCTGGTGAGGTACACGCGGTTCGGCAAGGCGCTGTACGCCGTCGGCGGCAACCGCCAGGCGGCGATCTACGCCGGCATCGATCCGGACCGGACCGTGCTCAAGGTCTTCCTCGTGGAGGGTCTGCTGCTCGGCGTGGCGGGCGTCCTCAAGGCCGTGACCGCCAACCGCCTGATGCCGTCCGTGTTCCAGGGCAGGGAGATGATCTTCATCGCGGCGGCGGTGGTCGGCGGCGTGAACATCATGGGAGGGTCGGGCAAGCTCCTGGGGGCCGTCTTCGGGGCCATGCTCGTCTATCTCCTCAGCATCACGATGATCTACCTCGGGTTCCAGGACTACTTCCAGTTCGCGCTGCAGGGCGTAATCGTCCTCATCGCGGTCTTCATCACCGTCACGGATTTCAGGCCGCTTCAGAAACGCCTGCGAAGGGCGTTCGTACGAGGGAAGGCACTGTGAACGAGTCAGCCCACACCCTGCACCGCGGCCCGACGGGCCCGCGGATCAAGTTCACGTACCAGGTGGCCCTCGGACTCCTGCTGGCCGCCCTCATTGTCGCGTTCGGGCTGCTGCAGCCGGTGTTCTTCCACCTCAGCGTCCTTTTCGACGCGGCGACGATCGTCGGTGAGATCGGCATCATGGCGCTGGCCATGACGTTCATCATCACCACGGGCGGCATCGACCTGTCGGTCGGCTACATCCTGGAGCTGAGCGCCATCGTCTTCGGCGTGATCCTGAAGCGTTCGGGCAGCCTCACGGAGGCCATCATCGCCAGTCTGGTCACCGGGACCGCCTGCGGACTTCTGAACGGATTCATCATCTCTCGGACACGGATCCCGCCGCTGGTGACGACGCTCGCCACGATGAACCTGTACCGCGGCATGTCCTTCATCATCGCGGGCACCAGCTCTTACACCGGCTTCCCCGCCGGCTTCAAGCTGATCTCCACGTACCTCGTGGTCCAGACCGTGCCGGTCCAGCTCCTGTACTTCGTGGCCCTGTTCGTGCTGTTCCAGGTCGTCTACGCGCGGGGCCGGCTGGGCCGCAGCCTCAAGGGCATAGGGTTCAATGAAGGCGTGCTGATATTCTCCGGTATCAAGACGAAGAACCTGCTGCTGGGGATTTACACGTTGTGCGGCCTCATGTGCTCGGTGGCGGCCCTGGTCTACCTGGGCCGGCTCTCCGCCGCCAAGACCAGCATGGGCGACGGATTGAACCTCCAGGTCATTACCGCGGTCGTGCTCGGCGGGACGTCCATCATGGGCGGCGTGGGCAGCATCGTCGGCACGTTCATCGGCGTGCTGCTCATCGGGGTACTGCGAAAGGGCTTTACCCTGGTCAACCTTGGCGGCAACGTCTTCAACTTCACGCTGGGCCTGATCCTCATCCTTGCGCTGGTGGTCTTCGCGGTCCTGGAGCGGCGCAAGGCGTCGGCATCCCGGCTGCCTGCGGCGGAACGGGAGACGGTGAAGTCGCCGATAACCTGATCCGCGGCTTCGCCGGAGACGCGGCGCCGGCGCGGAGGAATCGGACTTGGATCGGAGGTACAGGGATGAAACGCATCGCCTTCAAGATGAAGCTGAAGCCCGGCTTCGCGGAGGAATATCGGCGGCGGCACGACAACATCTGGCCCGAGCTGGCGGCGCTGCTGAAAAAGAATGGGATTTCCGATTACTCCATCTTCTTCGACGAGGAAACGAACAGCCTGTTCGCCGTTCAGCAGCAATCCGGGGCGTCCTCCCAGGACCTCGGGACGGAAGAAGTGGTGAAGCGCTGGTGGGCGCACATGGCGGATATCATGGAGGTCAACCCTGACAAGTCCCCGGTGAGCATCCCCCTGCGGGAAGTCTTCCGGCTGGACTAGGGAGGGATCGCGCAGTGACCTCCCGTGAGCGGGTTCTCCACGCGTTCGGAAAGAAGCCCGGCCTTCCTGACCGCCCTCCCCTGCAGTTCGACCTGTGCCGCGGCCTCACGGAAGCGTTTGGGAAAAAGCTGGGGCTGGAGCCGCGGTACTCCCTCTCGTACTACGAGGATCTCACGTACCGCATTTCCGCCAACGCGATTCGAACCGCGCTGGGAAGCGACTGCATCGTCGTCGGCGGCACCGTGCGGGCGGGATTCGTCCCCGCGCCGGTGAGCGCGAACGTAACCGCGAACGAGTTCGGCATGCACATGTCTCCCACCTCCCTGTACGTCGAGGTCGTGAAATGCCCCCTGGAGGCGGCGGGATCGGCGGCGGACATCGAGGCGTATGCATTTCCCAATGCCCGCGCGCCGGGGAGGTTCGACGACGCGCGGCGCGACATCGACCTGCTCGGGAAGGAGTACTTCATCATCGGCGACGTGGAGCTGTCCCTCTTCGAGCTCGCCTGGCACCTCGCGGGCATGGAGAAGTACCTGATCGGCATGGCGATGGAGGAGGAGTGGGCGGCCGCGCTGGACCAGCGCGTGGAGGAATGGACGACGGGCCTTGCCCTCAGCCTGGTGGATGCCGGGGTGGACGCGCTCTGGTTCGGCGAAGACCTGGGGAGCCAGACCTCGATGCTCATCTCTCCAACGCAGTGGCGAACCCGCTACAAGCCGCGGCACAAGAGGATCATCGACAGGGTGAAGGCCGCGAATCCCGACGTTCTTGTCATCATGCATTCCGACGGCGCGGTGGCGCCTTTGATCGACGATTTCATCGAGCTGGGCATCGAGGTCTACAACCCCGTCCAGCCCAACGTCCCCGGTTCCGACCCTGAGGAGCTGGCGGCCAGGTACGCGGGGCGCATCAGCTTCTTCGGCGGCATCGATCAGCAGGTCCTTCTGCCCCAGGGCGACAAGGCGGCCATCGCCGAAGAGATCCGACGCCGGGCGCGGATCCTGGGCGGACACGGAGGCTACCTCATCGCGCCGGCCCATATCCTGCAGGCCGATGTTTCCACTGCAACCGTCGAGCACATGATCAGCGTGGTGCGGGCGCTCGGTTCCTAGGCCCGGCGCGTGATCGGAGCCGCCCGCTCGCGGCGTTGTTCGGAACCGGGTTATACTCACTCTCATGCGAAACTCACCGAGCCCCCGCCCCCACCATCCCGAGATCCTGCAGCGCATCGCCCGAAAGGCAATGCGGGAGAGGGGCCTGCTCCCCGACTTTTCGGCCTCGGTGCTCGAGGAGCTCGACGCTATCCGGGGGCCCGCATCGTCCACCGGCGAATCACCGGACGGCGCGCGCGATGCGCGGCACCTTCCCTGGGCTTCGATAGACAACGATGATTCGCGCGACCTTGATCAGCTCACTGTCGCCGAGGCCCTGCCGGGAAGCTCGGTCCGGATACTCGTCGCGGTGGCCGACGTGGATGCGCTCGTGCCGATCGGCTCGGCGATCGACGCTCACGCACGCCACAACACGACGTCGGTCTACACCGCCGCGGAGATCTTCCCGATGCTTCCCGAAAGGCTCTCCACGGACCTCACCTCCCTGGGCCCGCACGCGGAGCGCCTTGCCGTCGTCGTGGAAATTCTGATCGGCGCGGACGGCGGCCTGCAAGGCTCGGACGTCTACCGGGCGCGCGTCGTCAACCACGCGAAGCTCGCGTATGACAGCGTCGCTGCGTGGCTGGAAGGCACCGGCCGCCCGCCGGAGGGGATAGCGGCTGTCGAAGGGCTGGCGGAGAACCTTCGCCTGCAGGACCGGATCGCCCAGCGGCTGAAGAACCTGCGCCACCTCCACGGAGCCTTGAGCCTGGAAACCCTGGAGGCGAAGCCGCGCTTCGACGGGGACCAGATCCGCAGTCTCGAGGTCGATCAGAAGAATCGCGCCCGGGAGATCATCGAGGATTTCATGATTGCCGCCAACGGGGTGACCGCGCGCTACCTCGCCGGGCGTCGCTTCCCTTCGATCCGGCGCGTGGTGCGCACCCCGAAACGCTGGGAACGGATCGTCGCGCTTGCCGAAGAGCACGGCTTCTCACTCCCGGAGACCCCGGATTCGGGGGCGCTGGAGAAGTTTCTCGTGAGCGCGAAGGCCGCCGACCCGCTGCGTTTTCCCGACCTCTCCCTCGTGGTGATCAAGCTGATGGGCGCCGGCGAATACGTGGCCGAGCAGCCGGGCGACCCCGCGCCGGGACACTTCGGCCTCGCGGTCCGGGACTACTCCCATTCCACCGCTCCCAATCGCCGCTATGCCGACCTGATCTCCCAGCGCTTGTTGAAGGCCGCGCTGGCCGGTCGGGCCGCTCCGTACACCTACGAAGACCTGGACGCGCTGGCTCGGCATCTCACCGACGAGGAGGATGCCGCCAACAAGGTCGAGCGGCAGGTCGGCAAATCCGCCGCCGCGCTCCTGCTGGAATCGCGGATCGGAGAACGGTTCGACGCAATGGTCACCGGCGCATCGGACAAGGGCACGTGGGCGCGCCTGCTCGCCCTGCCGGTCGAAGGAAGGGTCGCGCGCGGCTTCGAGGGCCTGGATGTCGGCACAAGGATCGAAGTGCAGCTGATCTCCGTCGACGTCGAGCGGGGGTATATCGATTTCACCAGGGTCGGCGGGCCCGGGCGTTGAGCACCGGGCCTCCCCGTCAGCCGCGCGGCTTTTTCATAACCGAACACCGACAAAGAGGTCGAACTCGAAGGTGAAAACGCCCCGGTCGAGCGTGATTGTTCCCGCGGGCTGCGTCGAGGAGAGGGTGGGGACGCCCCCGAGATTGAATGGCATGAATCCGGCCAGGAACACGGGCCGCAGGAAGAGACTTCCGGGGAAGAGGTCGAAACCCACGCCCCCCTTCACCCACAGCTCGTTCAGCGCGGAACCGGGGCCGCTGAGGCCCGCCTTCAGGTCGTCCCCCTTGTCGTCGGAATAGGTGAGATTCAGCTTGTACTCGGCCCCCACCAGCGGAAAGATCGTCACGGACCGCCCGAGGACGAGGGGGTACTTGACGGCAACGCCAAGGGAAAGGCCGGTCAGCAAAGCGGCAAACCCGGTCGTCGTGGACGCGGCGGTGGGTTCGGTGCTGCCCCGGTTCAGGAAATAGCCGAGCTGCACCAGGACGTATGTCGCGTCGAAGAACTGCGTGGTCGTGAGGGACACGGAACTGGTGACCTGGGACTGCGTTCCGGAATAGACGCCGTTGAACGTCACGGGCGAGAAATCGAGGGCGGTGCCGCCGCCGTAGGAGAACCCGAGGCCGAAGGCTCCGGCGGCGGACAGGAACATCCACACAACGAAGGACAGCGTCATGCCCGCGGCGGAACGGGCGGCGGTCACCTCAACCGTCCACCTGCTCGAGGACACCCGCGGCGATCCCCTTTTCCACCAGCGCGGCCCAGGTGATGCGCACGGGGCCTCCCCGGGTCCCCGCCCTCGCCCTCACCTCCAGGATTCCCGCCTTGTGGACGGTCTCCGTGATCTGCAGGGCCGCCTCATCCGGGTAGTCGTCCGGCACGGCGAGGACCTCGACGATCGCATGCTCCATCGAGGTGGCGAGGGCGAGGGCGCCCGCGGGGTCTGCAGTGAAATAGAGGGAGCGAGTCACCTGCGAAATCTGCCTTTCATCCGGGATCAGAGCGAGCGCTGCTACGAGGGGCGGGACGCGGCGAAAGCATCGACCGCCGCCCTGGTGGTGAAACCACGCGCGACGGCAATGTCGCCGAATGTCCGTGAGTCCCCTGCCTTCTGGGCGGCGATGACTGCCTCGACCTGGGACTGCTGCATCGCGCCCGTTCTCACCAGGAAATCGCCTATCCGTTCCGCCATTCGGTGGTCCTGCCGTCAGTATAAACGGCGGCGCAAGGAGTGGCAAGAGTCGTAACCTTCGGCGTGGACGGTTGTTTTCTTTGTGTATCTTCATAGAACCTCCTTCTGCAAGGGCCATCCGGGTGCGGGGCACCCGGGTGGCCCGTTTTTTCCATTTCATGTATAGTGGCAGCTCTCCCTTGCACCACCCTGGAGGTTTTCATGAACGAGCAGATCAGGCAGATCGCGGACCGCATCCGCGGTCTGCGGGACATCGCACAGCTCTCCGCCGAAACCTGCGCGCAGGATCTCGGCATCCCGGCAGCCACGTACCGAACGTACGAGAGCGGCGAGGCGGACATCCCGGCGAGCTTCCTCTACCAGGTCGCAGGAAAGTTCCATGTCGAGCTTTCCTCGCTGCTCACCGGCGAGGAGCCCCGCCTCCGCGTCTACTCCGTCACCCGCGCCGGGCGGGGGGTGAAGGTGGACCGGCGGAAGGACTACGGCTACCAGAGCCTGGCGTTCAACTTCGTCGACAAGGGAATGGAGCCGTTCCTCATCACGGTGGATCCGCGTCCCGAGTCCGATCCGGTCCCGATGAATGCGCATCCCGGCCAGGAGTTCAACTATGTCCTGCAGGGGACGCTCATGATCGTCGTGGAGGGCCACGAGGTGGTCTTGTCACCGGGAGATTCGATCTACTTCGACGCGCGCCACGGCCACGGGATGAAGGCAGTCGGCGGAGCGCCGGTCCGCTTCCTGGCCGTCATAGTGTAGAAAGCGAGGCACACTGATGCTCGGACGTTTCCTCCCGAAGACGAGTTTTTCCTCCTACGAGGACTTTTCCCGCAGCTTCCGGGTCGACGTGCCCGATGGATTCAATTTCGCCTGGGATGTGGTGGACGTCGCTGCCGCGGAGGAGCCGTCCCGGACGGCGCTGGTCTGGTGCGACGAAAAAGGGAGCGAATCCACGTTCACCTTCGGACAGATGCGGGAGCTGTCCATGAAGACGGCCGTCTTCTTCCTCTCCCTCGGCATCGGCAAGGGCGATCCGGTCATGCTGATCCTGAAAAGGCGCTACGAGTACTGGTTCTGCCTCCTGGGACTCCACCGGATCGGGGCCATCGCCATTCCCGCGACGCACCTGCTGACGAAAAAGGACATCGTCTACCGCAACAACGCGGCGGACGTGAAGGCAATAGTCAGCGTCGGCGACGAGAAGGTGCTGGACAACGTCGACGCGGCGCTGCCGGAGTCTCCCACGCTCCGTCACCGGATCGCCCTCGGTGTGAAGAGGAAAGGGTGGCTCGACTTCCACGACCATCTGGGCCGGGCTGACAGCCGGCTGGCGAGGATCCGAACGGAAAACGCCGACCCCAGCCTCCTGTATTTCACCTCCGGCACCACCGGCATGCCCAAGATGGTGCAGCACGATTTCGCCTACCCTCTCGGTCACATCGTCACCGCGAAATACTGGCAGAACGTCCAGGACGGGGGCCTTCACCTGACCGTGGCGGATACCGGATGGGCCAAGGCGGCGTGGGGAAAGATCTACGGCCAGTGGCTGTGCGGCTC
>JBKQPS010000264.1:0-22114 GCA_052144915.1 Spirochaetia bacterium | reverse complement strand
CGGAGAAATTTGTTTAAATAATTGATCAAAATTCATCTCTTTGAAACCCATTATGACCTGTTCTTCTTTGTTCATTGTCTGTCCTCCCACCTGTTGGTCCATTCCGTAGGCATATCAATGAGATTCGCAGGAGTAATGGTGAATGATTAAGCCGATATTTCCCGAAAGAATCGCTATTCGTACCAGCCATAAGACTTGGCGTACCTTCGCCGCCTATTTTACTGGGTCTGGGCCTTCCGTCAAGACAATCTTGGACCATTGGCATCTCGAAGACCTCCTTCGAAGACTTTGCCTGCGTTGTTTTCGCAGCAATTCTCCATAGAATGTGGTTTGAGCGCAGGCGGATAGCGTAGGTATAACGCTCGACCTCAAGGTGCGAATACACGCGTGGATTTCCAAAGGTGGCGTGTCCTTTTGAGGGCCTGCCGAGTTGGTCAGCCCAAGCGCCATTTCTTGAGGTCGTCGAGGTCCAGATGTCTCTCCCATACACCACAGCAGCGAGATGGGTACCGTCGGAACTGGACGCAATGGAGTGCCAAAGGAGCCCTGAACCCGCACCCGATTGCTTCGTCCAGGCGCCATTCCCGGACGTCGTCGAGGTCCAGATGCAACCCGGGGGCACGCTCGTGCGATTTCCCTTGAAGAAACGCTTTTGCTCAAGCAGGCCCGCTGATTTACCCGTCTTCCCCCTTCGGGGGGTGGGATGCTCGCGGTCGTGTCCAGCCATGCGCCCATCGGGATGGAGGGAGAGCTGATCTCGGTGGAGGTCGACATCCGTCGCGGCCTGCCGGGGATCGACGTGGTCGGTCTTCCGGACGGGGCAGTGCGGGAATCCAAGGACCGCGTGCGCGTCGCAATCCGCAACAGCGGCTTCACCTTCCCGGCGGATAGGATCCTCGTCTCCCTCGCTCCGGCCGGTGTGCGCAAGGAGGGCGCCTCGTTCGACCTGCCGATCGCCCTTGGAATCCTTGCCGCTTCGGGACAGATCAGTCCTGACGGCAGCGGCCGTGCCATGGTGCTGGGTGAGCTGAATCTCGGCGGCGGCGTGCGCTCCGTGCACGGCGTTCTTTCCGCCGTCGGCAAAGGGTTGGAGGCGGGCATTTCGCGCTTTCTCGTGCCCCGGGAGAACCTGCGGGAAGCACTTGCGCTCGGAAAGGGAGCCGTGGCCGGAATCACCTCGCTACGGGAAGCCGCGCTTTCTTTTTCTGATCCCGAGATTGGAGCGGCGGCGCACGCGGCCGACGGCGGCGCGTGTCGCACGGCTGACGACATCCTGGATTCCCCCGCACTGGGCAATCTCTCCGATATCCGGGGGCACACCCATCTGAAGAGGGCACTGGAGATTGCTGCCGCAGGCCGGCACCACCTGCTCCTTTTCGGCCCGCCTGGCAGCGGCAAGACGATGGCCGCGCGGCGGCTGCCGGCTCTCCTGCCTCCGCTGGACCGGGAGGAGGCGCTCGCCGTGACGCGGATCCATTCCATCGCGGGCGTCCTTCCGGCAGACTCCGGCCTGGTCACCCGCCCTCCGTTCCGCATGCCGCATCACACGGCATCGTGTGAAGGCATTCTCGGCGGGGGCAGGTTCCTGAAGCCCGGCGAGGCGTCTCTCGCTCACCAGGGCGTCCTGTTCCTCGATGAGGCTCCGGAGTTCGGGATGAGTCTCCTGCAGGGGCTGCGCGAGCCGGTAGAGGATGGGTGGGTTTCGATCGCGCGGGCCGGCTGCACGGTGCGCTACCCCGCGTCTCTTCAACTCGTGCTCGCATTCAATCCCTGTCCGTGCGGAAACCTCGGCCGGGGCAGCCACGTCTGCATCTGCAGCCTCACGGAAGTGCATCGGTACTGGCGCAGGGTCGGCGGCGCGCTCCTGGACCGGATGGACCTTCGCGTTCCCCTTTCGCCGGTCCCGGCGGGAGACATGTGCGCGCCCCCTGATGCGGAGGATGATGTGAAGGTGCCCGAGCGCGTGCGCTCCGCGGCCGAGCGGCAGAAGGCGCGCTACCGGGGACTCGGGTTCACCTGGAACGCACGAATTCCCCCCGCGCACATGGACAGGTTCTGCGCTCTTGACGCGCAGGGGCGCGCGGCGCTCCTCCGTGCGGCCGAATCCCTTGGCATTTCTTCGCGCGCCTTTCACTCGATTCTTCGAATCGCCCGCACCATCGCGGACCTCGCGGAAGAGGACCAGATCGGAGAAAGACATATCCGGGAAGCCGTTCAGCACCGACGCTACGGGGACGGGGATTTTTTCTGGACGCGCGGACGCGTGTAGTCGCGCCGAGGAGTCTCCTTCGATTCACGGAGACTGACGGTTGCCGGGGAAGGCGGGGTCAGCCCGGACTCTCCCGATTTGCCCGATATGCCTTTCCATGTGGAAGTGAAGGAACTCCAGCCGCTGCGCGGCGTCCAGGGGTCCCGAGATGAAATGGGGGAAAACGATATCCTGCAGGGGCTGCCCCTGGAGATACGCGCCGAGCTCCGCGAGCACCGGAGTGAGAGATCGGAAGATGGCGAGCCAGAAGGCCAACGGCCCCCCGATGTGCGGCATGGCAATGGGCGGCGCCGCTTCCTTCGGTTTCCAGGTTTCCTGGATGATACGCTCGATCGTCTTTCCCCGGTGCGGGCGGTCCCCGGTCCACCCTTTGCCCGAGCGCAGCGCATCCGCCGCCGCCCAGATCTTGGCGATTCCGGAGGTCTCCGCGAGGTAGAGGTGCTCGACGATTTCCGCGCACGACCAGCTCTCCGCGCTTGTCTTGAACGCTGCCTGGGACTCCGCCAGGTCGCCGACCGATTGCAGCACACGCGTGCGGGCAGTCTCGACATCTGAGACGAGTCCGCGTACTTCCTTGCTCACCGTGCACCTCCCGACCGCTCTTCGGAGTATAGCCCTCATGACAGTTCGCAACATCAGCAAAAATGGCGTATTTTCATGCCAGGACGTCGGGTGTTCTATTGATGGCCCCTGGGCCTTGTTGCTACAATTCGTCGCAGAGGTGATCTCATGAAACTCTACACCCGAACGCACGTGGCGGTCCTGGGCACCATCCTCTCGCTTGCGGTGCTCGCCGCGGGCGTCCTGGTCACCGCCTACGTTCTCGTTCCGCGGGCTGTTCAGCGCGCGCTTTCGGATCTGCCGGTTCGTAACCTGCCGGCTGCGGCCGTGACGCCGGTGCAGTATACCGCGAGCCTCGCCCCGACGCTGAAGCCGGGCGACCTCACGGATGACGAGCTCAACAACATCCAGATATATGACCGGGCGAACAAGGCGGTGGTCTATGTCACCACGGTGACGACCCAGTACACGTGGTTCTACCAGGCGGTCCAGCAGGAGGGCACGGGGTCCGGGGTCATCATCGACCAGCTCGGCCACGTGATCACCAACTACCACGTGATCAATGGGGCGGACAGGATCCGGATCACACTTGCCGACGGTTCAGTCCAGGAAGGCAAGATCGTCGGCGTGGACCCGGAGAACGACCTCGCCGTTCTGCAGTTCAATCCGAAGGGAAAGACGCTGACGACGGTCCCGTTCGGGAACTCCGGCGGACTGCGCGTGGGGATGAAGGTGCTCGCGATCGGCAACCCCTTCGGGCTGGACCGCACCCTGACCCGCGGAATCGTTTCGGGCCTCGCGCGCCCCCTCCAGACGGAGCAGGGGTTCATGATCAGGGAAACCATCCAGACGGATGCGGCGATCAATCCGGGAAACTCCGGCGGCGCCCTTTTGAACTCGCACAGTGAGCTGATCGGGATCAACACCGCCATCAAGTCGCCTTCCGGGGCCTCGGCGGGGGTGGGTTTTGCAATACCGTCCGGCACGGTGAAGCGGATCGCCGAGGAGCTGATCAAGTACGGCGCCGTGAGGCGGGGTTGGATCGACATCGATCCGATCGAGCTCTTCCCCCAGCTCGTGGATTACTTCGATCTCCCCGTGCAGAAGGGCGTGCTGGTGAACACCGCGGGCCCTACCGCCCAGGAGGCGGGAATCCGCGGCGGGGACAAGGGCAAGGCAGTGCGCTCGGGACGGCAGATCATCTACGGCGGCGGCGACATCGTCACGGAGGTCAACGGGCAGCCGATCGAGTCCATCACTGACCTGTACAATGCCCTGGAGGACACGAAGCCCGGCGAGATTGCCGCGGTGAAGATTGTCCGCGGTGGACAGACCAGGAGCCTGAGCGTGAAGCTGGTGGAAGCGCCGCCGCAGAGCCAGCAATAGTCCCCCATGCCGAAGCTCGAAGTCGTAGCCCCGTTCTCCCCGGCGGGCGACCAAGGGAGAGCCATTTCGCTGCTGTCACAGGGCGTGAAGAACAACCTTCGGTTCCAGACTCTGAAAGGCGTCACGGGTTCCGGGAAGACTTTCACGATGGCGAAGGTCATCGAGGAGATCCAGCTCCCCACTCTCGTGCTCTCCCACAACAAGACTCTGGCCGCCCAGCTGTACCGGGAGTTCACGGACTTCTTCCCGCACAACGCCGTGGAGTATTTCGTCTCCTACTATGACTACTACCAGCCCGAGGCATACGTCCCGGGGAAGGACCTGTATATCGAAAAGGACGCCTCGATCAACCGGGAGATCGAGCGCATGCGGCTCTCGGCGACCACCTCGCTGATGGAGCGGCGGGACGTGATCGTCGTGGCGACAGTGTCCTGCATCTACGGGCTGGGGAACCCTGAAGACTACCGGGAGATGCGGATCGAGCTGAAGAAGGGCGAGAGCGCGGACATGCGGGAGATCATGCGCCGCCTCGTTGGTCTGCAGTACGAGCGCAATGACGCGGTTTTCGAGAGATCCCGCTTCCGGGTCCGCGGCGACGTCCTCGAGATTTTTCCTTCGTACGCCCGGGACGCGGTCCGCATCGAGTTCTTCGGCGATGAGATCGAGCGGATCCGCCGATTCGACGCCATGACGGGAGACGCCGTCGAGGAGATGGACTTCTGCACCGTGTACCCGGCGAAGTACTTCGTCATGCCCCAGGAGCGGCTTCGCAGCGCTCTCCAGCTCATTCGTGACGAGCTGCAGATGCGCTACAAGCAGTTCTCGGACGAGGGCAAGCTGCTGGAGGCCGAGCGCATCAAGACGCGGACGGAATACGACCTGGAGATGATGGAGCAGATGGGATACTGCTCGGGGATCGAGAACTACTCCCGGCCCTTGAGCGGCCGCAAGGAAGGGGAGAGGCCCGCGGTGCTCCTGGATTTCTTTCCCCAGAAATTCCTGGCATTCATCGACGAGTCCCACGTCACGCTTCCCCAGGTACGGGGCATGCACGAGGGGGACCGCGCCCGCAAGCTCTCGCTCGTGAAGTACGGATTCCGGCTCCCGTCAGCCCTGGACAACCGGCCCCTGATCTACAACGAGTTCGAGACCCTGCTGGACAGGGTGATCTTCGTTTCCGCCACGCCGGGGGAGGAGGAAGCGGCAAAGGCGCGCCAGCTCGCCGAGCAGGTGATCCGCCCCACGGGGCTGCTGGACCCAGTGCTGGAAGTCCGGCCTACCGAGGGCCAGATGGAGGACCTGTACGCGGAGATCAAGCGGCAGGCCGCGAAGAGCGAGAGGACGCTGGTGACGACTCTCACGAAGAGGATGGCCGAAGACCTCACCGACTACCTGGGGGAGCTGGGGCTGAAGGTGCGCTACCTGCACTCCGAGATCGAGACGATCGAGCGCGTGGAGATCATCCGGGACCTGCGCCTGGGCGCCTTCGACGTGCTGGTCGGCATCAACCTCCTGCGGGAAGGCCTGGACCTTCCCGAAGTCTCCCTGATCGCGATTCTGGACGCGGACAAGATCGGGTTCCTCCGTTCGGCGACCTCCCTGATCCAGACCATCGGGCGCGCGGCGCGCAACGTGAACGGGCGGGTCATCATGTACGCGGATCGGACCTCGGACGCGATGAAGATCGCGATCCAGGAAACCGAGCGCCGGAGAAAGATCCAGACCCAGTACAACGCGGCCCACGGCATCACCCCGACGACGATCTCCAAGTCCATCCAGGACATCCTCGTGCGCAAGAGGGAAGAGAAGCGCCGGTCCGAGGAGACGAACATCGAGGTGCTCACGAAGAGCTACAATGTGCTCGTTCCCAAGGAGAAGAAACAGCTCATCAGGGCGCTGGAAGAGGAAATGTTCGAGCTGGCGAAGAACCTGGAGTTCGAGCGCGCCGCCGTGGTGCGGGACGAGATCAAGAAGATCAAGGAGATGTCGTCGACATAGGTTGTGTCGGGTTTTCGGCTCGGGGCAGCGTCACAATACAGAACGGAGTCAGAAACTGACAACGTTTCTGAGGGCGACGACGACACCCGACTGCGGCGCCCCGGCTCCGTGCTAAAACAGCACGAAGTCCACCGGCCCTCCCGAGATGTGGGGCTCGAAGGTGTAGCCCGACGGCGCGTTCGGATTCCAGTTCTGGTCGATGCCCGCTCTCGCGTACGAGAATGCTTCCAAAACGGTGACGTGACCGTCGTGATTGAGGTCTGCCTGGGAGCCCTGGAGCCCTTGCAGGAGGTAATAGGTCATTACCCCGTGCCCCAGGGAGCTTGTCTCATAGCAGGACTCGTCCCGCCCAGCCGCGGACATTACCTGTGCGCCATACGGGGAGAGCCCCGTGGGCGACGACTGCATCGAGAAGTAGTTCGAAATAGCCTGGAAGAGCGTCCCCGGTCCGACAAACATCGCTCCGCCAAGGTAGGCAGGCGGTGTCCAGTCTACTTCCAGAAGGTTGCCGATAAACCCGCCGGAGTCGCACGTGTCGAGGATGAGGACCTTGCGCGGGGTCCTGATCGCGCTGAAAGCTGATGCCAGCTCGTCGTCACGGACTGACGTAGGGGGGTTGTCATAGAAGCCCCCAGGGTTCGCGAAATACGCCACACTCTCGTAGGGATCGAAATACTCGCGGGGTGGAGTCACTGACGTGTCCTGTGTGCCATGACCGGAAAAATACACTAGGACAACGTCATTTGGACCTACAACGTTGGCGAGCGCCTGCATGTCGGCGAGAATGTTTGCTTTTGTGGGCGCTTCAGGG
Source organism: Spirochaetia bacterium (assembly GCA_052144915.1). Lineage (GTDB taxonomy): Bacteria > Spirochaetota > Spirochaetia > SZUA-6 > Fen-1364 > Fen-1364. The sequence goes on along the minus strand of JBKQPS010000264.1, from coordinate 15,089 downwards.
GTTGTCAAACCTGGATCACTGAAGTTTCCCCCGCTGTCATACTGCGGCTGACCTACCTGTCCAACCGATGCGTTGTTCTTCCATACTGTTCCGGATCCATCAACCCATCTGCTCTTGACCGTATAGTTGTTGGCCTGCAACACAGCAGCCATCCCACTGGCGTCCATATGAGGAAACTGGAGGTTGGGGCCTGAAGGGTTCATTGTGTATGTGGTCACACCATAAACTAACGCCCACCTGTTCGTGACGATCCCCGAGTAGTTGAACATCGAGCAGGAGGCCAGGGCGGCGGCAAGCAGAACCATTGCCGCGTATCGAATCATGCGTCTCATCGGTCTACCCCAATCTGTACAGCACTCCGATGCCAACACCAGTGGACATCGAATAATCCAGGTCGCGGCGAAGCTCGAAGGCAACCGGCACCCAGAGCTCGAAATCGAAACGCGGCAGCCCTGCCGGTTCCCAGTCCAGAAGTGCCTGCGCGCGTGGCTCAAGGTAGAAGAATGCGAGCGTTGTATACCAGTAGCTGGGGAGCGCAGCCGCAATGCCGACGCCTCCGCCCAGGCGCAGCAGGCCGAAGCCCGGTGAGGAAACGATGATCCACCCGGCCTGGGCCATGATTGCCATCGCGCCGCCCGAGTACCCGCGGTAGAGAAAGCCCCCCGAGATGTCGGAAGGCTCCACGGTGTAGCCTTCGATCGTCGCGTCCAGTCGAATCCAATCACGGATCGGGAACACGAAATTGATCGCGATTCCGCCGCCATACTGCAACTTGGGCCCGAACCCCTGGCCCGCGGACATCGTCACTGTGCCATCTCCGCTCAGTCCCATTGAGAACGCGTGAGCACCGGCTGTTGTCCAGAATGCCAAAATGATGAATAGTACGCCTCGTGGAACGCGCCGCCAGCTCATGTTGCTCAGAATATAGGGTACGTCTCATTGAAAATTCAAGGAAGAAGGGCCGCTGTGCGGCGCGGACGACCGCCGTCTGTCTCCTGGGTGCCCTTGTGCTCATGGCGCTCGCAGCGTGCGGCCGCTCGGGGAGCTCCGAACGGGTGACGCTCCCGCCCACACCTGTCCTGAGCATCCACTCCACCTGGGCTGTCGTGAAATCTCCCTTGCTGCGCGTCCGTGAGCAGCCCTCGAGCCAGGCGACGGTGCTCTCCCACATCCGCATGGGAGCGGTCATGGAGGTCATCACCCGGGCTGACAAGGAAGACACGGTGGAGAACGAAACGGCCTACTGGTACCGGATTGACTACCAGGGCCTCAAGGGCTGGGTGTTCGGGTCGTACATCGAGCTTTTCGAATCACGCGCCAAGGCGGACAAGTTCTCATCTACGCTCCAGTGATCTCCTCATTTGCCTCCGGAATCGTCCCGTGGCTGATTCCGCCTGCCTGCGGCGCGCTGGTCGGGGCCGCGCTGGGCTATTCCGTGATCGGCCGTCTTTCCCTGCCCCTTCTGCTCAGAAACCGGTCGGTGGTCTCCCGGGCGGCGGGCAACGGCGTCGAGGCGCTTACCCGGTGGGCCCTCATGCTTCGGGTGGGCGACCTGGCAATCGACCGGAAATCGGCGGCAGCCCGGTCACTGGAGAGCGTAATCGCCGAATCGCTGGGCGGGGTGTTGCGCTCGCGCGCGGTCATCTATGCCGTCCGGGACGCCATGTTCAGAATCGTTTCCGGGCTGGCGCAGCGTCGAGTGCGCGACCTGTCGAATGACCTCGGCTTTCCCGGTTTTCTCGCCGCACACCTGCTCCCCACGATTTCCCGTGAAGAGAACAGGCAGGCGGTAGGCCGTGCGGCGGCCCTGTTCGTGACGCGGCAGGCGGGACCGATGCTCACGGATGATGTGCTTCGCGAGATCTCATCGGTGTTCGAGTCCTACATCCCGGAGGCCGTGGATGCCCTGGTGCGCTGGCTGAGGTCCGGGGAGACCCGCGCCTACCTTTCAGAACGCGGCCGCGAGCTGATTCCTCGGATTCTCGAAAAGTTGAGTGAACTACAAAAGCTCTTTATTACAGCGGGCCAGTTCGATCGGAAACTGAACGAGAAGATGCCCGAGATCGTCGATGACACGATTGGGGCGGCCGAAAAGATGATGAGGGACAGCCGGCAGCAGGAAAGGATCGCCGGGGTGTTCCTCGAGTCCGCACAGGGGTGGAGAGATTCCCTGCTCGTGACGCCCACGGACGGGCCCCCGCAACGGAACGACCCCCGGCGGAAGCTTTCCGATTCAGCCGCTGCTCTCCTGGATCGCTTCCTGGGGAGCCTTGCGGATCCGCAGACTCGGCAGTCCATGGCCGGGTTCGCGGCAGAGCGGCTCGACGAGGATCCCCGGACTCTCGGCGCGTTTGTCTATGACACCCTGCGGATCCGCGATTCCGAGATTGTCGAGATCCTTTCGGCCCGGGCGCTGGATCTCCTCATTCGACCGGAGACGGCACGGTCGATCTCGCGGCAGCTCTGCGGACTCCTGTTCGATTTCGTGGAAGATCACGCGCAGGCGACGATCGGAGAGGTGCTGCGAATCGACGTGGAGAAGAAGCGCGCACTGGACGAATCGCTTCGCGCGCGGCTGCCCCGCCTGCTCGAAGGCGTGATTCCCGGAATCGCGGCGTCCGTGCCCCGGAGCATTCGCGCCGGCGCACTATCCGCCGTGGTCGGCGCCTGCGTGGGGTTCGTGACCGGCGTTGCGCTGCAGCTCCTGCGGCTGCTGGGACTGTCGTGATGCCGCCAGATTGACCCTGTGCCGGTTTTGCCATAATCTGAAATATCCGCGATGCTACGAATGAATATCCTGCTCATTGCATACCTCGAGGAAAATCTCGCCAGGATGGATCAGGCTCTCCAGGGCGAAGGGTATTCGATTTTTCGCGCGCGTTCCCGCGAAGAGGCGCTGCGGGAGCTCGGAGAACGGGAGATCCAGATCGTGCTCGTCTCCTCCGCGCTGCTTGAGGGAAACGCGCATGACCTCGTGCGGGCCATTAGGAAAGTTCACGCGGATCAGCCCCTGCAGGTCCTCCTTCTCGCGGAGGTCCAGAAGGACGAGCAGGTGAAGAAATCCGTCGAATCGGGCGCCGACGATTTCATCCGGGTCCCCTACGAGCCCGTGGAGCTGCAGGCGCGGGTCCGCGCGGCCCAGATGCGCTGGGAGAGCCAGGAGAATCTCGTGAAAGAACGGGAGTTCTACCGGGTTGCAGTCGCGGAGGAGGAGCGTCTTTCCTCGCTCGTCCTGGATCAGAACCTGAACCTGAAGGATGCCTACGACAAGATTCGAAGGCTGAACGAGGAGCTGGAGAAGGCCAACACCGAGCTGGAGCTGATCGCCGCGTTCGACAGCCTTTCGGGGCTGCTCAACCGCCGGAGCCTGTTCACGCGGATATCCATCGAGATCGAGCGCAGCATCCGCCTGGACGTGCCGCTCACCGGGCTCATGATCGACATCGACAAGTTCAAGGCCGTCAACGACAACTACGGCCACCAGTGCGGAGACCAGGTGATCCGCGAAATCGGGGCGCGCCTTCTGGCAGGACTGCGGAAGTACGACTACGCCGGACGCTACGGCGGCGAGGAGTTCTTCGTCGTTCTCTCGAACTCCAACGAGCCGCAGGCTTCCGGAATCGCCGAGCGCTTCCGCAGGGACATGGAAGAGCTGAGGTTCCAGTGCGGCGGTGAGAGCATCGGCATCACGGTCTCCATCGGCGCCGCCCCCTACACGCCCGGCGAGAGCCAGGAGTCGTGGATCGAACGCGTCGACAGGGCCATGTACCAGGCGAAACAGGCGGGGCGCAACCGCGTCGTCCTGGATTGAGGGTGAGACGCATTCCCCGCCGGGCGCGAGTGTTTCTGTGTCTCCTCGCATGCCTCCCCTGGTCTGCCGGCGGCCAGTCCTTCGAGCGCAACAAGGTGCAATACGGTTCGATCGACTTTTCAGTGCTGAAAACCCAGCATTTCCAGGTTTTTCACTACCCGCGCGGCACGCCGGCCGCAATGGACGCGGCCCGTATCCTGGAAAGTGCGTACACCCACCACGCGGACATCTTCGGGTACGACATCACGGGCCTCCAGAAAGTCGTTCTCTATGACAGCTTCGTCGACTTCGAGCAGACCAACGTCATCCCCGGCATCGTGTCCCTCGGCGAAGGTGGGGTGACGGAAGGTCTCGGGCACCGGATCGTCCTCCCGCTCACGGGCACGTACGCCGAGAATGCGCACGTGCTTGCACACGAGCTGGTCCACGCCTTCCAGTTCGAAAAATTGAGTCCCCTGGGAGTTTTCGGCGCCGGCTGGAGGCCGCTGCCCCTGTGGTTCATCGAAGGCCAGGCCGAGTACCTCTCCCTGGGCCCGGGCGATCACCTGACGGAAATGTGGATGCGCGACGCGGTGCTGAACAATGACATCCCGAGCATCGACGACCTCGCCCGGAAGCAGTTCAAGTACTTTCCCTACCGTTTCGGCGATGCGGTCTGGTACTGGATCGACCGCGGTTGGGGCAAGACCGGCATGCGGGCCTTTTTCCTCGACGCGACGGACAAGAGCATCTCCGACGCGGCAGTTTCCGCGCTCGGCATGAAGAACATGGATGAGCTATCGACCCGGTGGAAAAGCGACTTTTCCGCGACGTATGCGCCGGATCTCGTCGGCCGCACGCTGCCCCAAGATGTGGGCCGCACCCTGCCGGGTCTCGAGAGCGGGTTGAACCTCAGTCCGGTCATCAGCCCGGACGGCAGATACATCGCGGTGTTCTCCCTGCGGGACCTGTTCGGCCTCGACCTGTATCTCGTGGACGCGCACACCGGGAAAGTCCTGGGGAACCTGGCCCGGTCGGACAGCGACGCGCGCTACGACGTGCTGAACTTCATCGACTCCGCGGGCGCATGGGCGCCGGATTCGCGCTCGTTCGCGTTCGTGGTGGAGCGGGGAGGGAAGGACGCGGTGGATATCGTCGAGATTCCCTCGGGACGGACGAAGAAGATCATCCCGCTCGCGGGGGTCAAGGGAGCCGCGGGACTGGCATGGTCGCCCGGCGGCTCGCGGATCGCCCTGTCGGCGACACGGGATGCGCTTCGGGACATCTACGTCCTCCAGCCGGAAAACGGAACGCTGGAGCGCCTCACCAGCGGGTGGCACACGAAGCTCCAGCCCGCGTGGTCCCCCGACGGGACGACCCTCGCGTTTGCCACGGATGAGGGCGCGGATACCGACCTCGAATCCCTGCGGTTCCAGTCCATGAACATCGGGCTGTTTGACATGCGAAAAAGGGAGACGCGGATCATCTCCGTCAAGGACGGGGCAAAGCACATCAGTCCGCTTTTTTCCCCGGACGGCAAGAGCCTCTTTTTCGTCGCGGACACGGATGGCTACAGCGACGTGTATCGCTACAGCTTCGAGACGCGGCAGTTCTTCCGCGTGACCAGGGTCGCCACCGGCATCAGCGGCCTGACCCTGCTCTCCCCGTGCCTGTCGGTGGCGGCGGGAACCGGGGACCTGGTCGCGACGGTCTTCAACGACAGAAAGTACGAGGTCCATGCGCTGACTCTCGCACAGGCCCAGGGCGACCTGGTGAACCTGGATGGCGCGATCGATACGCCGACCCTCCCTTCCGACGTCGCGGCGGCCGCAGCGGCAGCGGCCCCCGTGCTCCCGATCGCCTCCCTTTCGCCGTACTCGACGACTTTCTCTCTCCTGCAGGTCAGCCAGGTCGGCGTGGGGCTGGGAGTGAGTCCCTATGGGACGAGCATCGGCGGCGCCGGCGCCATGTCTTTCGCCGACGTGTTGGGGAATCACGAGATCGATGCCGCGGTGCAGGCATCCAGCTCCCTGGATTCGATCGGCGCGCTGGTGGACTACGCGGACAAGGGGAATCGGGTGAACTGGGGAATTTCGGTTGCCCACATTCCCCAGCTCTCGTATGTCTCGCTCGACCCGTCGCAATTCACGATCTCCCCCACGCTCGCCGACACGGGGATCCTGCAGCAGGTGATCTTCCAGGAAGAGGCCGACGTCCTTGCGCAGTACCCCCTCACGATCAACCGCCGCTGGGAGGCGGACGTCGGGTACACGATGTACTGGTGGGAGGCAACTGCCCCCGTCTCCTACTACCAGAACGGGACGCTCGTGGCGCAGGACCAGGTGTCCGTGGCAACGCCCCCGCCCCTGCAGCTCTTTCACGCGGGCCTTGCGTACGTCGGGGACTACTCTTTCTTCGGCTTTACCAGCCCGATCCGGGGGTACCGGTACCGTCTCGAGCTGGACCAGAACGTCGGAACCACATATTTCCTCACGGCCCTGGGAGACGTGCGGGGATACCTTTTCCTGAATCCCTTCACGATCGCGCTGCGGGCTCTCAGCCTGGGCAGGTATTTCGGGGGCGCCGACAACTCGACGCTGACCCAGTTCTATCTCGGGGAGCCTGACCTGGTGCGCGGCTACGAGTACTACTCCATCGCCTCGAACGAAGGGGCCGGCTCGAACGGAGACATCCCGCAGATCGATCGGCTCTTCGGCTCGAAGATCGCGGTCGTCAACCTGGAGCTGCGCATTCCCGTCCTCGGCAACGATGTCTTTGGCCTTCTGAACTTCCCGTGGATTCCGACCGAGCTGGTCGGCTTCTTCGATGGCGGAGTGGCATGGACGGAAAGCGACACCCCGCTGATCGAGCTTTCCACGGACCAGACGGCGCGCATCCCGGTCTTCAGCGCCGGGGCCGCCCTGCGCGTCAACGTGCTCGGCGCATTCGTGATCGAGGTGTACTGGGCCTGGCCGTTCGAGAGGCCGAACATCGGCGGGTCCTGGGGGTTCCTGCTCGAGGGCGGCTGGTAGGGACGGCACGGCGAGCTCTCCTATCGGAGGGGGGTGTACGCCGCGGCCTCCGGGCGTGTCAGGCTCCCCAGGCTGAGCCCGGCGAAGCTGTCGGTGGAGAACGCGACGTACGGCCGGATGTCCGTGGCCCAGTCGAACGGCGTCACGAGGTGCGGGTCGAACCTGACGCTTGCGCCGACGAGCACCGGCAGGGTTCCTTCCCCGACCGAGAGCACGAACACCAGCTCCATCCCCGCGTAGATATCGTGGTCGAAAAGCAGCGCAGCGCCGGACGGGCTCCAGTCCGCGGCTGCCTCGACGTGCGCACCGCCGCCAATCGCGACGAGCCCGAAGGAGTACACCAGCGGCGCGTCCAGGAGGGCGATGGGGAACTGGTAGTCCACGGAGAGAAGCGTCCTGCCCTGCAGCAGCTGGGTGACCGGATCGAAGGCTCCCCGGGGATTTGTCACCTGGAGGAACGGCCCTCCGAAAGTCGCGTAGCTCGTCTTCATCCCGACCTTGACGACCTGGTGCGCCAGAGGGGAGGGAAAGGCGAGGGAGAACAGGGCCTGGCCGAGAGCTCCCAATCCTGTTCCCGAGAGAACCGGTGGATAGGCGACCCCGGAGGTCGACGCGACCAGAGCGTTCCTGTCGAACAGGTCGAAATCGCTGCCGGAAGACCTGCGCACGAATGCGAGTCCCGCGGTGAGACCAGCGTCGTGCTCGAAGGCCAGGGCTGCGCCTCCCGGATCGACTCCGCGAAGGCCGTCAGCAAAACTGAAGGGCGTCGACCCGGTGAGGAGGAGCGAATCGACGAGGCCGGCGCTGGCCACCAGGCTTGTCGTGGTCCGAAAAACGGTGCTGCTCAGCAGCGGAAAAGAAAACGAGACCTGCTGCTGCAGTTCCTGCAGGGATTCACCGGCGATCGCCGTCGTGAACCCCTCCGAGAGGAGGTAGGAGACCTGCGTGGTCCCCAGCACGGTTTGCGCGTCGATCTCCACCGCGGGCTGCAGCCAGTCGGGCCGGAAGCTCAGCGCGGCGTCCAGCGAGCTCGACTCGAGGTTCGAGAGAGCGTGTATCAGAACGCCCGGGGCAAGGATCAGCTCACCCGCGGCGATGCTGCTGTCGTACAGCGGAATGGGAGCCCAGTACACGAACCGGGGCAGGTCGACATAGCGGTCCGCTGCCGGCAGCGGAGGCAGCGAGGGAGCCGGGGCGGATGGCTTCTCCTGCGGGGCCGGCCGCTGCTCGTGGACGGCTTCCTTCCTCATCAGCGCGAACCCCGAGGATCTCCAAGTGCCGTACACGACGTCTTCGCCGACCGCGACACCCGCCCACGCGCCGACGGGATCCTCGCAGAGAAGCGTCGGCTCGTCCCCGTCGAGGCTCGCGGCATACAGCGCGAGCGCGGATCCCCGGTCCGACGAGAAGGCGACGGTGCGCTCATCGATGAAGCTGGGATAGTATTCGCGTCCCGCCCCCTGGGAGAGAAGCGGAACGGCGGCATCGACATTCACGTCGGCAAACTGGTCGTCCGCGGCGACAGGGGCGCCCGGGACGGGCAGGGAGAGGACCAGGATGTCGTTTCGTCCTCCGGCCTGCGCCACGAATGCGATCCGCGTGCCGTCCGGGGAAAAGGCGGGTGTGCACACTCGTGCACCCGCGCGCGCGTACAGGACCGTCAGCCTTCCCGAGCCTCGGTCCTCCATCACCAGCCGCGAAAGGCCGCCCGCCGACTGGACGGCGACCAGGGTGCGGCCGTCCGGAGAAAGGCGGGGCTGCCACAGGTGAGCACCGACGGTGAGCCGGCGCACCGCGCGGGTCCCCGGGTCGAGGGAAAAAAGATCGGAAAGCGCGAGCGGTCCGCTCTTCCCCACGTCGTCTTCCACGGTGGCGAAAACGATCTGCGACCCGTCCCTCGAGGCCGTGAGCGACGAGGCGTCCGTCAGGGGAGTGGACAGGAGAACGCGTTCCCTGCCCGTGCGCGGCTCCCACTGCACGATGGCACCCGCATCATCCTGTCTGCTGCGGTAGAGATACCATCCGGCCTCGGTGGGCACGGGCAGGAAATAGTCGCCGATCCCGGGGGGGCTTATCTGCCGGCCCGCGGGTATTGTCGCGGCGCCGCCGTAGCGCGCTCGCAGCTTCCGGATCATTTCCTGGAAGAGCTCCGATACGTCCCGGCCGGTGACGCGGCGGACTGCCGCCCACGGGCCCCGAAAGGGTGCATCCGCGTAGGCTGCGTGAACCTTCCGCATCACATCCGGCCCGTAGGTGTCCAGCAGGAATTGCACGAAAAGATAGCCCCCCAGCCAGACACGGTCGAAGGGAGGGAAGCTCGACCCGTACGCGGCGCGGCTGAGGGAAAAGAAGGAGTTTTCGAGCACGAGCGCCCGCGGTTCAAGCTCGAAGAACGGGTTCCGGCCCCTGCCGCCGTCGGTGTACATCGTCTCCGTCACCGTGGCGATCCCCTCCAGGGCAGCATACCCGTAGAGCACGGCTTCCGCGTCCCTCAGGCCTGGACCGAACAGGCTCTCCCCGGCCGCGAGGATGCCCCTCTCGTACTGAAAGTTGAAGAAGTGCGTGAGCTCGTGGACGAAGAGCAGGCGCAGGTAGCGGGAGGCATCGAGCCCGAGAAGAGGCTCGGACGGCGGGGCGAGGTAGAGAACGATGCGGGGTGGTGACGAGCTGGTGTATCCGTTTGCCGTGTCGATGCGGCCCCGCACGACGACCTGGATATCCCGGGGCGCGCTCTGGAGGAAAATCGTCAGGTCGCGGTAGACGTCTTCCGCGAACGACAGGAGCTCGCGGAGAGCCTCATGGTCCCGTTCCTCGAAGACGAAGAGGAAATGCTCAGTCCGCACGCGGCTCCATCCGGAGAAATCCGGCTCGCGCGCATCGGGACCGCACCAGACCTCCCCCGGCAGCTGAATGAAAAGCCAGAGCGCAACCGCGAGAATCCGCGTCCGGCCGCGAGGGATCACTCTCTTCAGCCGTGCCCGGTGGAGAGGCGCTTTTCCAGCCAGCCGGCGAGCGCGACCAGCCGGTTCTCCATTGACTGCACGCGGCTGGACTTGTCTCCAATCGGCATCCCGGTGCGGATGCACGCAACGCCGTAGAACAGCACGTCGGTTCCGGCCGGCACGAGCACGACCTGGCTCACGAGGCCCTGCGGCTGTATGAACGGGATGAAGAGAAACCTGATAGTGGACAGGTTCTCCATCTTCACGTAGAGGTGGTCGGTTTTCGCGAAAAAGCGCTCCAGGAATGTGTTTCTGCCGAAACTGCTGTCCTCCTGGAAGGTGTACAGCTCATGCGTTGCCGGTATCTCGGTAAAGACCGGGTCCGGTACGCGGTCCGCCTTTTCCGGGGAAGAGATCGCGTAGGAATCGACAAACAAGACGTGCTCCTGTGCCCGGGTCACCGACCAGTACGTCACCCCTTTCATGGTGCTGACCGAGTGCATCGAGTTGAAGAGAAGGAGCTGGCCGGCCGGCGCGTCCATCGTGATTCCCGGCCCGGGAATGATCCGCAGGAGCTCCGCCCCGACGGAAGGCGCAAGCGCTTTCACCTCCGCGGAGATCGTGTCGCGCGAGCTGACATTGGGCACCAGGGAGAGGGTCGCATCCTGCGCCAGGCCGGCCTTGACGGCCGCGCCGGTGCGAAGCTGCACGAGGGTGTCGCTTCCGACAAAGGGAGCGAGCGCATCCTCCGCACGGAGCGGCAGGACGAGAAGAAGCATCTGGATTGCGACCGCGCTGAATCTCATGATAGTGTGAAACTACTGTATGGTCAGGAGTGTTGCAACTGGGAATGGATCGCGCTGCGCGCCCGTGGTGGCGTTCGCCGGCGGCGGAACGGCCGGCCACGTGTTCCCCGGGCTCGCGGTGGCGGCACGGCTGGGACGGCGGGTCGTCTGGATCGGCTCGTCGCGCGGCGTGGAAAGGCGGCTGGTCGCGAATGCGGGGATCGATTTCCGCGCAATACCTGCCGGGAAGCTCCGCCGCTACGTCTCCCTGCGGAACTTCACGGACATATTGAAGACCGCGGCGGGGATCGTGGCCTCCCTGCGGATCATGCGCAGGGACAGGCCGTCGTTCCTTTTCTCCAAGGGAGGTTTCGTGAGCGTCCCGCCCGTGCTCGCGGCCTGGCTGCGGCGCATCCCCGCCTGGACTCATGAGTCCGATCTCGACCCTGGCCTCGCCACACGGATCAACATGCGCTTCTGCGAAAAAGTCCTCGTCTCCTTTCCCGAAACGCTCGACTACCTGCCTGCGGCCTTCCGGAGCAAGGCGATCGTCACGGGGAATCCGGTTCGCGGGGCCCTGTATGCGGCGCAGCCCCAGCGGGGGCGGGCATTTGTCGGGTGCGAGGACCGCGTCCCCCTGCTGTTTGTCATCGGGGGAAGTCTCGGCTCCTCGTTCATGAATGCCCTGGTCGCGGCGAGCCTCGCGCGGCTTCTGCCGCGCTACTTCGTGGTGCACCAGATGGGGGCGAGGGAGTTCGTGCCGGCGTCGAGGGAAAACTACTTTCCCGCGCCGTTCTTCGGGGACGAGCTGCCCGACATCATGGCCGCGGCGGACCTCGTGATCAGCAGGGCCGGAGCGAATACGCTCGCCGAGATTGCCGCGCTCGGAAAGGCCTCGATCCTCGTCCCCCTTTCGACCAGCGGGAGCAGGGGAGACCAGCTGCGCAACGCGGCAATGTTCGGCGCGCGGGGGGCCTCGCTCGTCCTGGAGGAACCGGGGGCGACACCGGATGAACTGGTGGCCGCGGTGAATTCTCTTTTCGACGGGAACGAACGTCGTGCCGAGATGGGCCGCTGCGCGTCCCGGCTTGCCGCCGGGCGGCCGGACAAGGCGATTGCGGATCTCATCCTCCAGAGGCTCGGCTGATGTTCGAGAACATCATCGGCCAGGCGACGACGGTGGAGACGCTCCGCGGCGAGCTGGCGGAGGGGAGGTTTCCCCGCGCGGCGCTGTTCCACGGTCCGGCCTACGCGGGGAAGCTGTCCACTGCCCTCGAGGCGGCGAGGGTACTCACCTGCGAAGAAGGCAGGGGAGAGTGGTCGTGCGAGTGCGCATCCTGCCGGATGCAGAAGGAGCTGACCCATCCGCAGACGGTGCTGGTCGGACCGCGCTACGCCGACGTGGAGATCGCCGCCTCCGCCGATGCCCTCATGAGGAGCAGGAAGACTTCCACGCTGTACCTGCTCCTGCGCGCGGTGCGGAAGCTCACGCGCCGGTTCGACCCCTGGATCGCGGACGCCGACGATGCCCGGGTGAAGGGCATGCAGGAGCGCGTGGCGCAGCTGGAGGAGCTGACGGACGGCCTTTCTCCGGGTTCCGAGCTTCCGCCCGCGCGCGAGCTCGGCGGGCTCCTGGAGCGCATCGTGGCCGCGGCGGCGCCCGTCGCGGCGCAGGTCAGATCGGACACGATCAGCATCGGGCAGGTCCGGCGGCTGGCCGCCTGGGCGCACCTGACGGCTTCGGGCTCGAAGAAGATCGCGGTCATCGAAAATGCGGACAGGATGCAGGAGTCCGCGCGCAACGCGCTGCTGAAGATTCTGGAGGAGCCGCCCGCGTCCGTGCACTTCATGGTCCTGAGCACGCGCCGGGCCGCGATCATTCCCACGATCCTCTCCCGGCTGCGCCCTTACCCCTTTCCCGCGCGCAGCCGGGAAGAGGAGAGGGAGGTCATGACGAAGATATTCCGCGGCGAGGCGGAGGGATTTGCCGGCCTGCGCGGGTTCTTCCTCGCATGGCGCGAGATCAATCCCGAGAAGCTCGCGCAGCTGGCCCGTCGCTTCATGGAGCTCGTCCGCGGCGCGAACGATCCGGGCATTGATATCGTGGAGGAGATGTCCGACCTGATCCCCGAGCGCAGGACGCAGCGCGCCAGGTACTCGCGCGACACCCTCTCCTCCTTCCTTGAGGAGCTGGTGTCGCACCTGGGAGAGCTCCTCCGCCAGGGCAGCGCCGCCACGGATTCCCTGGAGCGGTGGAGCGCGGCGGTCCGTGATGCGCACGCGAGGATCGAAACGTTCAACATGCAGCCGTCCGGCGTCGTCGAGGCTCTTTTCTACCGCCTCCGGGAGGAGAGGACGACGTGAAAAGGTTCATCCAGAAGGCACTGGACAAGCTGGGAAAGATGGACCTGGACCAGGTCCGCGCCCTGATCGTGCAGGTCTCCGAGGAGAATGACCTGCTGGGGATGCTCCTTGAGTCCCTCACGGAGGGAATCATCGTGACCGATGGAGAGCACCGGGTCATGCTGTACAACAAGTCCGCCGAGCGCCTGTGTCCCTTTGCCGCGGGCGACATCGTGGACAAGCTGCTGTGGGACTGCATTTCCGACCGGGAGCTGGCGGACTTCTTTTCCTCGACCCTCCGTAGCCAGGGCAAGGCCGCCGACCGGGAGTTCACCATCGACGGCAGCCCGCCGCGCCTCCTCTCGGTGAGTCTCCTCCCCCTCGTGCGGGGCGGGAGCGTGCAGGGAAGCGTCGTCCACATCGAGGATGTGACGGAGAAGCGGTCCAAGGAAGCGCGGCTCCGCCGTGCGGAGAGCCTCGCGTCCCTGACGACCCTGGCCGCGGGCGTGGCGCACGAGATCAAGAATCCGCTGGGTTCCATGGGCATCCACCTCCAGTTGATCCAGAAAAAGACGGCCGGCAAGGACTGCATCGAGGCGAAGGACATCGACCAGCACCTCGGCGTGATCAACGAGGAGGTCGACCGCCTCAACCGGATCGTCGTGGACTTTCTCTTCGCGGTGAAGCCCATGGACACGGTCCTGGAGGACGGGGACGTGAACCGGGTCATCGAGGAGCTGCTCGAGTTCGTCCACCCCGAGCTGGACCAGGCCGGCGTGACGGTGGATGCGCGCCTCTCGCCGATGCTGCCGTTGCTCCGCATCGACGCGCGCTACATCAAGCAGGCGCTGCTCAACCTCATCAAGAACGGGGTGGCCGCGATGCCGGGCGGCGGCGTATTGACGATCGAATCCCTGCGCGCGGGTGACGAGGTCCTCGTGCGCATCTCCGACACCGGCGGGGGCATCCCGGACGAGATCATGGACAAGATCTTCGAGCCGTACTTCACGACGAAACCGTTCGGCACCGGGCTGGGCCTCACGATCGTCTTCAAGATCATCAAGGAGCATTTCGGGGACATCTCCGTCACCTCCCGGGTGGGAGAGGGCACGACCGTCACCCTCGCGCTGCCGGTCCCCCAGACGGAGAAGATCCTCATCGACTACAAGGGGGACGCCCTGTGAAGCTCACGATCCTGATCGCGGACGACGAGAAGAACATCCGCGAGGGGCTGCGCGAGGCCCTCGCCCTTGACGGCTACGAGGTGGCCACCGCCGCGGACGGCAAGGAAGCTCTGGAGGCGATCACCCGGGGGGATATCGATCTTCTCATCACCGATTTGAAGATGCCGCGCCTGTCGGGAGAGGAACTGCTGAAGAGCGTGACGGCCCAGTTTGCCGCCATGCCCGTGATCATCCTCACCGGTCACGGAACCATCGAGTCCGCCGTGCAGGCCATGCATGACGGCGCGTACGACTTTCTCACGAAGCCGGTGAACCTGGACCGCCTCTCCCTGCTGGTCAAGCGCGCGCTGGCCAGCCGGGAGCTCGCCCTGCAGAACCGCTCCATGCAGGAGGAGCTGGAGCGGCGCAGCGGGTTCGCGAGCATCATCGGCCGAAGCGCCGAGATGAAGCAGGTCTTCGAGATGGTCCGCCAGGTCGCCCCCTCGCGGAGCTCAGTGCTCATCACGGGGGAAAGCGGTTCGGGGAAGGAGATGATCGCCGAGGCGCTGCACTACAACTCTCCGCGCAAGGACAAGCCTTTCATCAAGCTGCACTGCGCCGCCCTCACGGAGAGCCTCCTGGAGAGCGAGCTCTTCGGCCACGAGAAGGGGGCCTTCACCGGGGCGATCTCGCGCAAGAGGGGCAGGTTCGAGCTCGCCCACCTGGGCACTCTTTTCCTCGACGAAATCGGCGAGATCAACCAGAACGTGCAGATCAAGCTCCTGCGCGTGCTGGAGGAGAAGAAGTTCGAGCGCGTCGGCGGGGAGGAAACGGTCGAGGTGGACGTGCGGCTCATCGCCGCCACGAACAGGGACCTGCGGGATGCGATTGCAAAGGGGTCGTTCCGCGAGGATCTGTACTACCGCCTGAACGTCGTGAACATCCATGTGCCGCCGCTGCGCGAGCGCAAGGAGGACATCCCCCTGCTCGTGGCGGCATTTCTCAAGGAGTTCAGCCAGGAGAACGGGAAGCAG